>NZ_BAAAPH010000002.1:27038-324517 GCF_039531045.1 Kribbella hippodromi | reverse complement strand
AGGCAGGCGCGAGCGGGCCGGCGTGGCGGGCCGACACGAGTAGGTGGGCGCGCCGGGCCGGCTTGGGTGGACCGGCGCGAGCGGGTGGGCGTGGGCGGGAGGTTGTCGGGTGGCTCGGGTTGGGCGGGTGGGGTGGGGCGGGGTGGGCAGACGACAGGTCCCCACCTGGGGGTGGCCTGGGTGGGGAGCTGAGGTGCTTCGGGGATGTGGTTAGCGGCTGGATCGGCACCTGGTGGTGGGGGGAGCCAGTGCCGGCACAGGCAGTGTCCGCCGTACGCGGCGACGGACCGTGCTGCCGGCCGCCGGTGCCGGCAGGTGGTACCGGCTGGCACCGGCCGCCGGTGCCAGCCGCCGGCACCACCCGCCGGTGCCGGCTGGTGGTGTCCGTAGCTGGTGCCGGTGTGCGGGAGGTGATGGGTGGTGCGGTGGGTGGGCGGGGGCGCGTGGTTCGGTGGAAGGGGTTACGCGCGGACTGTGGTTACCAGGTGGGTGGTGATTTCGGTGACGGGGACGTCGGTGCGGGTGCCGGTGCGGCGGTCTTTTACTTCGATGGTGCCTTCGGCTAGGCCCTTGCCTACTACGGCGATGGTGGGGATGCCGATGAGTTCGGCGTCCTTGAACTTGACGCCCGGGGAGACCTTTTCACGGTCGTCGTAGATGACCGACAGGCCCTGGGACTCCAGCCCGGCGGCCAGTTCGGCGGCCTTGGTGAAGATCTCGGGGTCCTTGCCGGTGGCAACGAGGTGTACGTCGGCGGGTGCGATTTCGCGGGGCCAGACCAGGCCGAGGTCGTCGTGGTTGCCTTCGGCGATGGCGGCGACCGCGCGGGTGACGCCGACGCCGTACGAGCCCATGGTGACCGTGACCAGCTTGCCGTTCTGGTCGAGGACCTTCAGGTCGAGAGCTTCCGCGTACTTCCGGCCGAGCTGGAAGATGTGGCCCATCTCGATCCCACGCGCGGTCTCCAGCGGGCCGGAACCGTCCGGTGCCTGATCGCCGTCGCGCACCTCGGCCGCCTGGATCGTGCCGTCGGCCGTGAAGTCACGCCCGTGCACCAGGTTGATCACGTGGAAGCCGGTCTTGTTGGCGCCGGTCACCCACGCCGAGCCCTCGGCCACCCGCGGGTCCAGCAAGTACCGGATGCCGGAGGTGTTGTCCTTGCCGAGCACACCCGGGCCGATGTAGCCCTTTGCCAGCGACGGGTGCTTCTCGAAGTCTGCCTCGTCGAACGCGACCAGCTCGGCCGGCTCGACCTGGGCGCCGAGGCGCTTCTCGTCGATCGCCCGGTCGCCCGGCACGCCGATCGCGAGCGGCTCGCGGGTACCGTCCGGGTGCAGCAGCATCACCAGTATGTTCTTCAGCGTGTCAGCGGCGTTCCACTCCCGGCCGTCGGTGCGCGCGTGCTTCGCGTTCAGCGCGTCGACCAGGGTGTCGATGGTCGGCGTGTCCGGTGTGTCCACGACCTCGGCGGCCGGCACGGCCGATGCGTCCACCGGCGCGGACTGCGGCACCACGACCGCTTCCACGTTCGCCGCGTACCCACCCGGCGAGCGGACGAAGGTGTCCTCACCGTTCTCGGCGATCGCCAGGAACTCCTCCGAGCGCGATCCGCCCATCGCGCCGGACATCGCCTTCACGATCACGTAGTCGAAGCCGAGCCGGTCGAAGATCTTGATGTACGCGGCCCGGTGCGCCTCGTACGACGCCTCGAGCCCTTCGTCGTCGACGTCGAACGAGTACGAATCCTTCATCACGAACTCACGCCCGCGCAGTACGCCGGCCCGCGGCCGTGCCTCGTCGCGGTACTTGTTCTGGATCTGGTAGATCGACAGCGGCAGGTCCTTGTACGACGAGTACAGGTCCTTCACCACCAGGGTGAACATCTCCTCGTGCGTCGGGCCGAGCAGCATGTCCGCGCCCTTGCGGTCCTTCAGCCGGAAGATGTTCGGCCCGTACTCGGTCCAGCGGCCGGTCGCCTCGTACGGCTCGCGCGGCAGCAACGCCGGGAAGACCAGCTCCTGCGCGCCGATCGCGTCCATCTCTTCCCGGACGATCCGCTCGACGTTGCGCAGCACGCGCAGGCCGAGCGGCAACCAGGTGTAGACACCGGGTGCGGCCCGGCGGATGTAACCGGCGCGGACGAGCAGCTTGTGGCTCGGGACCTCCGCGTCCGCCGGGTCCTCGCGAAGGGTGCGGAGGAACAACGACGACATACGCAGAATCACGGGAATCTCCAGGCGTGCGGCAAAGGGCAAAATCAATGGACGTCAAAGAGAATATCCGTCCGGCGGCAATGGTCTCACGTTATCCACAGCCCAATCGCTACCGGGCCGGGCTCCGCACCGGCCCGGACAGGATCTCAGAACAGAATCGTCGCGAACGTCTCCACGGTCCGGAACCCGACCCGCTCGTAGGCTGCTCGCGCGGGCAGGTTGAACGCGTTCACGTACAGCGTCACCACCGGAGCGATCTGCCGGGCCAGCTCCACCACGGCCGCCATCCCGGGCGCCGCCAGCCCGCGCCCGCGGTACGCCGGATCGACCCAGACGCCCTGGATCTGGCACACCCCGGTCCCGACCGAGCCGACCTCGGCCTTGAACACGACCCGTCCCTCCTCGATCCGCGCGAACGCCCGCCCGGCCCGGATCAGCTCCGCGACCCGCGAACGGTAGAACGTTCCATCGGGCCCGGTCTGCGGCGGTACGCCGACCTCCTCCGTGTACATGGCGACGCACGCCGGGTACAGAATCGGCAGCTCGACCGGCTCGACCGCCCGGACCAGCGGATCCGGAGTGATCTGCGGCAGTCCCTCGATCACCATGAACGGCTGGTCGTCACGCACCTCACGCGCCGGACCCCACTGCGGCTCGAGGATCTGCCACAGCTGGTCGACCGCGCGGGCCTGGCCGAGGATCTGGAAACAGTTCCGCCCGCGGCGCAGCGCGTACGCGGCGAACGCCCGCAGTGCGGCATCGTCGGCGCCGACCGGCACCATGTTCCCGCCCGCGTGGCACAGGGCCTCCAGCGCACCCTTCTCGACGTACCCCCAGACCTCCGCGCCGCGTCGCGGGTCGAGTCCGGACGCCTGCACCAGGCTGTCGACGAACACATTGACCACCGGATCGCGAGCGATGACCGCGCGCGCCGCCGCGAGGTCGCGAGGACCGAGAACCCGTACGCCCACGCGCAGAACCTAGCGGATGTTTGCCCACTCCGGGTAAAGCAGGGCCGGTCAGGCGACCTCGGCAGCGTGCCCGGCCGCGATCCGGCGTAGTGGTGACGTCCACGCGACCACTACCCCGGCGAAGCCGCACAGCCCCATCAGCATCATCCCGGTCCGCGGGCCGTACGCGGTGCCGAGTACGCCACCGAGAACCGCGCCGAGCGTCGCGCCGACGCCCCAAGACAGCATCCGGCCGGCTGTGTTGACGCGGCCGAGGAGATGCTCCGGAGTCACCTGTTGGCGGTACGAGATCGCGTTGACGACCACCATCACGTACGCCGAGCCCCAGATCAGTAGGGCGAGCGCAGCGACGATCCAGTGCGGTGCAAGTGGCGTGAGTACGCCCAGTAGAGCTGACATGGGCAGTGCGTACAGGGTGATTGCCGCGGGCGACATCCGCTTCAGCAGTCGCGGCAGGCTCACCGCGGCGATCAGACCGCCGATCCCCCACGTACCCCAGACGAGTCCGAAGCGCAGTCCGGACGTACCGATGTCCAGTACGCGGTCGCACCACACCACGATCAGCGACATGAAGCCGCCGCCTGTGAACGACTGCACGCCGCCAACGATGGTCATGGTGCGTACGCCCGCGTGGTGCACCAGGTAGCTGATCCCGTCGCCGATGTCTCGCAGTACTACCTTGACTCGCAGTGGTGGGCGGCCGTCGCGAGTCTCCGACAGCGCCCTGACGATCCCCCGGACCGCGAACGCCGACGCTGCGAAACTCAACGCGTCCAGAGCAAGCAGACTGGCCGGATCGACTGCTGCAAGCAACAGACCGGTCAGAGGCGGTACGAACAGCTCAATCAGACTCGAGGCTGTCCAGACGGCTGAGTTCGCCTGTGCGACACGGGCTCGGCCGACTAGCACTGGCAAGGCCCCGAAGTTCGCACCGTCGAAGAACGTGTAGACGGCTTGCACGGTGAATGCGACTACTAGTACCTGCGCGACTGTCAGTACGCCGAGTAGATGCGCTACTGGCACTGATCCGACTAGTACCGCGTTAACGGTGTCCGCAGTGACCATGACGCGCCGCCGGTTCCACCGATCCGCCAGTGCGCCTGCGAACAGACCAGCTACCAGGTACGGCGCAGACTCCAGTGCTGTGACCACCGCAGTAAGAACAGTCGACCCACTGAGCCGGTACACCAGCACAGGTAGCACGATCGCCGTCACCATCGACCCTGTCACCGACAGGGCGCGCGCCAGCCAGTACCGCCGGAAGTCCGGATCGTCACGCAGCCGGTCGGCCGCCACCGCAGTCATGGGCGGAATCTTGCAACTTCATCACCTGTTGAGGTCAAGGCTCATCCAGGTCACATCAGCACCGAGATCCCGGTCCGGCGTACGGCGTGGTGTGCCGAAGCCCCGTGAACGGTAGAACGCGATCGCCTTCTCGTTGGTGACCAGAACGTTCAGGAGCAGCTCCGGCGTACTTTCGGGGAGTGCTGCGATCGCGGCGTTGAGCAGTGCTTTGCCGGCACCGGCTTTCTGGTGAGTAGGTAGGACGTAGAGCTTCCACATCACCCAGAAGTCCTCTTGCTTGCCCAGACCGACCATGCCGACCACTTCGGCGCTAGCTGTGCCATTAGTGATGTCGGTGGCGACCAGCGTGATGCCGTCGGTGATGCCCCGTTCTACGGCTTCCAGTGACCACCACTTGGCCAGGCCGTCGGCAATGAAGTCGTCTGGGACCAGCCCGGCGTACGCGACCGGCCAGGTGGTCAGACCGATCTGGCGCACGGCGTTGGCATCGGCGAGCGTGGCGCGGCGTACGGCGATCATCCGTGCACCACCACGAGCTGACCGTCCGGGTCGGTGATCTGGAGGGTGTTGCCGGTCCGGGTGACTGGCAGGTCGGTGAGCCGGTTGTGTACGTCGGTGAGGTCCTCTGTGGTGGTGAGCTCCAGCCCAACCGCAAACTGACCAGTAGCCGGCCCGAACCGCACGGGCAGCTCGGACAGCTCGAGGCCGAGGCCGTTGAGGAAGCGGCGCCAGGGCGGCTGCTCTGCACCGGTCAGTGCTGGTGTGACCGACCAGCGGTCGTCGGGGCGTGCGTCGTGCAGCTTGTACCCGTACAGGTCGTCGGAGCGCTGGTCGATCCAGATCACCACGCCGTCCGGGGCAGTCACCGACAGCACTCGCCCGTACGCCTCGTCGAACACGGTCCCGTCGACGAACCCGAGTTGTTCGAGCCGGTCCTGCACCGCGTCGAGGTTGTCCGCCTCGAACGACAGGGACGTCCCGGGCTTCCCGCCGGTCGAACTGGTCGCGGCGTCGTGCAGCCCGACCATGCCGCGGCCGGCCAGCATGTCGACCCAGCCGCCCCGCTCGGACTCGATCCGCGACCGCAACCCCAGCCGCTCCAGGAACGCACGCATCGCGTCCACGTCGGTCGTGAACCGCAACGGCCTGATCACCACGCTCATCCGCGGGCCTCCCCATGGTTGTCCAGGTACTCCGCCAGCGCCTGCTCGACCAGCGCGGACAGACTCGCCCCGTCGTCGATCGCCTTGTGCTTCACCCGCCGCACCAACTCCGGCGGCAAATACACGTTGAACTGCACCTTCTTGCCACCACCATCCACCATGGCTATATTGCTAGCATCCTAGATAGCTGGCGGTCAACCGGACAGGAGTTGCGATGAACCTTCGCTTCGATCACCTCGGGCTGCTCACCGACACCCGGGAGAAGAACCAGGACCTCGCCGACTTCTTCTCCGGTGTCCTCGGGCTCGAAGTCTCCGGTGCCGCGAGTGAGGGATATGCGGAGGTGAAGGCCGGTGCGATGCCCGCACGGCGTTCTCGTCGAGTTGTACAAGTTCGTCGACTAGGACTGGGGCTGCCCTAGGGGGCGGCGACGATAGGGGGCGGAGAGCTGTTGGAGCTCGAGGAGCTGTTGTGGAAGGCGAATCGCGAGGGGGACGGAGACTTCTATCAGGAGTACTTGCGGGACGACACCATCGCGGTCGACGGCAACACGGCGATCGTCACGTACCACGTCGAGGTCACGGTCGTTGTGGATGGCAACGAACAGCAGTTCCCGTCGTACGCGAGCACCGTGTGGACGAAGGCCGGCGGTAAGTGGCTGGTGGCGTTCCATCAGCAGACGGCGCTGTGAATATCAGTACGACGTAAGCGGCCGGCGCCTGCGAATGAACGCGGACGCCGGCCGAGTCGCCGTACTAAACAGCAGCAAGTAGGGCGTCGTCCAGTTCCTTGAGGAGTCTGGCCTTGGGGCGGGCGCCGACCACTGCCCAGATCATCTCGCCGTGGTGGAACAGGATGAGGGTCGGCATCGCCATCACCCGGTAGCGGGCGGCGATCGCCGGGTGTTCGTCGGCGTTCAGCTTCACCACGGTCAGCTGGTCCTTGCGCTCGGCACCGATCTGGGCGAGTACGGGCGCGATCTGGTGGCACGGCGGGCACCACTCGGCCCAGAAATCGACCAGGACGGGCTTGCCGGAGCGCAGCACCACCTCGTCGAAGGTGGCCTCGTCGACGGCGCGCAGGTCAGTCATGGTTGGTTCTCCTCCAGCTCTCGGCATCGGTCAGGAGGCCGGTCAGCCGGGATCGCAGCGCGGTCAGCTCCGCGATCCGGTCGTCCACTTCGGCGATCCGGGTCCGGTACGCGGTCAGCGACGCCGGGCAGACGTCCGCGCGGTCGTTCCCGGCGCGCAAACACTCGATGAACGGGTACGTCTGTTCAGCCGTCAGTCCGAGGCTCAGCAACGCTTTCACCTCGCGTACGACCAGTACGTCGTCCGACTCGTACGCCCGGTACCCGTTGGACTCCCGCCGGGGCTTGAGCAGCCCCTGCGACTCGTAGTACCGCACCGCTTTGACCGTCACACCGGCCGCGGCCGCCAGATCACCGATCCGCATCCCGCCTCCTTCACCCCGACGCTAAACCTTGCCCCCAGGGTCAAGGTCAAGCCAGGATACGGCCAGTCAGCGGATGTAGCCGGCCACCCACTCCCCCAGCACCTTCGCGCTGGCGTCGACCTGACCGGGCCAGTCCAGCGCGGATTCGTCGGCGGCGTCGGACACGTGCTTGATCACTCTCACCGGTACGCCATGCTCGCGACAGGCATACACAACCGCGTACGCCTCCATGTCGACGAGATGCGCCCGCTCCGCCAGCCGCGCCCGCACCGCCGGGTCCGTGACGAACACATCCCCCGACGCCAGCACCGTCCCATCACCACCGTCGACCGCCAGCTCCTCCCGCGGATCAAGCCCGATCGCCCGCAGCGCGTCGCCGTTCACGTCGTGATTGATCACGGTGCTCGGAAAGTACAGCCCGGCAAGCCCGTCGCGCAGCGCGCCAGTAGTACCAACGTTCAGCACCACGAGATCCGCAGTATCCCGCCCCGCCAACGCCCGACTGACCGCCACCGCGGCCGCCGTCTTCCCCACCCCGGTAACCACCACCGGCACCCCCGCCGGCACATACCGAGCCTCCCCAGCAACCGCACTAACCACCAAATACTCAGCCACCGTCAGAGCGACCCCTTCGGCACAACCCACTCGACAGCCTGCCCGGTAACCTTTGCAATCCGGTCGTAGTCCTCGTCGTAGTGCAACACGGTCAACCCAGCCAACTCGGCGGTCGCCGCGATGATCAGATCAGGCAGCCGGAACCCCCGGTGCTGACTCTTCTTCGCAAGCATGCGGTGCACATCGAGGGCCCGGTCCATCGCCTCTGCGTCGACGTCTTGCCACCGCTGCCCGTGCAGGTTTGCCCACATTCGCTCGTACGACTTCGGGTCCGGCGCGTTGTTCAGGCATTCGAGAAGCACCATCTGGCACAGCACGATCCGGCCCTCGATAAGCAAGGTGTCGAAGCGATGCCGGACCGATTCGTCGCGCCCGCGGAGGACGACCACCGAGGTGTCCACCACGTAGGCGGCGCCGGCCATCATGCGATGCGATCCTCTCGAGCCTCTTCCACCAGCCTGCTGAGGTCGCGGCCGCCGTAGCGCCACGCGTCGGCCGACCCGCTCAGATCGAGCTCGATCTCGTCTAGAGTCGCGATCAGATCCTTTGCCCGCTTCCGCCGGGCGAGCTCGTGGAGGGCGGCGTTGATGGTTTCGACCTTGCTTTCGGTGCCCAGCTCGGCGCGGGCAGCCTCCAGCCACTCATCGTTCACGTCTACCGAGATGCGCGTCATAGCACCCAGGGTACACCAAGAAAGCGTTGCTGATGGTGCAGTTATCTGGCGTTCAACTGCACCATCGCGGCCGGCAACTTGGTGCAGTTCAGCTGACTGTGACGGTGGGTTGGCCGGGGTCGGTGGGGGTTTCCATTGTCTCGGCGATGCGCATCGCTTCTTCGATCAGGGTTTCGACGATGGCGGATTCCGGGACCGTTTTGATGACCTCGCCCTTGACGAAGATCTGGCCCTTGCCGTTGCCGGAGGCTACGCCGAGGTCGGCTTCGCGGGCCTCGCCGGGGCCGTTCACCACGCAGCCCATGACGGCGACGCGGAGTGGGACCTCCATGCCCTCGAGACCGGCGGTGACCTGCTCGGCGAGGGTGTAGACGTCCACCTGGGCGCGGCCGCAGGACGGGCAGGAGACGATCTCGAGCTTGCGTTCGCGCAGGTTCAGCGACTGCAGGATCTGCAGCCCGACCTTGACCTCCTCGACCGGCGGCGCGGACAGCGAGACCCGGATGGTGTCCCCGATCCCCTGCGACAGCAGCGCCCCGAACGCGACCGACGACTTGATCGTGCCCTGGAACGCCGGCCCGGCCTCGGTGACGCCGAGGTGCAGCGGCCAGTCGCCGCGCTCGGCCAGCATCTGGTACGCCTGCACCATCACGACCGGGTCGTTGTGCTTGACCGAGATCTTGAAGTCGTGGAAGTCGTGCTCCTCGAACAGCGACGCCTCCCAGACCGCCGACTCGACCAGCGCCTCCGGCGTCGCCTTCCCGTACTTCTCCAGCAGCCGCTTGTCCAGCGAACCCGCGTTCACGCCGATCCGCAGCGACGTACCGTGGTCCTTCGCCGCCTGGGCGATCTGCTTCACCTGGTCGTCGAACTTGCGGATGTTCCCCGGGTTCACCCGGACGGCCGCACAACCGGCCTCGATCGCGGCGAACACGTACCCGGGCTGGAAGTGAATGTCCGCGATCACCGGGATCTGCGAATGCTGCGCGATCTCGGCCAGCGCGTCGGCGTCCTCCTGGCGCGGGCAGGCGACCCGGACGATGTCGCAACCCGCGGCGGTCAGCTCGGCGATCTGCTGCAGCGTCTTGTTGACGTCGTTGGTGGGGGTCGTGGTCATCGACTGCACCGAGACCGGCGCGTCGCCGCCGACCAGCACACTGCCGACCTTGATCTGGCGGGTCTTGCGGCGCGGAGCGAGGGTCGGAGGCGGCAGCGCGGGCATGCCCAGGTTGATGCTCATATTTCCTTACCAGTGTGAGGTGAGAGGTCAGCCGTTGAAGAGTTTGATCGGGTTCACGATGTCCGCGATGACGAGCAGGACGCCCATCACCACGATCACGCTGGCCGCCACGTACGCGATCGGGAGCAGCTTGGCGACGTCGACGTACCCGGGGTCCGGCCGGCGGAACAACCGGGCCAGCCCGCGCCGGATGCCCTCCCAGATCGCGCCGAGCATGTGCCCGCCGTCCAGCGGCAGCAGCGGGATGAAGTTGAACAGGGCAAGGAACAGGTTCAGCGCGGCCAGCAGGGACACCAGCGCGGCGCCCTTCTGGGCGGTGGTCATGCTGCTGGACGCGACCTCACCGGCGACCCGGCTGGCACCGACGATGCTCATCGGGCTGTCCTGGTCGCGCTTGCCGCCGACGATCGACTTCGCCACCCCGACCAGTTTCTCCGGGAACTTCCCGAGCGCCTGGACGGTGCCGACGGTCAGCTTGCCCATCTGGTTGACGACGAAGCCGAAGTCCTGCCGGACCACCTTCTCGGTCGGCGAGATGCCGAGGAAGCCGACCGACACCAGCTTGTCCGAGGTCGCGCTCTCCTGGACCTGGTTGACGATCGTGTGCGTGGTCAGCGTCTTCTGCGCGCCGTTGCGCTCGACAACGATCGTCGCGGGCTTGTCGGTGTTGGCGCGGATCAGCGGGGTGAGCTGGTCCCAGCTGGTGATCCGGGTGCCGTTGAAGGAGAGGATCTTGTCGCCGACCTGGAAGCCGGCCTCCTTGGCCGGCGACAGCTTGTCGGTGTCGGTGCACTTCCGGTTCGCCGAAGCCTGGCTGGCCGGGACGACGCAGTCGGTGACGGTGGAGACGGTGGTCTGCGCGACCGGCGTCCCGTACATCATGTAGAGGCCGCCGAACAGGACGAACGCGATCACCACGTTCACCAGCGGGCCGGACGCCATCACGATCAGCTTCTTCCACCAGGCCTTCTGGTAGAAGAGCCGGCCGTCGTCCTCGGCCGAGATCGTCTCGTACTCGGCCGAGCGCGCGTTCTCGATCATCGACTGGATCGGGCCGGTGTTCGCCTTCCGGATCTTGGTCGGGTCCTGCCCCTTGGCCGGCGGCATCATGCCGACGATCCGGACGAACCCACCGGCCGGGATCGCCTTCAGCCCGTACTCGGTCTCGCCGCGCTTGACCGACCAGACGGTCCGCCCGAAACCGGCGAAGAACTGCGTGACCTTCATCCCGAACGCCTTGGCCGGGAGCATGTGGCCGAGCTCGTGCAACGAGACCGAGATCAGCACCCCGGCGACGAAGAGCACGATGCCGACGATGGTGAGAAGCACGCTCATGCTCGCTGGTTCTCCTGGCTGCTGTCGGTGGTGTCCGTGGTGTCAGTGATTTCGCGCGCCCGCTGCCGGGCCCACGCGTCCGCGGCGAGTACGTCGTCGACGGACAGTTCCACATACGAGGGTACGTCGTGCTCGGTCACCACCTGGGCAACTGTGTCGACGATCGCCAGGAACGGCAGCCGGCCGTCCCGGAACGCCTGCACGCAGACCTCGTTCGCCGCGTTGAACACGGCCGGCGCGGTACCGCCGCGGGTACCCGCCTCGCGGGCCAGCCCGACCGCCGGGAACGCCGCGTCGTCGACCGGCTGGAAGGTCCAGCTGCTCGCCGCGGACCAGTCCCACGGCGGCGATGCGTCCGCTATCCGGTCGGGCCAGCCGAGCCCGAGCGCGATCGGCACCGTCATCGTGGGTACGCCCACCTGGGCGATCGTGGACCCGTCGTAGAACTCGACCATGGAGTGGATCGCCTGCTGCCGGTGGATCACCACGTCGATCCGGTCCATCGGAATCCCGAACAGCAGGTGGGCCTCGATCAGCTCCAGCCCCTTGTTCACCAAGGTGGCGGAGTTGATCGTGACCACCGGGCCCATCGCGAAGTTCGGATGGTGCAGGGCTTCGTCGACGGTCACGTTCTCCAGCTCGCTCCGCGGGCGGCCGAGGAACGGTCCGCCACTCGCGGTGAGCAGGAGCTTACGGACCTCATCCGGCGTACCGCCGCGCAGGCACTGGGCGATCGCGCTGTGCTCGGAGTCGACCGCGACGATCTGGCCCGGCTTGGCCCGGCGGGTGACGATCGGGCCGCCGATCACCAGCGACTCCTTGTTCGCCAGCGCGAGCGTGTTCCCGGCGTCCAGCGCGGCCAACGTCGCGTGCAGGCCGACCGAACCGTTGATGCCGTTCAGTACGACGTCGCACGGCATCGCCGCCAACTCGCTGGAAGCATCCGGCCCGGTGACGATCTTGGGTATCCGGAACTCACCCTGCGCGTACCCCTTGCGCTGCGCCTCCGCGTAGAACGCCAGCTGCAGGTCCTGCGCCACCGTCGCCTTCGCCACCGCGACGACCTCGACCCCGAACTCCAGCGCCTGCTCCGCGAGCAGAGCGACGTTGTCGCCACCGGCGGACAGCGCGAGGACGTGGAAGCGGTCCCGGTTGCGCCCGATGAGCTCGAGCGCCGTGGTACCGATCGAGCCGGTCGAACCAAGAATGACGACACTTCGGGAGTTCACGGCGCCATTGTTCCAGGTGCACACCGATCGTGACGATCCCGGTGCGGTCAGCCGACGTACAGGCGGAACGGCAGGCCGCCGAGCCGGATCTCGTCGCCGTCACCGGCCATTGCGGTGTCAATCGGTTGGCCGTTCAGCTGGGTGCCGTTCGTGGAGCCGAGGTCGCGCAGCTCGTAGCTGGTCGCGTCGATCCGTAGCAGCTCCGCGTGGTGGCGACTGATCTCGGGGCGATCCAGGATCAGATCGCAGTCCGGTGCGCGGCCGATGCGTACGAGGTCCAGCACCGGTACTACCTCGCCGTCAGGTCCGACGAGTACTGGCTGTGGTCCGGTCTCCAGTGCCGCGGCGATCTCAGCCACACCGGCAGTGCGGATCGGCAGCGAAACGATCAGGTCGTCGCCCTTGTCCACATGCAGGTTGTGCTGCGCGCCGTACGCCTGGAGCAGGTCGTTCTTCTCGTCGACGACCACTACGGAGACGTGGTAGTACCCCGGCGGGAGTTGCGCGTACGCCGCTGAGCCCAGGGTCGTCGTCAGCACAATGGCGTCGTACTCCCGGTGGCTCACATCGGTGATCGTGATCAGCACCGGGTTGTTGGCAGTGAGATGCGCCTCCGCACCGGTGTCCCCCGGTGTGAACTCCACAGTGAGCATCGGCGCCGGCCGGATCTCGTCGAGCCCTACCAAGCGACCGATTGCCGGCACAGTGCCGACAGGGACGGACAGGGGTACGTACTGCCCGTGCGACCGCACTAGTACATCCAGCTGCGGGCGCGGGACACCGCGGCGCCGGGCGAGCAGGTACGCGTTCACGACGCCCTTGCCGAAGATGAAGGCGACATCTCCGACCACAGCACGGACAAATCCACTGACAGGCTCCATCGGCACCCCCAGTGCATCAGTATCCAGGAATCGCGACTTCGGTACGGCGGTGCCCGGTGTGCCGCCGTACGGTTGCCCAGTGACTACCGTGCTGATCGTCGAGAACGACAAAGACAGTGGCCCCGGCAGACTGCTCGACTGGCTGGACGAACGCGGCATCGCGCCGGTCGTGATCCGGGCCTGGGACGGCGAACCGGTACCGGCGACTGTGGACGGTCATGCGGCGCTGATCCTGCTCGGCGGCGGCATGCTCCCGGACGAGGACGAGCGGTCCCCGTGGCTACCTGCGGAGCGGGCGCTGCTGCGCAATGCACATGGTCAGGTGCCAGTACTAGGGATCTGTCTCGGCGGGCAGCTGCTAGCGCACACCTTCGGTGGTGAGGTACGCGGTAAGCACGGCCTCCCGGAGAAGGGTGTGACCCAGCTAGCTGTCCTACCAGCCGCTGCGGACGACGAACTGCTTGCAGGTCTACCGCCCACGGTGCGAGCAGTGGAGAGCCACCAGGACCAGATCACTCGGCTGCCGGCGGATGCGGTGCTGCTGATGTCCAGTGAGCGCTGCACCAACCAGATGCTGCGCATCGGCCGCAGTTGGGGTACGCAGTTCCACCCGGAGGTCACTGCGGAGCGAGTACGGCGCTGGGCACCGGAGCGGCTGCGCTCACTCGGCTTCGTACCAGAGCAGGTCGCAGCGGACGCGGAGCAGTACGCCGCCGAGTTGGACAAGACGTGGTCGGCCGTCTTCCACCGCTTCCTTGACCTGATCGACTGAGGGCCCAGGGTATGGCCGGGGTTTCGCCGGAGGTCGTGTCGTTCTGATCGGACCGGTAGCGGCGCTACCGTTGGTGCATGAGTCTGGAGCAGCCGCCGCCCGGTCACCGGGCATCCGACAACGACCGTGAGCGTGCCGCCGCCGTGGTCCAGGAAGCACACACCGACGGGCGGCTGGACTTCCAGGAGCTTGACGAGCGGCTGACCCAGGTCTACTCCGCCAAGACCCAGCTCGAGCTGCGCAACGCCACCGCAGACCTGGTACCGGTCGCCCACGGCAGTGCCCAGGAGCTGACGCTCCGGGCCCGGCACAGTGCGCAGAAGCGCGAGGGCGCCTGGAACGTGCCGGAGCGGCTGACTGCGATCGCGGAGCACTCCTCCGTCAAGCTGGACTTCACCGACGCCCAAGTGCATTGGACCGAAGTACACGTCGACGCCCACGCCGTACACAGCTCGGTGGTGATGGTCATCCCGGAGGGCTGGATCGTCGACCTCGACCAGGTGGACGTGCACCACAGCAGCGCCAAGAACAAGGCCGGCCCGCCGCGGCCCGGCGCCGTACGTCTCCGGGTGACCGGCGAGGCCCGCCACGGCAGCGTGGTCGTCCGTCACCCGCGCAAGCGCCACTGGTGGTGGCCTTGGTACAGCAAGTGAGATCCGCTCCACAGCCCCTTCGGGTGCGGACCGGCTAGCGTGAGCGCATGAGTGCTTCGCTGGATCTCGTCGACGTCGACTCGTTGCTCACCGAGGAGGAGCTCGACGTACGAGCGGCCGCGCGCCGGTTCGCGGACGAGCGGTTGCGGCCTTCATTGCCGGAGTGGTTCGAGAGCGCGTCGATTCCGGCGCGCGAGCTGGCCAAGGAGCTCGGGGCGCTCGGCTTCCTGGGCATGCACCTGACCGGGTACGGATGCGCCGGCCTCGGCCCGGTCGCGTACGGGCTGGCCTGCTTGGAGATTGAGGCGGCCGACTCGGGCATGCGTTCGCTGGTGTCGGTGCAGGGCTCGCTGGCGATGTACGCGATCTGGAAGTACGGCAGCGACGAGCAGCAGACCGAATGGCTGCCCCGGATGTCCGCGGGCGAGGCCATCGGCTGCTTCGGCCTGACCGAACCCGACTTCGGCTCCAACCCGGCCGGGATGCGTACGAGCGCGCGCCGTGACGGTGACGACTGGGTGCTGAACGGCTCGAAGATGTGGATCACCAACGGTTCGGTCGCGGATGTCGCGGTGGTCTGGGCACGTACCGACGACGGCGTCCGCGGTTTCGTCGTGCCGACCTCGACACCCGGGTTCGCCGCGCCGGAGATCAAGCAGAAGATGTCGCTGCGCGCGTCGGTCACCTCCGAGCTCGTGCTCGAGGACGTACGGTTGCCGGCCGCCGCGATGCTGCCGGAAGCACGCGGCCTCTCCGGCCCGCTCGGCTGCCTGAACGAGGCCCGGTTCGGGATCATCTTCGGTGCGCTCGGCGCGGCGCGGGACTGCCTGGAAACCACGATCGCGTACGCCGGTGAGCGGATCGTCTTCGACAAGCCGCTGTCCGCGTACCAGCTCACCCAGGCGAAGCTCGCGGACATGTCGGTGGAGTTGAACAAGGGCATGCTGCTTGCCGTACACCTCGGCCGGTTGAAGGAGAAGGGCACGCTGCGGCCCGAGCAGGTGTCGGTCGGCAAGCTGAACAACGTCCGCGAGGCGATCGCGATCGCCCGCGAGTGCCGCACAGTGCTGGCCGCGAACGGCATCAGCGGCGAGTACCCGATCATGCGGCACGCCAACAACCTGGAGTCGGTGCTCACGTACGAAGGCACCTCCGAGGTCCACCAACTGGTCATCGGCCAGGCGCTGACCGGGCAGTCCGCCTTCCGCTGACGCATATCCGGACCCGCCGATGGGCACGGGGTGTAATGAACCCTTCCGCCCAGTAGCCGGCCGTTGAGCAACCTGGCCGCCCAGCAACCGGAGGGAGCAGTCATGCGGATCGGGGCCGGAATCACTGTCATCGTGATCGGCGCAATCCTCGCCTTCGCCGTCCGTGACCGGATCAGCGCGGTGAACCTGACCGCGCTCGGCATCATCATCATGCTCGGCGGCGCGGCCGGTATCTGGCTGTCGTACCGCCTGGCCAACACCCCTCGCCGCGGCGCGCCGGCGACCATCGACCCCGAGATCGAGCGCCAGTACCGGACGGCGCCCAAGGAGCGCGTCGCGGACGAGCCGATCGACGTCACGCCGCACCGCCCGCAGGAGCCCCGCCCGCACCACGGTCCGCGGTAGTAAGCGCTCCTCGCCGGCCGGACAGCCTCGGGGTCGGACACTCGTTGGCTCGGACGGTCTGGGGCTCGGACGGTCTGGGGCTCGGACGGTCTGGGGCTCGGACGGCCTTGGGTGCGGTTAGGCTGCCGGGCGTGAATGCGCGGGCAGTGGTTGTTGGGGTTGTTGGGTTTGTTGCGGTCCTGCTGGGCACGGCCGGGTGCGGCCTCGTCGGCAAGGCCGGTGGTCAGGCCGGTGGCGGGAGCGTCGACCGGCCACCTACTGTCACGTCCTCACCGTCACAGTCAGCGTCACCTTCTCCGGCGGTCACAACTCCCAGCCCTACCCGAACCACGCCGACAATCGACTCGACCGCGCAGGCGCTGGCGAAGCAGCAGCGGCTCCTCGCCCAGAATCCGCTCTACCGCGTCGGCCGGTTGCCGGCGTCGCGCTGCAAGGAGCCCGCGGTTCGCCCGACCTCGGTGGCGAACGTCCGCAAGTACTACACCGAGTTCCTCCGCTGCCTGGACAAGGCGTGGAAGCCGGTGGTCGAGAAGGCCGGATTCACCTTTCAGCCGGTTCGGCTCGAAGTGTTCACGGGCAAGACCCGCACGCTGTGTTCCGTACAGGACTCGGCCGCGTACTGCGGGCAGGGCACGATTTCGATGAGCGCCGACTTCGACATCAAGAACTACCGGAAGTCCGACAAGCTCTGGACGCGGGCGACGATGGCGCATTTGGCCGCGCACGAGTACGCGCATCACATCCAGAAGCTGACCGGGATCAGTGCTGCGTCCTCCATCCGTTCGAACTACTTGAACGGCGTGGACGCACCGCTGCAGGAGAGCCGGCGGCTGGAGCTGCAGGCGTCCTGCCTCAGCGGCGCCTACCTTGGCGCGGACCGCAGCTTCTTCCCCGTGAGTGGGGCGTGGCGGGAGCGGTGGCGCTGGGCCATCAGCCATCGCGGCGACGAGTGGGGTACGCAGCGCGACCACGGCTCCAGCAAGAACCACAGCCGCTGGACCCGCCGCGGCTTCGACGCCGCCGCCCCATCGGCCTGCAACACCTTCACGGCCTCCCCCGCAACCGTGTCCTGACTACGCTGCGAGCATCCGCCGAGGTTCGACCCAGTTAGCGGCTTACTTCGCGACCTCGGTGGCGCGGGATTCGCGGACGACGGTGACGCGGATCTGACCCGGGTACGTGAGCTCTTCCTCGACCTGTTTCGCGATGTCGCGGGCCATCACCTGCGCGGCGATGTCGTCGACAGCATCCGGCAGCACCATCACCCGGATCTCTCGGCCGGCCTGCATCGCGAACACCTTCTCCACCCCGTCGTGGTGCATCGCGATCTCCTCAAGCCGTTCGAGCCGCTGCACGTACGCCTCCAACGACTCGCGCCGCGCACCCGGACGGCCACCACTGACCGCATCCGCCGCCTGCGTCAGCACCGCCTCGACGGTACGCACCTCGACCTCGTTGTGATGCGCCTCGATGCAATGCACGACATCGTCGTTCTCACCGTACTTGCGGGCCAGCTCCGCCCCGACGATCGCGTGACTGCCCTCTGACTCGTGCGTCAGCGCCTTGCCGATGTCGTGCAGGAACGCACCGCGCTTGCACAGTTTCGGATCAAGTCCGAGCTCGGCCGCCATCATTCCGGCGATGTGCGCCGACTCGATCAAGTGCTTCAGTACGTTCTGGCCGTACGAGGTCCGGTAGCGCAGCAGGCCCATCGTACGCACCAGCTCCGGGTGCAGATCGGTGATGCCGACCTCCGCCATCGCGTCCTCGGCGGCGCGCTCGCACAGCTCGGCGACCTCACCCTTGCTGCGCTCGTAGATCTCCTCGATCCGGCTCGGGTGGATGCGCCCGTCGAGCACGAGTGAGTCCAGCGTCAGCCGCGCCGTCTCCCGCCGGACCGGGTCGAAGCAGGACAGCAGCACCGCTTCCGGGGTGTCGTCGATGATCAGGTTCACGCCGGTGGTCTGCTCGAACGACCGGATGTTGCGGCCCTCGCGGCCGATGATCCGGCCCTTCATGTCGTCACTGGGCAGGTGCACGACGGACACGACGGACTCGCTTGTCTGCTCCGACGCGAGCCGCTGCACCGCGCCGGTGATGATCTTGCGGGCCTTGATCTCGCCCTCGTCCTGCGCCTGCCGCTCGATGTCGCGGACGATCGTGTGCGCGTGCCGCTTGGCCTCCGCCTCGATCGCGGCGACCAGCTCGGCCTTCGCCTGCTCGGTGGTCAGGTTCGCGACGCCTTCGAGGATGCGGCGGCGCTCGTCCTCGAGGTCCTTGATCTCGCTCCGGCGCCGGTCCAGCTCGGCCAGCTGCGCGGTCAGGTCGAGCTGCCGCTCCTCGATCCCGCGGTGCTGCTCGTCGAGCCGCTCCTCGCGTTCGGTCAGCCGGTGCTCGCGGCGCTCCATCTCGAGCCGCTGCTCCCGCAGGTCGTCCCGGATCGACTGCGCCTCCGCTTCGGCTTCGCGGCGTACCTCGGAAGCGCGCTGCTCGGCATCCCGGCGTACTTCGGACGCTCGGTCCTCAGCGCCCCGGCGAATCTCCTCGGCCCGCTGCTCGGCGGCCTCGGCCCGGGCCCGTAGTACGGCAGCGTGCTCTTCCGCCTGCCGCGCCTGCTCCACCTGGCGAAGCTGCTCGGTCTGCCGCAATTGCTCCGCCTGGCGCAGCTGCTCCGCTTGGTGCAGCTGCTCGGCCTGGTGCTGGACTGCGTCCTGTGCGGCCGTCGTGCCGACAGCCTTGCGACGGGAGAGAGTCAGGCCGATCCAAGCCAGCAGTCCGGCGATCAGCAAGCCGATCAGGGCCAGGCCAACGGACATCTCTGTCATCGGCGTCCCCTCTCCATAGAGTCCCACGCGGGACTGTGACATCGGTCGAAGGGATTCACCACGTACGGGCGGAAGACGGTACGCCTCGGTAGATCTCGGTACGCGTACCGAGACTGTGGAAGTACTCCGCGGTGTGCGGCTGTGTTCTGCCGTACCCGCCGTGTGCTGTCCTTGCCGAGCACCGCCGGACAACGGGTGTCCGGGCCAGCACGCTCCGGTACAGCCTCGCCACCAGCACCATCTATCCGACGACACCGTATGGCGCCGTCGTACTGCCTTCAGCTCTTTTGAGCGTGGTTACACGTTCAGCCGACCGGTCTGATCACACCGACCGGCAGCACTTGGTCCATCCCTTTCTTGATCCCGAGGCTAGGCGCGGCCCCCCACCCGGTCAAGACGGACACTCACCCACACCAGCCCCGATCCCCGATAAGACCACCCAAACTCTGGTCCACTCCAGATCACAAGCCCGCACCCGGGTGCCGCCTCTTCCCACCTCGCGTAGAACAGCAGCCAGCCCGGCCCAGCTGTTACCAGCTGGTGCCGGGCAGTGGTCTTGCTGTTGCTACTGGCCGGTGGCTGTGCTGCCGGCCCCTGTCCCCTGCGCACTCGAGCCCGCCGAACTGTCCGGCTGAGCGGCCGGGTCAGGCGCGTCGCCGCCGACAACCGAACCGGTCGCGGGGGTTTCCTGACTCGCACCCTCCGCCGCGCTCTCCGCGCCGGAGCTCCCCGCCTGCTGTCCCGCCTCCGCGGGACCGTCGGACTGCGCGCTCTCCGCCGTCCCAGCGGTCGCGGAGTCGGAGGTGGTATCCCCAGGAGTGCCTTCGCCGGAGGTCTGCGCCGGCTCCCCGGTCTGCTTGTCCACGAAGCTGCCGACCTTCTGCTGGACCGCGTCGACCCTCTCCGCGTACTTCCCGCCGGTCTGCTTGTCGATCAGGTCGCCCGCCTTCTCGACGCCGGCCTTGATCTTGTCCGGGTTCTGCTTGACGACATTCCGGAGCCAGTTCTTCGCCTGTTCCTGGAAATCGTTCATGGCACCCTCCGCGGTGTGTCTGGGGCGGATCGACGGAAAAATTCCAGCCTACGGACCGGCCCAAATACCGGTCCTACCTGGGATAACACACCGTCACACCGCACCCGTCAACGCCCCTCGCCGCTCGGCACCCCCGAATCCATGTCACGCTCCGTGACGAAGAGCCCGGCTCGTCGGCGTATCCCGCTCCGTGTAGGCCGCCACGTACCCCTCGAAAAGCACCCGCCCACCGTGCCGGCCAGGCCCCGGACCGAGGTCGATCAGCCAGTCGGCCTGCCGTACGACCGCGAGATCATGCTCCACGACAACGACCGTGTGCCCGCGCTCTACCAGCCGATCGAGCACGCCGAGCAAAGTGCCCGTGTCATCCAGATGCAGCCCCGTCGTCGGCTCGTCCAGGACGTACGTCGTCGCACGCCCCGCCGCCCGCAACTCCTTCGCGATCTTGACCCGCTGACACTCACCACCTGACAACGTGTTCAGCGACTGCCCCAGCCGCAGGTACCCGAGCCCGACCGCCGCGAGCTGCCGCAGCCCACGATCGATGCTCGCGTCCGGAAGCTCCCCGATCGCCTCTTCGATCGTCAACGCGTCGACGTCCGCGATCGAGTGCCCGTTCACCGTGTACGCGAGAACCTCCGGCGTGAACCGCTGCCCGTGACAAACCTCGCAAACAATCTCCTGCCCCTCCATGAATGCCAAGTCGGTGTAGATGATCCCGAGCCCCTTGCACTCCGGGCAGGCGCCGGCCGAGTTCGCGCTGAACAGCCGCGCGTCCACATTGTTGCTCCGGGCAAACAGATTGCGAATCGCGGGCGCGATCCCGGTGTACGTGATCGGCGTCGACCTTCGACTCACACTCACCGGCTTCTGATCGATCACGGTCGCCTCGTGCTGCGCGACCAGTTCCTGCGCGAGGCTCGACTTTCCCGATCCCGCGACTCCCGTCAGTACGGTCAGTACGCCGGTGGGCACCTCCACCGTCAGCCGCTGAAGATTGTTGCGATCGGCCCCCTTGATCGTCAGCGAACCGGTCGGCGGACGCGGCGTACGTTTGATCGGCCGCTGCTCCGTCAGCGCAGTCGCCGTCGGCGTACCGGCCCGCGCCAACTCGCCGTACGTGCCTTGAAACACCAGCCGGCCACCGTCCGCGCCGGCGCCCGGACCGATCTCGATGATCTGGTCGGCGTGCCGCATCACCGCTGGATCATGTTCGACGACGAGCACGCTGTTTCCGTTGTCACGCAGCCGTTCGAGCAACTCGATCATCGACTCGACGTCGGTCGGATGCAGTCCGACGGTCGGCTCGTCGACCACGTACGTCATCTCGGTCAGGCTCGACCCGAGGTGCTTCACGCTCTTGATCCGCTGCGACTCGCCGCCGGACAACGTGGTCGTCGCCCGGCCGAGGTGCAAGTACCCGAGGCCGATCGTGACCATCGCGTCCAGCCGCGCCGTCAACGCGGTCACCGCGGGCGCTACGGCCGGCGCGTCGATCGTCCGGACGAACTCCAGCAACTCGGTGAGTTCGAGCCGCGCCAACTCGCCGATCGTGCGGCCCGCGACCGTCACCGTCCGCGCGGCCTTGGTCAGCCGGTCCCCCGCGCATTCGGGGCACGTCGACGCGCGGGTGAATTTCCGGATCGTCTGCTGTTTTCTCTCGGACAAGTTGTCCGAAGTGTGCAAGTAGATCCGTTCGAAGCGCTCGACGATGCCTTCATAATCCTTGGGGAGGTTCCATCCGAGCGCGGCGACGGCCTCCCCGCCGTACAAGAGGGCTTCTCGCTCGTTGTCCGGCCAGTCGCGGATGGGTCTGCGTACGTCGAAGGTGCCGAGGTTCGCGTACTGCCGGTACCAGTACGCCCCGTTTCCGAAGCCCGGCAGGCGCACGGCACCGTCGGCGAGCGACTTGTCCGGATCGAGAAACCGGTCGACCGCGCTCACCACGACCTCGCCCAGCCCCGAGCAGACCGGGCACATCCCGGCCGGATCGTTGAAGGAGAAGTGTGTCGATTCGCCGACGTACGGTTCGCTCAGCCGGGAGAACAGCAGCCGCAGGTACGTCCACGCGTCGGTGACCGTCCCGACCGTCGACCGCGCGTTGCCGCCGATCCGGCGCTGGTCGATCACGATCACCGGGGTGATCCCGTCGATATGCTCGACGTCGGGCCGCGACCATTTCGGCAACCGGTTGCGCGCGAACGGCGGGAACGTCTCGTTCAACTGGTACCCCGCCTCCGCCGCGATCGTGTCGAACACCAGCGACGACTTCCCCGACCCGGACCGGCCGACGAACACGACCAGCTGATTCCGCGGTACGGCAAGGTCGAGCCCGGCCAGATTGTTGGTCCGCGCGCCACGCACAGTGATGCTCCGATTGGTCATCACCCGACCGTACGCAGAGATGTGGCCGGATCTTGACCGCATTTCTTGGCATCATGGACGGATGGCAGATGTGACCGCGCGGATGCTGGCACTGCTGTCTGCCCTGCAGACCGGCCGGTCGTTCAGCAGCGACGAACTCACGCGCCGCCTCGACGTCAGCGCCCGTACGCTCCGCCGCGACGTCGACCGCCTCCGCGGCTACGGCTACCCGGTCGAGACCCAGCCCGGCCCAGGCGGGTACTACCGGTTGACCGCCGGCCGCACGATGCCGCCGCTCGTACTGGACGACGACGAGGCGGTCGCGACTTTGCTCGCGCTGGCCTCCCTCGCCTCGGTCGGCGCCGCGTCCGGCGACGGGATCGACGACGCGGCGCTGCGCGCGTACGGCAAACTCGACCAATTCCTGCCCAGTCACCTCCGCGGCCGGGCCGTTTCACTCCGATCGAGCCTGGAAACCAGCCGCCAGCCCGCGCCCCGCGTCACCGCCGACCAACTCGGCCTGCTCGCCGACGCGATCGCCCAGTCCGAGACCATCTCCTTCGCGTACGAGAACGCCCGCGGCGACCGCACGATCCGCCACATCGAACCGTACCGACAGATCCAGCACCTGCTCCGCTGGTACCTGCTCGGCTTCGATCTCGATCGCGACGATTGGCGGATCTTCCGGGTCGACCGCATCCGCGACGAGCGCCGTACGTACACGTCCTACACACCGCGCCCACTACCTGCCGAATCAGCCACCGCGTACCTGCGCCAGGGCCTGAACAAGGCCAAACAGACCATCATCCTGATGATCGAGGCACCGATCGGCACCGTCCTCGACACCCTGAAGTACCTGGACGCCGAGTTCGAATCCGTCACGCCCACTCGCACCCGCGTCACCCTCGCCCTGGACACCTGGCAATGGCTCCTCCAAAGCCTCGCCTTCATCGACGCCGACTTCAAACTCTTGGAGGCGCCGCCAACCTTCCGCGCCGCCTACCGAACCTTCGCCACCCGCCTCCAGAACGCCTAGCGCTTCGCCAGGTACTCCTTCGCGACATCCGCCGGCGCATGCACCAACCACGCATCAACCAACGCTTCGGTCAACGCACTCTCGGAGGCTCTCCCCAACTCCACCAGCACCGCCGAAAACCCCTCAAAGTGCGGAATCGTGAAGAATCCATCGCCCACCCGAGCAGCCAGCACCGATTCCTTGTCCGCCAAATCCTCCACCACCAAGGCCAAGATCTCCCCCGCCGGCGGCACCTCGTCCCCGAACCGCCTCAAATCCGCCTTGCTGAACGGCCGCTCCCACGCATAGGCCTTACCGCCGACCTTCCAGGTCCGCATCCCATACCGAACCCCCTCCTCAGTCCCCGGCAACCCCGCCACAACCCGCTCAACAACCCCCAGATCCGCCATACCCGTCAACGTACCCCCACCGCCGTACTCACCGCGCGCGTAACCACAGCTGCCTGCACCATCGGTACCGAACGACGGGTAGTCAATGGGCAGCCCGACCGAATGCTGAGCGTGCAACACCCGCGTCCGGCGCGCGCTGACCGGACCACCACTCGTTCTTCGGTACCGTCCCGGCGACCACGGAATGGCTTCGACACGCAGCAGCCAGCCACCTACTCGGCCGCACCAGAGCACCGAGCACCACATGCCTGATCGACGACGACATGTACCCGCCGATGGAGCTGGGCGGCTGGCTACTCACCCAGTCGCTGCTGGCGTGTTGCAGCCTCGCGCGAGCGACCTCAAACAACCCGTGTTCCAGCGGCGCGAACCCGACCGACCTACTCCGGCTCCAACCCCGACGAACCGAGCAGCGGAAACTCCTCGTACCCGGCGTCGAGCTCTTCTTTGATGATGCTCATCGCCATCCCACCCGGGTACCCCTTGCGCGCCAGCATCCCCAGCAACCGCCGCATCGCGACCTGCCGATCGAGTGAACGCATGGACCGCAACTTCCGCCGTACCAGCGCCCGGGCCGTGTCCTCTTCCTGCTCAGGATCGAGCTCCTCCAACGCGTCCCGCGCGAGCTGATCATCAACCCCACGCCGCCGAAGCTCCTGCGCCAGCGCCCGCTTCCCCAACCCACGCCCGCGATGCCGCGACTCCACCCACGCATTCGCGAACGCCGCATCATCAATCAACCCGACCTCGGTAAACCGATCCAGTACCTGATCGGCCACCTCATCCGGAATCTCCCGCTCAGCCAGCACCCCCGCCAACTCAGCCCGCGTACGCGGCTGCCCCGTCAACTTATCCAGCAAAACAGTCCGAGCCACCGCATACGGATCAGAGTCCCCATCCGCCCCCGGTTCCTCAACCCCTTCGGCCCCATCCACCCCCCGCCGCTTCCCACGCCGCCCACCAAACCCTCTTCCCCCAACACCCCGCCTCTTCCCCCCACCAGCCCCGACAACCCCACCCCCAGCACCGCCGGCCCCGGTCCCGCCCCCAGCACCGCGACCGGCCCGGACACCGCGGCCAGCCCCAGCGCCACCCTCAGCTCCATCACCAACCCGAGCCGGCTCATCAGAACCCCCGGGCGCGCGCCGACCACGCCCACCCCGACCGACACCCGCTACAGGCGCATCCACCCCAGAACCACCACTGCCCAACTGCCCATCATCCAGCTCAAGGTCCCCACCGGCCAGCAACTCATCCACCCCGGCGCCACCCCACACCCGCGCGTCCGCCCCGGACTCACCCACCGACCGGGCCGCCGCCAAGGTCGACCCGGCCCCAGACGACGGGTCGTTCGCGTCGGATGTGCTGTCGGCGAGCAGGTCATCCGCCGGGAACTCCGCCGCACCGGCACGCCGACCAGACGCCGTACGCCGCGACCGCACGCCACTCGACCGCTCGTCTTCGCCCCAAACCGAACCCTCTGACAAGCCCCGACCCGCCACGGAATCCTCAGTCGAGGACTTACCCACCACGGACTCTTCAGACGAACGCTCACCCGCAACGGAGCGATCCGACGACCGCTCACTCGTACCGGAGCGATCCGACGACTGCTTACGCGTGCCGGAGCGATCCGATGACTGCTTACGTGTGCCGGAACGATCCGATGACTGCTTACGTGTGCCGGAACGATCCGACGACGGCTCACTCGTGGCGAGGCGGTCGGACGAAGGTCGGCCCGCGACAGGCCGCTCTGACGAGGTCGTGCTTGCGACCGCACGACCCGCCAGCGGCGTGCTCGTCACGGAGCGATCGGCCGAGAGCTCACCCGCGACGGAATGATCCGACAACGGTCGGCTCGTTGTGGAGTGATCGGACGAAGGTTGGCTCGTCGCGGAGTGATCGGATGAAGGCTGGTTCGTGCCGTCGCGTGCCGACGAAGGTTGGCTTGTGGCGGGACGGTCCGACGGAGGAGGTTGGTTCGCCGGGAGGTGGTCGGCGGAGGACGAGCCGGGGGTTGGGAGGTCGTCGGCGAAGGCGCGGGCTTCGGCGAGGCGGTTGGTGGCGTTTCGTTTGTGGACTTGAGCGGTGCCGTCGTCCAGGTCACCCCAAGGATCTGCCTGCACACCACCCGAACCGCGCGAAGAGCGCCCCCGCCGTACGGATTGCTCCCCCGGTTGACGCACCGCGTGAGCGTCACCCGGAGCATCGTCAGCTCGCGATTCCTCAGCCGGCGTACGAGTACGTGCGGAACCGGAGCCGGTGGATGCCCTACCTCCCGTGGAGCCAGGCCCAGACGAGCCGTCTGGACTTGCCGTCGAGGTGGCCTCTTCCGGCTCATCCCACGGATCGAAAGTGCCGGCTGTTCTCCTGATAGAACCTGCCCGCCGGCGTACGCGACCCGCCTCCGGCTGATCGTCAGCGAACTCATCGTCGAGATCACCCCACGGATCAGCTCCCCGCGCAGCCGCACCCCGCCCCGCCCTGGAGCTTCGCCGGCTACGACCACGCTCACTCGAAGGACCCTCGTCACCGGAGACATCCCCGCCAGCCGAAACGTCCTCCGCGGCGCGCTGTTCGTCGGCTATCGGCGCAGCAACCCCGGCACCGTACGCGGACCGGTCCCGAGGCGAACGCCGCCCCGAACCACCGGACGACTTGCCGCGGTTCGCCGCGCTAACGCCGCCGTCGCCGGAGGGTTCGTCGCGGTCAGGGGTGTTGTTACGACCGCGACGGGAAGACCCGGCACCCGATGCTCGGGTGGTGGCTGGTTTGGGAGTGTTCTCGGAGGGTGGGCCTTGGGCCAGGAGTTTGCGGGCCAGGGCCAGGCGTTCTTCGTGGGGTAAAGACAGCGCCGCGGGGGCAGCGTCGTCGGCACCTTGAGAGGGCCGGGGGACGCTGCCACTCGCGGGGGGTCGATCAGAAGTCGACATCGACCTCGGCCGTGGCGTCAGCCGGGGCGTCCAGGGTCGGGCCGATGCCCATCTTCTCCTTGATCTTCTTCTCCAGCTCGTTCGCCAGGTCGGGGTTGTCGCGGAGGAAGTTCCGCGCGTTCTCCCGGCCCTGGCCGAGCTGGTCGCTCTCGTACGTGAACCAGGCGCCGGCCTTGCGGACGAAGCCCTGATCCACGCCGAGGTCCAGCAGGCTGCCCTCGCGGCTGATGCCCTGGCCGTAGATGATGTCGAACTCGGCCTGCTTGAACGGCGGGGCCACCTTGTTCTTCACGACCTTGACGCGGGTCCGGTTACCGACCACGTCGGTACCGTCCTTCAGCGACTCGATCCGGCGCACGTCCAGCCGCACCGACGCGTAGAACTTCAGCGCCTTACCACCGGTCGTGGTCTCCGGGGAGCCGAACATCACGCCGATCTTCTCGCGCAGCTGGTTGATGAAGATCGCGGTCGTGTTCGTCCCGCTGACCGCACCGGTCATCTTCCGCAGTGCCTGGCTCATCAGCCGGGCCTGCAGACCGACGTGGCTGTCGCCCATCTCGCCCTCGATCTCGGCCCGCGGCACCAGCGCGGCCACCGAGTCGATCACGACGATGTCGATCGCGCCGGAGCGGACCAGCATGTCGGCGATCTCCAGCGCCTGCTCACCGGAATCGGGCTGCGAGACCAGCAGCGCGTCGGTGTCGACGCCCAGCTTCCGCGCGTACTCCGGGTCGAGGGCGTGCTCGGCGTCGATGAACGCCGCGATGCCGCCGGCCCGCTGGGCGTTCGCCACCGCGTGCAGGGCGACCGTCGTCTTACCGGAGGATTCCGGGCCGTAGATCTCCACCACGCGACCGCGCGGCAGACCACCGATCCCGAGCGCGATGTCGAGCGCGATCGACCCGGTCGGGATGACCTCGATCGGCGGCCGGTTCTGCTCCCCGAGGCGCATCACCGAACCCTTGCCGCACTGCCGCTCGATCTGCGTCAGCGCGGTCGCAAGCGCCTTCTCGCGATCGGCCGCCGCGCGCTCCGCACTCGCCGCACTCGCTGCACCCGCCATGTGACTGCCACCTGACCCATCTGATAATCCGGGGCCGCCCACCGGCCGCCCGAAGGAAGTTCGTTGTCGCCAGAGAAGGTATTCGTTGCCGCCGACAGTTTTCGCCGCCACTTCGAATCTGTGGACAAACCGGCCGCCACGACCACCTTCCGGAGACCAAAGTATCCCGAACACGTGTTCGAATCACAACTGACACGCCGAAGCCTGTTCCGGCAACCAGCCTGGCCCGGGGATTCCTTACTCTTGCGGCGTGACAGACCGTCCCGACGTCCCCGATTCCGCCGTGGTACTGGCGCTCAGCCGGGTCGAATTCGGCATCGACACCGTACTCGACGCGCTCCGTACCCAGGACCCGTTCGGGGCGCGCAGCGTGCTCACCGAGTACTCCGCCCAGGAGCAGCCGAATCTGGCCGAGAAGGGCCTCATCCTGGCGATCGACCGGTTGCTGCGGATGAAGGTGCCAGGCCACGCGGAGTGGCCGACACTGCCCCTCGCCGAGCGCTGTGACTGGTGGGTGGCCCGGCTCGGCGGGTTCGCCGCGGTCGTCGCGGCCCTCCCCCGGATCAGCGGGGCGGCCGCCGACCGGCTTCCGATCAAGGACACCCTCGGCGCGGCGGTCCAGGCGATGGTGATCGGCGCGGTCTGCCGCGAGTACGGCGTCGAGGCGCACGCCGACCGGACGGCGATCATCGCTCGCGTCCTGACCGATCGCCCGATCACTCCGGACGACGTACTCAAGTACGACGACCCGACGCTCGCCGGCCAGGACGTGGCGAAGCAGCTCGGTCTCGGCAATGCGGACGAGGAGACCGGCCTGCGTCACGGCATCCGGCTGGTCTGGCGGATCAGCAAGCTGTTCGGCGGGCTGACCGAGGTGTTCGAGGAGCGGCCACGCGGCAGTCTCGGTGCTCGGTTCATCGGCAAGCTACCTGGTGTCGGCGTGGTCGGCGGATTCTTCGACGAGCGCAAAGGCATCCGGAAGGCGGCGTACGCGGCGGCTGACCTGCTCACGAACGGCGCGTTCCGGATCAAACCGCTCTGACGACGGTCAGCGCTCGCTGGCTGGGAGATTGAGGTGCGCCCAGACGGCACGCCAAACCACCTTGGCGGCCTCACCGTCGGCCAGAGCCTCGACGACCGTCCGGCCGTCGAGTCCCTTGACCACCTGGGTCTCCGCCCAGGTCCGTGCATACGCGGGCCCGAGATGCTGATCCATCCGGGCCCAGAATTCCGTCAGTCTCATGCCTGCCCGTCATCGTCCTTCGGCGGCGGTCCCCAACCGCCCTGCTGACCCTGCTGGGGCGCCGACGGACCACCTTGCTGCTGGCCCCAACCACCCTGCTGCGGCGGCTGCTGACCGTAAGGCGAACCCGGAGGCTGCTGCCCTTGCCCGGGCTGACCCCAGCCACCAGAACCCTGCTGAGGCGGCTGCTGGCCCTGCTGCGGTCCCCACTGCCCCTGCCCTGGCTGAGGCTGCCCAGGGTACTGCCCCTGACCAGACTGCCCCGGCTGCCCGGAGTACGGCGGCTGACCCTGCTGACCCGGGTACTGCCCCGGCTGACCACCGTACTGCCCAGGCTGACCCGGGTACTGACCTTGGCCGGGCTGACCGTACTGCTGTCCAGGCGGCCCATACCCCTGCTGCCCCTGGTACTGCCCCGGTCCGCCGTACTGCCCAGGCTGACCCGGCTGACCCGGCTGACCCGGATACTGCCCCGGGAACTGCTGCCCGTAGCCCTGCTTGGACTTGCGACCGCGCAGGATGAAGAACACGACCCCGCCGATGATCAGCAGCACGAGCACGACGATGAGAATGATCGCCCAGGTCGGGAACCCACCGCCCGCCTCCGAGGTCAGCGAGATCTTCCCGACCTTGTCGAGGCTGTCGTAGGTCGCCGTCCGCCCACTGACCTTCGCGCCGTCGTCGTGCTCCAGGATCTTGCCCGGCATGGTGATCTTGAAGTTCACCTGCGGCTGGCTGCCGGACGGTACGTTCAGGTTGCCGGCCTTGACCGTCACCTTCACCTTGTCGCCGTCCTTGCGGAACCCGACGCCGTCGCCGCTCGAGCTGCCCATCTTGTCGAACGGGACGCTCTCGAAGGTGCAGTTCGACCCGACGTACTGCCCGTCCTCGAAGGCTTTGCAGCTCACCCCGTCGGTGGTCGTCTGCTTGATCCCGCTCTCGATCTGCTGGCGGACCTTGTCGAGCGACTGGCCGCTGGACTGCAGCAGCTGCTTGTCGACGCCGATCTTCATGGTGCCGGAGACGGTTTCGTTCGATCCGACCTTGAGGTCACCGTCGAGTTTGACGCAGCCGGTCAGGCCGACCAGGCAGGCAACGACGACGACCGCTGCACGTACGCGGTTCATCATGCGGCCGATCATTCCAGACGCGGGGGACACTTCGCGCAGCGGACGGAAAGCGCCTGTTCACGGTCGGCGACACCGGGCCCGCGCGGCGGCTCGTGAAAACTGTCGGCGGCACCCGGCAAGATGGTCGGCGTGAAGAAAACCAGCGCGTTGAGCCGGTTCTCGCCCGCGACCCGGGCGTGGTTCGGCGACGTCTTCGAGGCGGCCACCCCGGCCCAGCTCGAGGCGTGGGACGCCATCACCGCGGGCCGGGACGCGCTGGTGGTCGCGCCGACCGGTTCAGGCAAGACGCTGGCGGCCTTCCTCTGGGCGCTCGACCGGCTGGCGACGACACCTCCACCGGAGGACGCGAAGCTGCGCTGCCGAGTCCTCTACGTCTCGCCCTTGAAGGCGCTCGCCGTCGACGTCGAGCGCAACCTCCGCGCGCCGTTGATCGGCATCCGCGAGACCGCGCGGCGGCTGGGCGAGGCGCCGATCGACGTCGAGGTGGCGGTGCGATCGGGCGATACGCCGGCGGCGGAGCGGCGACGGTTCGCGACGCGGCCTTCCGACGTACTCATCACCACTCCCGAGTCGCTCTTTCTCCTGCTCACCTCGCAGGGCCGTGAGTCGTTGCGTGGCGTAGAGACAGTCATCGTCGACGAAGTACATGCGGTCGCGGGGACAAAGCGCGGCGCGCATCTGGCGCTGACGCTCGAGCGGCTGGACGCATTGCTGCCGAAGCCGGCCCAGCGCATCGGGCTCTCGGCGACCGTACGCCCAGTGGAGGAGGTCGCGCGGTTCCTGGGCGGCGAGCGGCCGGTGACGGTGGTGCAGCCCAAGTTCACCAAGCAGTGGGATCTGAGCGTCGTGGTGCCGGTCGAGGACATGGCCGAGCTGGCGGCGACCGAGATCGAAACGTCCGGTTCCGCGGCCGGGCCGGCCCAGCACGCGTCGATCTGGCCACATGTCGAGGAGCAGGTCTTCGACCTCATCAGTCAGCACAACTCGACCATCGTCTTCTCCAATTCGCGCCGGCTGGCCGAGCGGCTGACCGCACGATTGAACGAGATCGCCGCCGAGCGCGCCGAGCTGGAGCTGCCCGAGCTGGGTTCGCCCGCGCAGGTGATGGCTCAGTCGGGCGGTTCGCTCGCGGCGCCACCGCTGGTCGCGCGGGCTCACCACGGCTCGGTCAGCAAGGAGCAACGGGCGCTGATCGAAGCCGATCTGAAGTCCGGCCGGCTGCCCTGCGTGGTCGCGACGAGCAGTCTTGAGCTCGGCATCGACATGGGCGCCGTCGATCTGGTCATCCAGGTCGAGGCGCCGCCGTCGGTCGCCAGCGGGCTGCAGCGGGTCGGCCGGGCCGGTCACCAGGTGGGCGCGGTGTCGCGCGGGGTGCTGTTCCCGAAGTTCCGCGGCGATCTGATCGACACGGCCGTCGTGGTGCAGCGGATGCGCGAGGGACTGATCGAGAGTCTGCACATCCCGGCCAATCCACTCGATGTCCTAGCGCAGCAGATCGTGTCGATCGTCGCGCTCGACTCGATCGATGTCGACGAGCTCTTCGCTCTGGTACGCCGGTGCGCGCCCTTCGCGACACTGCCCCGTTCGGCATTCGACGGCGTGCTCGACATGCTCTCCGGCCGCTATCCGTCGGATGAGTTCGCCGAGCTGCGACCGCGGATCGTGTTCGACCGGGTCAGCGGCGAGATCTCCGGCCGCCCAGGCGCACAACGGCTGGCCGTGACGAGCGGTGGAACGATCCCGGACCGTGGCCTGTTCGGAGTGTTCTTGGTCGGCGAGTCGACCAACCATCGCGTCGGTGAGCTCGACGAAGAGATGGTGTACGAGTCGCGCGTCGGCGATGTCTTCACGCTGGGAGCATCGAGCTGGCGGATCGAGGACATCACCCACGACCGCGTGCTGGTCTCCCCCGCGCCGGGTCAGCCGGGCAGACTGCCGTTCTGGAAGGGTGACGCGGTCGGTCGGCCCGCGGAGCTCGGTGCCGCGACCGGTGCCTTCATCCGGAAGATGGCGTCATTGCCCGCGACGAAGGCGATCGAGCGCGCGCGGACCGCGGGCCTCGACGAGTACGCCGCCACCAACCTGGTTTCGTACCTGGCTGAGCAACGGGACGCGACGAGCCGGATTCCGGACGATGTGACCATCGTGGTCGAGCGGTTCCGGGACGAGCTCGGCGACTGGCGAGTCTGCGTACACACGCCGTACGGCGGTCAGGTGCACGGGCCGTGGGCACTCGCGATCGCCGCCCGCCTGCGCGATCGGTACGGGATGGATGCCCAATCGGTGTCCGGCGACGACGGGATCGTGCTGCGGCTGCCGGAGACGGACGAGCCGCCGCCGGGCGCGGAGCTGGTGCTGTTCGATCCCGCCGACATCGAGGATCTGGTCACGACCGAGGTCGGTGGCTCGGCGCTGTTCGCGGCACGGTTCCGGGAGTGCGCGGCGCGGGCGTTGCTGCTGCCGCGGCGCAATCCCGGTCGGCGATCGCCGCTGTGGCAGCAGCGGCAGCGGGCGTCGCAACTGCTCAGCGTGGCGAGTAAGTACGGCTCGTTCCCGATCGTGCTCGAGACGTTGCGCGAGGTTCTGCAGGATGTGTATGACCTGCCTGCCCTGAAGGATCTGCTCACCGGGATCAGCGAGCGCCGGATCTCGGTCGTCGAAGTCGAGACGCCGGAGGCCTCACCGTTCGCGAAGTCCCTGCTGTTCGGCTACATCGGCGCGTTCATGTACGAGGGCGACAGCCCGCTGGCGGAGAAGCGTGCTGCCGCCTTGGCGCTGGACCAAAGTCTGCTGGCCGAGTTGCTCGGTCGGACCGAGCTACGCGAGCTGCTCGACGCGGAGGTCGTGCTGCGCACCGAGGCCGAGCTCCAGCGGCTGGCCGAGGATCGTCGGGCGCGTGACGCCGAAGGCCTGTTCGACGTGCTGCGACTCGTCGGCCCGTTGTCGCTGCCCGAGGCCACGCAGCGATGTGTCGATGGGTCGGATGCGGAGTCCTGGCTGACTTCCCTGGCCTCGGCCCGTCGAGTCGTGCGGGTACGAATAGCCGGTGAGCATAGGTGGGCCGTCGTCGAAGACGTGGCCCGATTGCGGGATGCCCTCGGCGTACCGCTGCCGCCTGGTGTCGCGGAGGCGCATGCTGAGCCGGTCGCTGATCCGCTCGGCGATCTCGTCTCCCGGTACGCGCGAACGCATGGACCGTTCCGCGCGATCGATCTCGCGACCCATCTCGGGATCGGTGTCGCGGTCGTCTCAGATGCACTACGCCGGCTCGGCGCGGCCGGCCGGGTGGTCGAAGGTGAGTTCCTGCCGGGCGGGATCGCGCTCGAATGGTGCGACAGCGAGATCCTCCGGCTGCTTCGGCGCCGGTCCCTGGCCGCGCTGCGCAAGGAAGTCGAGCCCGTCGATCCGTCCGCGCTGGCCCGCTTCCTCCCGGCATGGCAAGGGATCACGAGCAGCCGCGGCCGTGGGTACGATGTGCTGCTCGGCGCGGTCGAGCAGCTTGCGGGCTGTGCGGTGCCGGCGTCCGCGCTCGAATCGATCGTGCTGCCATCCCGAGTACCTGGATATCAGCCATCGATGCTGGATGAGCTGACAGCGACGGGCGAGGTCGTCTGGGCCGGGTCTGGTTCGCTGCCGGGTACGGATGGGTGGGTGTCACTGCATCTGGCCGACAACTGCGATCTGACCTTGCCTGATCCCGATCCGGCGCTCGAGTTGGGCGAGACGCATCAGGCCGTCCTGGACGCATTGGCAGGCGGCGGGGCGTTCTTCTTCCGGCAACTGAGTGATGCCGTCGGGGCCGCGTCCGGCACGGTCGACGACGAGGCGCTGGTCGGCGTCTTGTGGGATCTGGTCTGGGCCGGGTATCTGACCAACGACACGTTGACGCCGGTTCGATCGCTGGTCGGCGGCGGGCGGGGCAGTCACCGCACCCGTCGGACGACGCCACGTGCCCGGCCCGGGCGTCCAGTGCGACCCGGGCGGCCGGCGATGCCGTCCCGGAGCGGTCCGCCGACTGCGGGCGGGCGGTGGTCTCTGCTGCCGGAGCGCAGCGCTGACGCGACCAGACGTGCGCATGCCGCGGCCGAGACATTGCTGGACCGGTACGGCATCGTCACGCGCGGCTCGGTGATGACGGAGCGTACGCCTGGTGGGTTCGCCGCCGTGTACAAGGTGCTGAGTGCTTTCGAGGAATCCGGTCGCTGCCGCCGCGGGTACTTCGTGGCTGGATTGGGCGCGGCGCAGTTCGCGCTACCAGGCGCGGTGGATCGGCTTCGGGCGCTGGCTGAGCTACCAACATCTCGACCATCCGAACCTGAAGGGCCGTTCGGTCCTCCCGGGCGGTTCGGCGCCGGAGGTGCACCCGCGGGCGGTCGCGGCCGAAAGGACGAGCAGCTGACCGCGCGCGCTGTCGTACTGGCTGCATCCGATCCCGCGAATCCGTACGGTGCTGCGCTTCCGTGGCCCGAACGCGAGAGCGCCGGCGGACATCGCCCGGGCCGGAAGGCAGGCGCGCTGGTCGTCATGGTCGACGGGCAACTCATCGTGTACGTCGAGCGTGGCGGCCGGACTGTGTTGAGTTTCACCGAGGATTCCGAGGTGCTTCAGCCAGCTGTCGATGCACTCGCGCTATCGATTCGGGACGGTCAACTCGGGAAGCTCAGTGTGGAGACCGCCGACGGTGAGCAGGTCCGGCACACGGCGTTCGGTGACGCACTGGCGAAGGCGGGCTTCCATGCGACGCCCAGAGGCCTGCGATTGCGCGCCTGAGAGTCAGGATGATCGATCATGCCTGAGGGAGACACCGTTTGGCGGGCCTGCAAGCGCCTGAACCAAGCGCTCGCGGGACAAGAGCTCGTGCGGACGGACTTCCGTGTCCCGTCGCTCGCGACCACTGACCTGAGCGGCCGGACCATGATCGAAGTCGTTGCTCGTGGCAAACATATTCTGATGCGGATGTCCGGTGGGCTGACGCTGCACAGCCACTTCCGGATGGATGGCAGCTGGCATTTGTACCGGCCCGGTGAGCGGTGGCATGGCGGGCCGGATCATCAGATTCGAGCCGTACTCGAAACGGCGCCGTGGACGGCAGTTGGGTATCGGTTGCCGGTACTCGATCTGGTCGCGACCGACGACGAGGACAGTGTGGTCGGTCATCTCGGACCTGATCTGCTGTCGCCATCGTTCGACCGGTCGGTCGCCATTGCCAATGTCGAGTCCGTACCGGAGCGCACGATCAGCGAAGCGTTGCTCGACCAGCGGAACTTGGCCGGAATCGGCAACTTCTACCGGATCGAGGTCTGCTTCCTGCTCGGTCTGCACCCGTGGCGGCCGGTCTCGGACGTGGACGTCCCGGCAGCGGTCGATCTCAGCCGCAAGCTGCTGAAGCTCAATGTCCGGAACGGCACCCAAGTCAGTACCGGAGTCGACCGTCCCGGGCAGCGGTCCTGGGTGTTCGAACGCGGCGGCAAACCATGCCGCCGGTGCGGTACGACGATCCGCACCGGCGAGCTCGGTGAACCGACGCGGCAGCGGGTCACCTATTGGTGCCCGGCCTGCCAACCGGAGGTCTGAGTCCTCGGCTGAACAAGCCTGTGGACAACTCTGGTGACCGGGTCAAACCCGGATATCTTCTCTGACATCGAACGCGCGTTCGAACGAGAGGAGAGATTCATGCGCAACCGACGCAGCTTGGCCGACGATGCTGGGCGACTCGCGATGACCTTGGGATCAGGCCGCCGAGGCGACGACCTCGGGCTCGATGGTCGGGTGCGCGAGTACCAGCGCCTCCTCGCGGGCCAAATCCTGGCTGACCTCGGCGAAAACGGTCGACAACGGCACGTCGAGCGCCGTACAAATCGCTGCCAGCAGCTCGCTGGAGGCTTCCTTCTGACCGCGCTCCACCTCGGACAGGTAGCCGAGGCTGACCCGGGCGTCGGCAGATACCTCGCGCAGCGTGCGCCCCTGGCGCAGCCGCTTACGCCGCAGCACGTCGCCCAGCAGGCCACGAACCAGCACCATGAGGTTTCTCCCTTCCGCCTGTCCGGCCGCGTCTACTCGCACGGTAGCTCGGCCGTAGGAACCAACGGTACCCGTTGCTGGGTCACTACCTCTCGCAATGTCCACCTTCGGTGCGCCGCGCCAGTCTGCCTTACCTGTCACCATGCTGGTCTCAACACCTCGTTCAGTCGAGTTCTTCCGCCACCAGGGCGGCTCCGAGTTCCAGGACGGCCCGCACACTCGCCTGGCGGATGGTCTCCCGGTCACCGTTCAGTTGCAGTTTTCGCACCTGAACGTTCCCCGCGCCGGCCGCCGCGACGTACACCGTGCCGGCCGAGACACCCGCCTGCGGGTCCGGACCGGCCACACCGGTCGTCGCGAGCCCGTAGTCGGCCCCCAGACGCACCCGGACACCGGTTGCCAATGCGGCAGCCGTATCCGGATGAACCGGCCCTACAGCGGCCAGCAGCTCCTCCGGTACACCGGCGAGCTTGGCCTTGAGATCAGTCGCGTAAACCACCACGCCACCCCGATACACAGCCGACACCCCCGGCACACCCGTCAGCACTGCCCCGACCATCCCTCCGGTCAACGACTCAGCAGTAGCAACCGTCACGCCCCGCTCCCCCAACAGCCCCACCAACCGCTCAACAGCCGACTGAACTCCGTCACCACTCACTGCCGCCTCCACCATGTCCACCCGATACCCATACCCGACCCCGGCTACCCCGACCACACCGACCACACCAACCACACCAACCGCACCAACCGCACCGCCGTACCGAAGCACCACACACCGCGCACCGACCACACCGCCGCACTGCGCCGCCGGTCAGCGCTCCTGTCGCACCGGACAGCGCTCGGGCTAGGACTGCGCCAGCCAGGACAGGATGGCGCCGCGCGACCACGTACGGCCCACCGACTCGGCTTGAAGGGATGAGTGATCGAAGATTGCGATATCGATGATGCTGTGACCTGACGCCGGGCGATCACCGAACGTCGGGATCGCGGGAGCGACGCCCACGCCCTCGACCGACACCCACGCGACCGGACGCTCGGTGGCTGCCGCGTCCAGACGTTGCAGGAACCGCAGCCGGTCTTCAAGGGACAGCCCGGACAAGGTCCAGGTGGTAAGGACGACAGGGAGGACATCAAGCGGTACTTGGGCAAGGGCGTCGGACAAGCCGTCGACCAGCTCGCCTGGTACGAACCGTGGTGGCGATGCGGCGGCCAACGCGAGTTCGGCGTCGAGAGCGGCGGACTGCGCCTGCTGATCTGGCGGCAGACAGGCGTGCAACCAGCGGGCCTCGGCGGGATCAGTCAGGTCGATCGGAACGGAGGCGACGCTGATGCGGGCGACTACTTCGGGCATGGGGTGAGTGGGGAGCGCAGTCTTCCCGACCACCCGGGCCGACTGCTGGACGGGTGATGCTGGATCGCCGAGCGATTGGCCGGTGTTGTAGGTGACACCCGCGCGGTCGACGTTCAGATTGAAGATGGTCGAGTGCAAGGCGAGGGTCCTGCCGACGCCACCCCCGGCACCGACGCCACGCGCAGTGCCGACGTCCCGGGCAGTGCGTGCGTCACGGGCAGTGCCGACGTCACCGGCAGTGCCGAGGTCACGGGCGGAGCGTGCGGTGCCTGCGTCGATCAGTGCGATCCGGCTGGCACCTACGCGGTGAGCTGCCTCGGTGATGGCTGGGTACAAAACGGCGTGCCGACCGGGCTCGAACGAGCGCACCTGGCGACGCGCGGCGATCTCTGCAACCGCACCAGGCATGTTCGTGAGCACTTCGATCGCTGCGGTTACCGCCGCATCAACGTCGAGCGCTGCGTACGCGGCCGCCAGCCTCGGTGCACGCCCCGACAACACAAGCTCATGCAGCCCCGCAAGCACCCCCGCCGGCTGCCGCAGACTCAACCCCAACACCCCAGCTGCACCAGCACCCGCGGCACCCTCGACATCCGCCGCACCCGCCGCACCCGCCGCACCCGCCGAGATCCTCGAGCCTGGGGAACCTAGCTCGCGTGCTGACGCCCGCTCGCCTGCTGAGGCAGGGTCGTTCGCTGAGGGCTGCTCTTGTTGTTGGGGGTCCCTGGAGGCTGAGGCAAGTTCGTTCGCTGAGGCGTGCTCAGGATGGGCGTCGCTGGGGAGGGCGTTGAGGGCGGTGAGTGCCTCGGGGGAGGTGCTTAGGGCTGTGGCTAGGGCTTGGTAGAAGGGGGAGGACTTGGTTGCGGCGGCGCGGCTGAAGCGGCGGTAGGTTTCCGCGAGGTTGGCGGCCGGTGATGCCGGCCTGGCGCGGCCTTTGTCTGTTGGCATCTTCTTGCTGGACCAGTCCGGTTTACGGGAGGGGGCGTTTGGCGGCGGCTCGGAGGCGGAGGGCTCGGCCTACGTAGTCGAGGCCGGTGGCGATGGTTACCACGACGGCGGCGGCCATGATGGTTACGGCGGTCCAGTGCAGGACGGCGACGTGTTGCCATGGGAGCAGGTAAAGGCCCAGGGCGATCGCCTGGAGGACGGTTTTGAGTTTGCCGCCGCGGCTGGCGGGCATGACGCCGTGGCGGATGACCCAGAAGCGGAGGGCGGTGACGCCCCACTCGCGGACCATGACCAGGACGGTGATCCACCACGGGAGTTCGCCGAGGTACGACAGCGCGATGAACGCGGCGCCGGTGAGCGCTTTGTCGGCGATCGGGTCGGCGATCTTGCCGAAGTTGGTGACCAGGTTCCAGCGGCGGGCGATGTCGCCGTCGAAGCGGTCGGTGACGATCGCGACGACGAAGGCGGTGGTGGCGAGCAGGCGATTGCTTTCGATGTGACCGCCCTCGCGGACCAGCAGCCAGACGAACAGCGGGACCAGGACGAGCCGCAGGACCGTGAGCGCATTCGGCAGGTTCCAGGCGCTGGGCGCGTGGATGTGCCCGCCGGCTGCGCGCGGCGCCGGGTTCGTCGGGGGGTTGGTCACGCGGTCAGGTTAGCTGCCGGACGGGCGTCCGGCGTGTTCACGAGTGCCGCGAACTCGGCGATCAGGTCCACACCGTCGCTCGCGACCACCTTCGCGGAGACCAGATCACCGACCCGTACACCGTCCGGGAGCCCGGTCACGGTGGTGGTGCCGTCGACCTCGGGACCCTGGTGCGCGGCGCGGCCCTCGGCGGTTCGCCCACCCCGGCCCAAGACCTCCGAGGCAGGACCGGTCACCGCCTCGAGCCCGTCGAGCTCCGTGGCAGGGTCCTGAAGGTTGGTGCCGGTCGCCAGATCAGCGGGGGTCTCGTCGGCCGCGAGGTCGGCGTCCTGATCGCCATCGGGGTTGATGGATTCGACCAGGAATTCGATGAGTTCGCCGATGCGGGATTCGGCTCGGGCCGAGGTCAGGTCTTCGGCCAGGCGGGTGACCCGGTCCAGGCGGGCGGCGATGGTGTCTTCGTCGAGTTTGCCGTCGTACGTTTCGGCTTCCGTACCGTCCTCGTCGGAGTAACCGAAGACGCCAATCGCGTCCAGGCCGGCCCGGGACAGGAAGTCGCAGAGGATGTCGACGTCTTCCTCGGTCTCACCGGGGAATCCGACGATGACGTTGCTGCGGATGCCCGCGGCCGGGGCGGCGGCGCGTACCTGGGCGATCAGCTCGAGGAAGCGTTCGGCGTCACCGAAGCGGCGCATCCGGCGCAGGAGCGGGCCGGAGGCGTGCTGGAAGGAGAGGTCGAAGTACGGGACCACGCCCGGGGTGGAGGTCATCGCGCTGATCAGCGTCGGGCGCATCTCGGCGGGCTGAAGGTACGAGACGCGCACGCGGGTGATGCCCGGTACCTGGGCGATCTCCGCGACGAGGGTCTCGAGGAGACGGAGGTCGCCGAGGTCCTTGCCGTAGGAGGTGGAGTTCTCGGAGACGAGGAAGAGTTCGCGGACGCCGTTCTCGGCCAGCCACTCGGCTTCGCGGAGGACTTCGGCCGGGCGGCGGGACATGAAGGCGCCGCGGAACATCGGGATCGCGCAGAACGCACAGCGGCGGTCGCAGCCGGAAGCCAGCTTCAGCGGGGCCATCGGGCCGCCGTCGAGGCGGCGGCGCATGACGCGCGGGCCGCTCGCGGGGGCGGTGGCGAGGTCGGGGGCGTCGATCTTCAGTTCGCTGGGGGTGGTTGTGACAAACCGCCCCTTGAGCCCTGGAGCCGCTGCCGTCTCATCAGAACCAAGAGAGCCAGGGCCTGCGCCCGGTGCCGCCTGACCGGCGACCGCGGAATGGGTGTTGCTGGCACGGGTGTCGTCGGAGGTGGTCGCCCTGTGGAAGGGAGCATGCCCGGCGGCGGCGATCTGGTTGCCGTCGGAGTGCCGCACGGCGCCCGTCGAGTCAGACTCAGCCGGGTGGGTGTTGTGGCCCGGGACAGCTACGCCGGGGGTGGTGTGGCGGTCTGCTGGGGCGAGCGGGAGGAGTTTGCGGCGGTCGTGCGGGACGTGGGGCTGGTGTTTGGTGCCGGCCAGGATAGAGCGGAGGCGGTCGGAGATGTCGGTGTAGTCGTCGAAGCTGAGGACCGCGTCGGTTTCCGGAAGAGCGTCGGCGAGTTGTTCGCCGTAGCGTTCGGCCAGGCAGCCGACGGCGACTACCGCCTGGGTGCGGCCGGATTCCTTGTAGTCGGCGGCCGCGAGGAGGGTGTCGACCGAGTCCTTCTTGGCGGCCTCGACGAATCCGCAGGTGTTCACCACCACCGTGTCGGCCTCGGCAGCGTCGTCGACGAGCCGGAAACCACCGGCTTCGAGCCGGCCGGCCAGTTCCTCGGAGTCGACATCGTTGCGGGCACAGCCCAGCGTGACCAGGGCGACGGTGGTGGGTGGCGTAGTCATCCCCACGAGTATGACGCGCCGTACACTCCCCCGCCTAACTCACCAGCACATCTCACACCACAACCCCTCACCGCCGAGCGGTTTGGGGCGGGGACGCGGCGTGGGGTCAGGAGGTTGTGGATTGGTTGGTGGTTTTGGTGACGGTGCCGTCGGGGTGGGCGGTGAAGCGGGTGAGGGTGGTGGACTGGCGCTTGCCGTTCAGCATGACGATCAGGTTGCCGGGGTTGCCGGCGGTGACGCGGATGTCGCCGGCGCTGGTGACCGACTGGGCGATGCCGGGGCTGAGATGGCCTTGGAAGAGGCGGTTGTTCTTCCGGTCGCGGACAGTCAGGTACGTACCGGAGTCACGCGCTGTCAGAGTCAGCTCGGTCTTGAGAACCGGCGGCTTCGCCTTCGTCGGGGTCCGGGTGGGCTTGGCGGTCGGCTTCGGCGTCGCCTTGGGCGTCGGGGTGGTGACGGTCGCGGAGGTGGTCGCGGTCTTGGACGCGTTCGCCTCGATGTCGCTGGGCAGGGTGAACAGCCGGACCATCCCCCAGCCCATCAGGCTGACCAGGATCGCGCCGACCACGACCGCCCAGCGCGGGCGCGCCGGGTGCAGGGTCGGCGCCTTGACCGCGGCGCGTTCCTCGCGGCGCGACTTCTCCTCCTCGACGGCGTGCTCGGCGTCGAAGGTGGCGACCAGCGGCACCGGGTCGGCCTTGACCACGCGGGCGATCGACCGGATGTGCCCACGGGCATAGAAGTTCCCGCCGCAGCGGGAGAAGTCGTCGGCCTCCATGGCGGTCAGCAGGCCGGTTCTGATCCGGGTCGCCGAGCTCAGCTGCTCGATCGTCATGCCGGCCCGTTCGCGGGCCGCCGTGAGCTCGCTGCCGATGCTCACGTCCCCACCATCCTCTCCATCGTCCGGACTGTCTGCCGGACCGTCGACGTCCCCGAGCCGGTGGCCTGGCCACCGACATCAACACAACGGTCTTGGTCGGACGGGGTCACGCGGGAGTCAGAGTTGTTCCCTGACCGGGCACCGGGCATCGGCCAGCATGTGCAGTGCCTGCACCACTTCCCCGTTCGACGGGCGCGCCGTCAACCCGAACGGTATCGCGAGTGAGGACCCCGTCAGTCGGCGGTTCGCATCGGTCATCTTGCGGGTCGAACTCGGCAACGCGCCGAGGATCGGCCCAGGATCCTGCAGGTGTACGGCGATCCGCCCGTCGTCGAGCGGATGCCGGCGCTGCAGCACCGTCACCTCTTCGATGTCTTCCCACCGGGTACCCACCCACTCGTTCCCGATGCGCAGCCGGATGCCGGTCTGGTCGGCGACCAGCATGTCCCCGACGGTCAGCGCGCGGGCGCACACCACCGCGAGGACGGCGAACGCGAGCGCGACGATCCAGCGCAGGATGCCGGTCGGGCTGCTGGAACCCGAGGCGGCGAAGCCGATCGCGACCAGCGCGGCACCGACGGCGATACCGCCGTGCACGCGCTGGGACGAACGGACTGTGAACGGCGTGGGCTCAGGGTCGGCGTCGAACTGTTCCTGCCTGGGCGCTGTGCTCGCGGCGGTCACGTCTCACTCTCCTCGGAGGGTGCTGATGAAGTCCTCGAGATCGTCGGGTTTGACCAGCACGTCCCTGGCCTTGGAACCTTCACTCGGACCGACGACACCGCGGCTCTCCAGGATGTCCATCAGCCGGCCCGCCTTCGCGAAGCCGACGCGGAGCTTACGCTGCAGCATCGACGTCGAGCCGAACTGGGTGGAAACGATGAGTTCCGCCGCCTGCACCACCAGGTCGAGGTCGTCGCCGATCTCGTCGTCCAGGTCCTTGCTCGGCCCCGGCGCGGCGGTGACGTCCTCGCGGTACGTGGGCTGCAACTGCTCCTTGCAGTGCGCGACCACACCGCGGATCTCGTTCTCCGTGACCCAGGCGCCCTGGATACGCATCGGCTTGCTCGCGCCCATCGGCAGGAACAGGCCGTCACCCTGACCGACCAGCTTCTCCGCGCCGGGCTGGTCGAGGATGACCCGGCTGTCGGCCAGCGACGAGGTCGCGAACGCGAGCCGGGACGGTACGTTCGCCTTGATCAGACCGGTGACGACATCCACCGACGGCCGCTGGGTGGCGAGCACCAGGTGGATACCGGCGGCGCGCGCCAGCTGGGTGATCCGGACGATCGAGTCCTCGACGTCGCGCGGCGCGACCATCATCAGGTCGGCGAGCTCGTCGACGATCACCAGCAGGTACGGGTACGGCGTCAGTACGCGTTCGCTGCCCGGTGGCGGCTTCACCTTGCCGCCGCGGACCGCCTTGTTGAAGTCGTCCACGTGCCGGAACCCGAACGCGGCCAGGTCGTCGTACCGCATGTCCATCTCGCGGACGACCCACTGCAGCGCTTCGGCGGCCTTCTTGGCGTTGGTGATGATCGGCGTGATCAGGTGCGGGATGCCCTCGTAGTTGTTCAGCTCGACCCGCTTCGGGTCGACCAGGATCATCCGTACCTCGTCGGGGGTGGCGCGCATCAGGATCGAGGTGATCAGCGAGTTCACGAACGACGACTTGCCGGAACCGGTCGCGCCGGCGACCAGCAGGTGCGGCATCTTCGCCATGTTCGCGACCACGAAGCCGCCTTCGACGTCCTTGCCCAGCCCGGCCACCATCGGGTGGTGGTCGTTGCGGGCGGTCGCGCTCCGGATCACGTCGCCGAGGCTGACGATCTCCTTGTCGGTGTTGGGGATCTCGATCCCGATCGCGGACTTGCCCGGGATCGGCGACAGGATGCGTACGTCGGCCGAGGCCACCGCGTAGGCGATGTTCTTCGACAGCGCGGTGACCTTCTCGACCTTGACCGCCGCGCCGAGCTCGACCTCGTACCGGGTGACGGTCGGGCCGCGGGTGTAGCCGGTGACCTGGGCGTCGATGCCGAACTGCTCGAACACCTCGGTCAGCCGGTCGACGACCTGGTCGGAGGCCTTGGTACGCGCCTTGTGCACGGAACCGGGCTTGAGCATCTGTCCGTCGGGCAGCGTGTACGTGATGTCGCCGGACAGGCTGAGCTGCTCGACGCGCTGCGGCAGCGGAGTGTGCGGCGGCGGCTCGGGCGCGGACGGCTTGCTCGCCGCGGCCGGCGCCGGCTCGACGACGGCAGCAAGACCAGCGCCGAACGCGCTCGGGCCATCCGGCTCGGCGGAGTCGGACTCGGTGTCAGAGTCGACGTCGTACGCGTCCGCTTCGGCCGCACGCGCCTTTGCCTTGCGGCCGCGCTTGGAGATCTCGCGACCCTCGAGCACGGGTGAGTCGTACGGCTTGACTGTCGGCTCGCCGTCCTCGTCGAGCTCGGCGGCCTTGGCGCGCCGCTGCTTGCGGGTCAGCCGGACGGTGTCTTCGGTCGATCCAGCAGCCGCGACGGACGGTGCGTCCTCGGGCAGCTCGGTCCGGCCCATCAGTACGTCGAATGCGGCCCGGAAGCGCAGCGGGATCGCGTACACGGGCGTGCCGGTGACGACCAGTGCGCCGAAGATCGACAGCAGTACCAGCAACGGTGCCGCGACGTACTCGGTCAGCAGGTCGGAGAGAAAGGACGAGATGAAGTACCCGATCGCGCCGCCGGCGTCCCGCAGCGGTCCGTCGGCCGGGTTGTTCGGCCGGGGCAGGCCGTTCGCGATGTGGATCAGGCCGAGGACGCCGAGGCAGACGGCCGTCCAGCCGATCACCTGACGACCCGCTGGGCCGTTCCGGTCCGGGTGCCGCAGGGTGCGGACCGCAACGAGCAGCAGCAGTAGTGGCAACGCCCAGCCGAGCATGCCGATGCTGCCGCCGACCACCGTGCGTACGCCGTTGCCGACCGAGCCGGGCAGATCCCACCAGACCGCGGCCGCCACGACCAGGGACAGACCGATCAGGAACAGGCCGGCGCCGTCGCGGCGATGCTCCGGGTCCAGGTCGCGGGCGCTGTGGCCGATGCCGCGGACCATGCTGCCGAGCAGGTGCGCGATGCCGATCCACAGCTTCACCACACCGCGACCGAGAGCGATCATGGCGGCCGCGAACGGGCCCGAGCCGCTGTTTTTGGGCGTACTGGTCCGCGCTGGGGAGGATCCACCGCCGCGCTTTGCGGTCTGCCCACGCTTCTGGGCACCGGACGGACGGGGGCGTCCACCAGCGGCCGAACGGGCCGTGCTCGGCCGTTTGGCTGCTGACTTCTGCGCCCGCGCCGGGGAAGACGTGCGGGTCGCCATATTGCTCAGGCTACCCCGATCACCCCTCGAGTCCCACGTGTCACACGCCGATCACGCTGCCCCATCCGTAGCGTCACGACACAGGCGCCCTTCGCCGTAACCGGTTCAGATGCCACAACACCACGTACACGCCGAGCGCCAGCAGGCCACCGGTCACTACGCCGGAGAGCACGAGGCGTACGGCGGTTTCGCCCGCGAGTCCGCCCTCGACCCGCCCGAGCTCCCGCACCGCTCCCCAAGCCGCCAGAGCCACGCCTGCGGCGTACGCGACGTACCGCGCCTTGGCCGGGATGTGGTCACCGGGTGTAACGGACCGGGCCTCCGCGCGGCGGTACCACCGGTACAACCAGATCGCCAGGATGACGCAGCCGCCGACCGTGCTGACGTACTGGAGGATGCGGCTCACGTCCCACGCACCAGTCACCGAGGCCCGGAAGAACTCCGGGAACCGGCGGACGAAGTAACCGTCCCAGTGTGTGAACGAGTCCCAGAGGACGTGAGTGAGTGCACCCAGGACCGCCGAGACCACAGTCCACAGCAGTCCCGTAACGCCAACTAGCCGTCGCGGCTCTGGCAGCCGAGCAGCGAGCGCCGGTGGTGCGAGTGCGATCAGCGGACGCTTGAGCACCAGATTGAAGACCGCGAGCAGCAGCAGCGCCAGCAGCGGGTCCAGCCAGAGGGCGGACGTGAACTCATGTGTGAGAGTCAGCGTGAAGTTGCCGTTGATGTACTGCGTGGCGAACCGGTAGAGCGGACCGACGTACAGCAGGTCCGGCGCCACCGCACCAGCTACCAGTGCGGAGGCCACTAGCGGCCGGCGGATCAGCGGGAGGACAGCCGCGGGATGGGCCAGCGTGAAGGGCACTCCCGCACCCTATGGGAAGGTCGGCCAACTCCCGACCGGACGCTGCTGCCCGACACCACGAGCCGACCAGTCGCACACCCCGTTCCGGAACGTCTGCCGCAGCGCCTTCCACTGTGCAGCCGTCAGCTTGACCTTGTAGTCGGACCGCGTCAGTGGACGGAGCTGACACTTGATGATGTCGTTGGCAACAGATGCACCAGCCACTTGCCGCGGCGACGGCCACACCGGGTAGAACGTGTTGCACTTGGTCGTACGGATGCCATCCACCTGCTTCTCGACGATCTTCTGGTTCGCCGGACTCCAGCACGCATCGGTCAGCGCACCGGGCTTGTTGCGCATCAACCGGGCATGCGGCGAGCCAGAGCCATGGTCCGCGTCCGTAGCGTCCATCCACCGGTTCAGCGCGGCTAGTGCATCGGTCAGCACGGGGTTCGTCGTACTGAAGCCGCCTGGTGCATCAGCGGCTTGTACCAGCATCACCTGGTTGTCCGCGTCACCGTTTGCCTTACGCAACCGTTCACGCAGCGAGAACGAGTGGAAGAACAGGTGGATGTCACCGTTCGGCAGCTCATCCCAGTACTGGCGGTAGTCGATGATCGGCGTACTGGCCAGTCCCCCGCCGCCGTTGATCAACTGACCGGTCCGGTACGCCGTACTGATCGCCCGCGGGTCGGCGACTGTCCTGGCGGGCACGAAGTTGGCGTCGTGGTCGAAGCCGCCAATAGCCTTGTTCAGGTCGATGAACTGCGCTGCGGTGATCTTGCCCGCGTTCAGTGCGTCCAGGCCGTACTGGATGCCTACGTTGTCCAGTGGACGCCGTGCGGCACCGGTCCGCGGGTCCTTGCCCCAGATGTTGACCTGGTGGTCGTAGACATCGCAGCGTGCACCACTGGGGTTCTTCAGTGGGTCGTAGCGCTGCTCGACGGGTAGTTGCGCTGGGCAGTACACCCGCGGGTCGATCCGGCGTCCGGCGCCGGCGAGGTTGGCGATCGTGGCGACCTTGCCGAAGCCCGCGGCGGCGCGCTTCTGTTCGTCGGTCCATCCAGTAGCGGACTGGAAGTAGTGGTCCAGCAGTAGCGAGTCGGTGATCGTGTGCAGCGTGGCGAAACCGACCTCTGGGAACACACAGGACGCCACAATCCCATCCAGTAGTCCCGGGTAGTCGTCTGCGATCTGGAACACCTGGTACGAACCGCCGGAGCAGCCCCACCCGATCGTCTGCTTCGGTACGCCGATGGTCTCCAGGATGTGCTCCCGGGTCATCGACATGGTTTCGGCGGCCAGTACGCCGTTGCAGTTCACCCCGAACACGTTGAGGCTCGACGACGCCACGGCGTACCCCTGCGCCAGCAGTACGTCGTCGTTGATCCCGCCGGTGCCACTCCCCTGCTGGTACCACCCGCCGGGACAGCCGCCACCGAACGTGTAGATCAACCGCCCGTTCCATCCGCTCGGCGCCTTCACCACACTCGGTTCACCACCGGCCGGGTCGTTGAGTACGGCGTACTCGTAGATCGACCGATTGATCACACCCGTCTCAACACGGACGATGTACGGCACCGTACGGCCGTCGGATGTTCTTGCAGTTGCCAGATCGGCCGGGCGCGTCGCCGGGAGGACCTTCAGCGACCGGTCGATCGTCGAGCGGTACAGGTAGTCGACGCGGGTAGGCACCGAGCAGTTCACATCCGTCGGCGGGCCCAGCTTGACCTTGGCGAGCGTAGTGAAACCAGCTGTGCCGCAGATGAACGGCGTCTCGTGCGGACCGGCCAGCATCGGACCCGTTCGCGGATGATTGGTGACCACAAGCCGTGCGTCAGCCGCGGTGATGCTGTTGCGGCCGTCGGTCAGGCCCTGGACCACGCCGATCAACCGGTCGGACTGCAGGGTGAACGCGTTGGTGACGTCCTTCCCGTTCAGCCGGACGGTCAGCTCATCCAGACGCCGACCGGTGATCCCGAGCAGCACGTTGCCGTCGCTGACCATGTCGGCGCGCGGCGTGGACAGCACCTCGATGCGTACGTCCGACGCCGCGTTGGCCGGGGGGACCAGGACGGCGGCGAACATCGCGGTCAGCAGGACAACCAGGGCGGCCGGTCGCTTCATGTGATGAGTCGAGCACAGCAAGTCCCGGACCGGAAGACCGAATGGCAAACGATTTCCAGCCGGGACTGGACCACTGCGCCCGGGACGACGGCCTTGGACCGGGTGTCAGGCGCCGGTCGTGCCGTCCAGTTGCTCGCGGACCAGATCGGCATGACCACAGTGCCTGGCGTACTCGCCGATCAGGTGGATGTAGATCATCCGCAACGTCGACTCGGTGCCGCTGAAGGTGAAACGATCGTCCAGCGAGCGCCCGGCCGCCGCGGCGTCGGACAGTTTCCACTCGGCGAGCAGCCCCTCGTACGCCGCCTGCGCTTCGGCCGGATCGATCCGCTCGAAGTCGGCGTCCTTCCCGAGCTCGGGCGCGTACAACGGCTCGGCCGGATCGTCCGCGAAATGAATCCGGAACCAGATCCGCTCGACCTTGGTCAGGTGCCGGAGCAGGCCGAGCAGCGAGAGGTTCGACGGCGGCGACGGGCGCGCGGCGAGCTCGGCGGCGGTCAGGCCGGCGCATTTGACCAGCAACGTGGTCCGGTAGAAGTCCAGGTACCCCTGCAACAACTCACGCTCGGGGGCCACCAGCGAGCCGTCGGGCCGTTCCACCTCAGGTGCGGTCCAGACCGCGGCATCCAGTGTCATGCGGCCATCCAACACGTCCACCTCGCCGGCGGCGAATCGATTACGGATTCACCGGCGGCGCCCAGCCCGGTCGGGGGATCAGGCAGAACGGGTGGCCGGCCGGGTCCTCGTACACGGTCCCAGCGAGGCGGCGAGCGCCGAGGGCCAGCACCAGGGGCGCCGCCGCCTCGACGTCGTCGACCATGACATCAAGGTGCATCTGTTGAGGCCGGGCTGGATCCGGCCAGTGCGGACGCTGGTACGCCTCAGCGCGCTGGAAGGCGAGGCCTGAGGTTCGGCTGTCTTCGGACACGACCACCCAGTCGTCGCTCCGGTAGGTGATCGGCCGGCCCAGCAGCGCCGAGTAGAACCTCGCCAGCGCCAGCGGGTCCGGGCAGTCGATGGCGAGATGGTGCAGCCGTCCGATCATGACAACAGTGTGCCGCCACGGCCGCCAGACCGCTCCGTCTCATCATCCGTTCGGGAATCTCACATCACGAGATACAGGCTGGCGCGGATCGTGGCCCGTTCGTTACCGTTCTCGGCAGGTCATGAGCGCCAGCGTCAAGCCCCGGCTCGCTGGCCGGCAACCCTCCTCCGCGGTGGGGTGCCCCGGGTGAGGACCAGGCCGTGCGGATACCCCGCTCGGCAAGTGCGGACTTCCGGGAGCAGCAGCATGTCGATTCTCTCCATCCTCGAACCGGCCGGCACCACCACTCCGCGGCCCACGGTCGCGCGGCTCGTCACCGGCAGCATCCCGGCCACGGTCGGTTCGGACCTGCTGGTGCCGCTCGCCGACGGCCGGGTCACCGACTACGCCAACTTCGACCACGGGGCCAGCGCGCCGTGCCTGGAGTCGGTCCGGGCCAGCGTGGAGGCGGCGCTGCCGTCGTATGCGTCGGTGCACCGCGGCAACGGGTACGCCTCCCGGATCACCACCCAGTGGTACGAGCGGGCCCGCGCCGAGGTGCATGCCTTCGTCGGCGCCCGTGCGGACGACCAGGTGATCTTCACCCGGCAGACCACCGACGCGCTCAACCTGCTCGCCCGGGCCGTACCGGCTGATGCCACCGTGATCGTGTTCGAGTCGGAGCACCACGCCGCTCTGCTGCCCTGGCCGGCCGACCGCACCGTACGCCTGGCTGCGCCGTCCAGCCCGGCCGGCGCCGTGACCGCCGTAGCCGACGCGCTCCGGCAGGCGCCCGAGGGGCCGCGGCTGGTCGTGGTCACCGGCGCGTCGAACGTCACCGGCGAGATCTTCCCGATCGCCGAGATCACCAAGGTCGCGAAGGCGCACGGCGCCCGGGTCTGCCTGGACGCCGCGCAGCTGGCGCCGCACCGCACCGTCGACATCGCCGCCCTCGGCGCCGACTGGGTCGCGCTGTCCGGTCACAAGCTCTACGCCCCGTACGGCGCGGGTGCCCTGATCGGCCGGGCCGACTGGCTCGATGCGGCCGACCCGTACCTGTACGGCGGTGGCGCGACGCACGCGGTGACCGAAGACACCGTGGTGTGGTCGACCGGTCCGGCCCGGCACGAAGGCGGCTCGCCCAACGTGATCGGCGCGATCGCCCTCGCTTCGGCGTGCGCCGCGATCAGCAAGCACCGGGACGCCATCGAGCAGCACGAGCGCAGTCTGCTCGCCCGGCTCCGCACCGGCCTCGCGCAGATCGACGGCGTCACGACGTACTCGCTGTTCGGCGAGGACGCGGACCGCGTCGGCACCGTCTGTTTCACGATCGCCGGACTGACCTCCACGCTGGTCTCGGCCGCGCTCAGCGCCGAGTACGGGATCGGTGTCCGGGACGGCAAGTTCTGCGCCCACCCGCTGGTCGGCCGCCTGCTCGCCGACTCCCCCGAGCACGGCACGGCGGTTCGCGCCAGCCTGGGCCTCGGGACGACCCGCGAGCACGTGGACCGGCTGGTGGACGCCGTCCGTACGCTCGCCACCAGCGGGCCGCGGACGGAGTACGCGGAGACCGCGCACGGCTGTCAGCCGTCCGCCGATCCCCGCGACCTGCACGCCCCGCACATCTGGTGAAGCAGCCGAGCGGTTGGTGAAGCGGCCCTCCTACTGCTCAGGAGGTACGAGGCCTACATGGTGAGCAGCGAACGCCAGTAGGTCAGCCCACTCCGACGCGATCATCGCGGCCGGTTTCCCGAAGCCATGGCCAGTGTTGACCTCAACCCGAGTCAAGACGGGCCGCGGACCGGACTGGGCATGCTGCAGCGCCGCGATGAACTTGTGGCTGTGCAACGGCACCACGCGGTCGTCATGATCGCCGGTGACCACCAGCGTCGCCGGGTACGAAGTGCCTGGGCTGACCCGGTGCAGTGGCGAGTACGCCAGGAGGTCCTCGAACTGGTCCGGGTCGTCGGGCAGGCCGTAGTCAGACGCCCACGCTGCTCCCACCGTGAACTTGTGGAACCGCAACATGTCCAGAACACCCACACCGGGCAGTGCGACAGCGAACAGGTCCGGCCGTTGCGTCATGGCCGCGCCGACGAGCAGTCCGCCGTTGCTGCGTCCGTGGATGACCAGCTGCTCCGGAGTGGTCACGCCACTGTCCCGCAGGTGTTCTCCGACCGCGATGAAGTCGTCGAACACGTTCTGCTTGTTCTTCAGCCGCCCCGCGTCGTGCCACTCGGCCCCGTACTCGCCGCCACCCCGCAGGTTCGCGATGACCAGCACTCCGCCGGCTGCGAGCCACGCGGGCCAGCCGGGGCGGTAGTCGGCGTTGATCGGGATGCGGAAGCCGCCGTACCCCCACATCAGCGTCGGGCGTGGGGTGGAGAAGTCCAGATCGGACCGGGTGATCAGGAAGTACGGAACGTCGCGTCCCGGAGCGGTCCGGCGGGTCACGGTGACCTGTGGTGGCGTGAAGCCTCCAGTACCGCGGACCAGTTCCGGCAAGGCGCGTACGTTGCCCGTGTCGGTTGAGACGACGTACGACAAGGTGGGGTCTGTTGTCGTGGACAGTCCGATGAACAGCTCGTCGTACTCCGGGCCGGCGTTGAGACCTACCACTCCCCCACCCGGTACGTCGACCACTCGCTGACCAGTGCCGTCCAACTCGTACAGCGTGAGCACCGGCTGCGCATCCACCAACGTCAACGTGGCAAGACCGGACGCCGTACCGCGAACTGCCTGCAGTGTGGCGTCGCCCTCCGGGATGAGGTCGGTGAACGTACCGTCGAGCGACGACAGCACCACGCGGCCGCGTGACGCGTCGCGGTCGGTCCGCAGTACCAGCTGGTCGCCGGACATCCGTACGAACGCGATCTCGTCGGTGAACGTGTCCACCACCTTCACCGGCTCGCCCAGACCGTCCGAGGTGATCGGGTACACCCAGAGCCGCGTGGCCGGGTCAGTCCCTTCGGTGATGTGTACGACGAGGTACTTGTCGTCGTCACTCACTTCGGGTGTGTAGAAGTACCTGTCCTTGCCGGGGACGGTCAGCACCAGCTCGTCGTCGGACTGCGGCGCACCGACCCTGTGCAGCATCAGCCGCCCACCGGACAGGGACGTGGTGGTCGTGCCTTCGCTACGTCCACTGGCCGGGTAGTGCAGGTACAGGTACGCGGAACTGTCCGGAAGCCACGTTGCCTCGGAGAACTTGGCTTCCGAGACTAGGTCGTCGACCGGCGTACCAGTAGCGATGTCGAGTAGCCGGAAGGTCGTCCAGTCGCTTCCGCTCTCGTTGACGCCGTACGCGAAGTACTTCCCGTCTGGGCTGACCGTGAACGACCCCAGCGAGTCCGTACCGTCCTCGGACAGGGTGTTCGGGTCGATCAGCACCCGGCCACCGGACAGCAGCTCGTCGAGCGACTCGGCGACGTAGATGACGTCCTGCGCCTGCGTGCCGTCGTTACGGCCGACGAAGTACCAGCCGGCCTTCTTGACCGGCACACCGGCACGCGGCCGGGCCAGGATCGCGGACATCGTGCGCTGAAACCACGCCCGCTCGCCGTACCCGGCCAGCTCGTCCTGGGTGAACTCGTTCTGCCGACGCACCCAGTCCTGGGTCTCGGCAGCGTCAGGATCTTCCAGCCAGCGATACGGATCAGCGATCTCACGCCCATGCAACAACTCGACCAACTCGTCGCGGCGGCTCTCCGGATAGCTCATGCGCACAACTTAATGCGACTCGCCCGCCTACCGTCTGAGGGGTCAACCCCCGAGCTGATGGGTTCGGCCACGAGATTCCCAGGGGCCAACCCACCGCCCGAGGGGTCAACCCCCAAGCCGAAGGATTCGGCCACAACATTCCCAGGGGCCAACCCACCGCCCGAGGGGTCAACCCCCAAGCCGAAGGATTCGGCCACAACATTCCCAGGGGCCAACCCACCGCCCGAGGGGTCAACCCCCAAGCCGAAGGATTCGGCCACAACATTCCCAGGGGCCAACCCACCGCCCGAGGGGTCAACCCCCAAGCCGAAGGATTCGACCGCAACATTCCCAGGGGCCAACCCACCGCCCGAGGGGTCAACCCCCAAGCCGAAGGGTTCGGCCACGAGATTCCCAGGGGCCAACCCATCGTCTGAGGGGCTGACCCCTGAGACGAGCGAGCGCCGGGCGGGGCTGGGCGGTGTGGGCGGGGCCAGGCGGCGTGGGCGGGGCCAGGCGGCGTGGGCGGGGCCAGGCGGCGTGGGCGGGGCTGGGCGGTGTGGGCGGGGCTGGGCGGTGTGGGCGGGGCGGCGCGAGCGGGGCGGCGCGAGCGGGGCGGCGCTGGGCGGTGCGGTGCTGGGCGGTGCGGGGCGGACGGGCGGGGCGGGGCGGGTGTGGTTGCTCGGCTTCGGTGGGTGGGGGTCCGCGCGGGCGCCGGAGCTGGGGAGTGCGGCTGGCCCCTAGTGCCGGGCTGGGGGGATGTCCTTGGTCCAGAGGACCTTGCCGAACAGGTTGCGCAGGGACACCGTGAAGACGCCGGTGCGCGGGTCGATCCGGGTGTGTCCGAAGAACTGGTTGCCGCTGGCCGGGGACTGGCTCGGGAAGTCGGCGGCCTTGGGGAAGACCACCTCCGGACCGAACGTGCTGTCCAGTGAGTTCGGGCCGAACACGCCGGCGTTGATCGGGCCGGCGACGATCTCCCAGAACGGGTCGAAGTCAGTGAACGCCGCCCGCGACGGGTCGTAGTGGTGGGCGGCCGCGTAGTGCACGTCAGCGGTCAGCCAGATCGCGTTGCGTACCTTGCGCTTCTTGAACTGGCTCAGCACCCACGCGATCTCGTGCTCGCGGCCACCAGGCGCACCGGGCTGTCCGTTCGCCACCGCCTCGATCAGGTCGCCGTCAGGTACGAGCAGGCCGAGCGGCATGTCGCTGGCGATCACCTTCCAGGTCGCCCGTGACGCCGCGACCTCACGCACCAGCCAAGCAGCCTGCTCAGCACCGAGCATCGCCACCGGTCCGGCCGTCGACAGGACCGGGTTCGCGCCCCGGTACGTACGCATGTCCAGGCAGAACACATCCAGCAGCGGACCGTGGCTGACCTTGCGGTAGATCCGCTCCCGGCCACCGGTGTGCTCCATCGGCAGGTACTCGAGGAACGCCTTCTTCGCGCGCGCCGCCAGTACGTCGACCCGGCGCTCCGTGTAGCGGCTGTCGGTGAGGATCTCGCCCGGGTACCAGTTGTTCAGCGTCTCGTGGTCGTCCCACTGCGCGATCAGGGGTACGTCCGCGTACAGCGAGCGCACGTTCTGGTCCAGCAGGTTGTACTTGTACCGGCCGCGGTACTCGGCCAGCGTCTCGGCGACCTTCGACACCTCCTCGGTCACCACGTTCTTCCAGACGGTCCCGTCCGCGACCTTGACCGACGCCTCGATCGGGCCGTCGGCGTAGATGTTGTCGCCGGAGTGCAGGAAGAAGTCCGGCCGGGTCTCGTGCATCGTCTTGTACGCGATCATCCCGCCGAGCTCCGGGTTGATCCCGTACCCCTGGCCGGCCGTATCACCGGTGAACACGAAGGACACCGGCCGGTTGCGGCCCGGCGTACTGAACGAACCGTCCAGCGTCTGACCGATCCGGCCGTTCGTGTCCTCGAAACCGATCCGGTAGTCGTAGCGCTGCCCCGGGCGCAGACCGCGCAGTGGCAGCTGAGCGGTGAAGTCGTCACCGGCGCTGGTCTTCGGTCCGCGCAGGCAGATCGCCCGGTCGAAGCGGCCGTGGCTGGTCAGCTGGACGATCATCCGGCCGGGCCGGTCGGCGCGGGCCCAGACGACGGCCGAGTTGGACGTCAGGTCGGCACTGGCGATCCCGGACGGCAGCGCGGCGCGGTCGCGGCGGACGAGGTTCGGAGCGGCCGCGGCGACCCCCGGTACGGCGAACGACGCGCCGGCGGCGGTGGATGCGGCCAAGAGCTGGCGGCGACTCAGTTTCATGACCTGAAGGTGCTCCGCACGGATGACTGCCAGGTGACGGCCGGGCTAACTCGGCGGCAAATCAGGCCAGGGGTTGCGCTGGTCCGGGATGATGGTGGGGTGCCTGCCTCGCAGAAGCCCGCGCAAGCGTACGTAAGCCTCTACACCGACCTCCTCCAGACCGTTCGCGAGCTGGGGCTGCTAAGGCGGCGCCAGGGGTACTACTACACACGCATCAGCGTGGTGCTCAGCGCACTGGCTGCAGTAGCTGCCGGGGTGGTCCTGCTGGGCAACTCCTGGTTCCAACTCGCCCTGGCCTTCGTACTGGCGCTCGTGCTGGTGCAGGTGGCGTTCTTGAGCCACGACAGCGCCCACCAGCAGATCTTCCACTCCAAGGCCTGGAACGACTGGACCGCCCGCATCCTGGCCGGTGGCGTACTGGGCATGAGCGTCAACTGGTGGCGTACCAAACACAACCGCCACCACGCCGCGCCCAACCAGGCGGACAAGGACCCGGACGTCCAACTCGAAGTACTCGCGTTCACTCCGGAAGCTGTCGCCAAACGCGGTCCGCTCGGCCAGTGGGTCGCTGCACGGCAGGGGTGGCTGTTCTTCCCGCTACTCACGCTGGAGGGCGTCGGACTGCACGCGTCGAGCCTCCGGCACCTGGTACGCCGCCAGGCGACTGCACTGGAGCGAGTTGACCTGGCTGTCGTCATTACTCGACTGGCCGCGTACGTGGCTGCGCTGTACCTGCTCCTGCCACCTGGAAAGGCCAGTGCGTTCCTGGCCGTCCAACTCGCGGTGTTCGGCGTCTGTCTCGGTGCGGCGTTCGCACCGAACCACAAGGGCATGCCGATCGTCCCGGCCGGGATGAAGCTCGATTTCCTCCGGCGGCAGGTGCTGATGTCGCGGAACGTCCGCGGCGGCGTGTTCACGGACTTCGCCATGGGCGGCCTCAACTACCAGATCGAGCACCACCTGTTCCCGAGCATGCCGCGACCGACGCTGCGGCGAGTCCAGCCGATCGTCCGCGAGTACTGCGAGCTGCACGGCGTGAAGTACACCGAAGTCGGACTGTTCACGTCGTACGGGATCGTCGTCACGCACCTCAACGACGTCGGCCTGGGCGCCCGTGACCCGTTCCAGTGCCCGCTGGCCGCCCAGCTCCGCGGATAGCCCTGCTCTACAGTAGCCAGCATGTGGTGGGGTCTGGCGGGTGCGTTGGCAGCAGCCGTCGCGTACGGACTGGCCTCCATCCTGCAGGCCTCAGCCGCCTCGGACAGCTCCGGTGACACCAGCGCGGCCAAGGTAGTAGTCAAGCCGCGGTTCGTGATCGGCATGGGACTGGACGGCGTCGGTTTCGCGGTGCAGGTCGCCGCACTGCAGGTACTGCCGCTGTTCGTGGTCCAGTCCGCACTGGCAGCGAGTCTGGCCGTCACCGCAGTCGCAGCGCGCACCCTGGGCGTCCGGCTCGGTCAGCGAGAGTGGACGGCCGTAGGTGTCGTCTGCCTCGGCCTGGGCCTGCTGGGCCTGTCCGCCGGCAGCGAGGGCAGCCCCAGCGTCGGGAACGGCTTCCGGGTCGCGCTAGTCGTCGCGGTTGCGCTGCTGGGCCTCGCACGACTGTCAGTCAGCCTGGTTCCACGCCGACTGCACGGTCCGGTGCTGGGCCTCATCGCCGGTCTCAGCTTCGGCGTAGTCGCCATCTCCGCGCGTACCATCCCCAGCCTGCGTCCGGCGGAGCTCATCACCGAGCCGGCCACCTACACGGCCATCGTCAGCGGCGCATTGGCCATGCTGACGTACGCCTCGGCGCTCCAACGCGGTGGAGTCACCGCCGCGACCGCGATGCTGGTCGTCGGCGAGACTGTCTTCCCCGCGCTCGTCGGTCTGCTCGTACTGGGCGACCGCCCGCGATCGGGCTACGCCGCGTTCGCCGCGATCGGCTTCGTACTCGCCGTCGCCGCTGCCCTTGTCCTGGCCCGGTTCGGTGAACCAGGACAGGCGGTCAGTACGCCGGCGGGATCTCCCCCGAACCACGAATCGTCAACTTGACCGGCACCCGGACCGTACGGCTCGGCCGATGTGGTTCCGGCAGCCGCTCGGTCATCAACTGGATCGCCGTCCGCGCCATCACGTCGGCCGACTGCGCCACCGCGGTCAGCCCAGGGCTGAGCAGGTCACCCAGCGCCAGGTCGTCGAACGACACCAGCGCGACCTGATCCCGGCGCCCGGCCAGACCACGCAGCACCTCCGCGGTGGTCATGTTGTTTGCCGACAGCAACGCGGTCGCCGGCTCCGCCCGGTCCAGCACGGCGGACAGCGTGATGCCGATGCCCTCCGTGGTCGGCTCGGACAGGTGCACCAGGTCCTCGTCGACGTCGATCCGGTGCCGGGCCATCGCCGACCGGTACGCGACCACGCGCTCGCGGGCGGTGAAGATCCGCTCGTCGTCACCGAGGTACGCGATCCGGTGGTGCCCTTGGCGGACCAGATGGTCGATCGCCTGATCGATCCCGCCGGCGTTGTCCGCCAGCACCGCGTCGGCCTCGATCCCGTGCGCCGGCCGGTCGATCGTGACCACCGCCATCCCGGCGTCGACATGCGGCGCCAGGTAGTCCTGGGTCTCGCCGATCGGCGCCATGATCAGCGCGTCCGGACGGCGGGCGACGAACTCGAGGCAGACGTCCTTCTCCCGCTCCGGGTCCTCGTCGGTCAGCCCGATCATCACCACCGAGCCGGACGAGCGCGCCCACAGCTCGACCGCCCGGCCGAGGGATGCGAAGAACGGGTCGCCGATGTCGCGGATCACCACCGCGATCGTCCCGGTCTTGCCGCGGCGCAGCATCCGGGCGCTCTCGTTCGGCGTGTAGTTCAGCTCCTTGATCGCCGCCTGCACCTTGGCGGTCAGCTCGGGGCTGACGTTCGGTTCCTCGTTCACCACCCGGGACACGGTCTTCAGCGCGACCCCGGCCCGGGCGGCGACCTCCTTCATCGTCGGCCGGCGCTGACCGATCCCGTTCGTTCCGTTGACGCTCATCGCCGGCCCACTCCCCTGTCTCAGCTCTCCACGACAACCGGAATGATCATCGGGCGGCGGCGGTGGGTGTCACTGACCCACTTCCCGACCACCCGGCGGATCACCTGCTGCAGCTGGTACATGTCGTCCACGCCGCCGCCGATCGCCTTCTCGATCTCCGCCTCGATCTTCGGCTTCAGGTCGTCGAACACGGTGTCGTCCTCGGCGAAGCCACGGGCCTGGATCTCCGGCCCGGCGGTCAGCTTGCCGGTGACCGAGTCCATCACGGCGATCACCGAGATGAACCCCTCGTCACCGAGGATGCGCCGGTCCTTCAGCGACGTCTCGGTGATGTCACCGACGGTCGACCCGTCGACGAACACGTACCCGCAGTCGACCTTGCCGGCCACGACCGCCTTCTTGTCGATCAGATCGACGACCACGCCGTCCTCTACGACGACCACGTTCTCCCGCGGCACACCGGTCTGTACGGCCAGGTCCGCGTTCGCGTGCAGGTGCCGTACTTCACCGTGCACCGGCATCACGTTCCGCGGCTTGACGATGTTGTAGCAGTAGAGCAGCTCGCCCGCGCTGGCGTGACCGGAGACGTGGACGAGGGCATTGCCCTTGTGGATCACGTTCGCGCCGTGCCGGATCAGGCCGTTGATCACCCGGTACACCGAGTTCTCGTTGCCGGGGATCAGGGACGACGCCAGCACGACGGTGTCGCCCGGCTGCAGGTGCACGACGTTGTGGTCGTTCGCCGCGATCCGGGACAGCGCCGACATCGGCTCGCCCTGCGAACCGGTCGACACCAGCACCACCTGCTCCGGCGGGTAGTTGTCGAGCTCGCGCATGTCGATCAGCGTGTCACCGGGGACGTTCAGGAAGCCGAGGTCACGGGCGACGCCCATGTTGCGGACCATCGAGCGACCCACGTACGCGACCTTGCGGCGATGTTTCACCGCGGCGTCCATCACCTGCTGGACCCGGTGCACGTGCGAGGCGAAACAGGCGACGATGATGCGCTGGTTCTTCGCCTTGGTGAAGACCCGGTCCAGCACCGGCGCGATGTCGCGCTCGTGGGTGGTGAAACCGGGCACCTCGGAATTGGTGGAATCGACCATGAACAGGTCGACGCCCTCCTCGCCGAGCCGGGCGAACGCGCGCAGGTCGGTGATCCGGTTGTCCAGCGGCAACTGGTCCATCTTGAAGTCACCGGTGTGCAGGACGACGCCGGCCGGGGTCTTGATCGCGACCGCGAGCGCGTCCGGGATCGAGTGGTTGACCGCGACGAACTCGCAGACGAACGGACCGATCTGGAGCTTCTCGCCCTCGACCACGGTCTGCTGCGGCACGTTGCGGTGCCGGTGCTCCTTCAGCTTGCCCTCGAGCAGCGCGAGCGTGAGCTGCGACCCGACCACCGGGATGTCGCCCCGCTCACGCAGCAGGTAGGGCAACCCGCCGATGTGATCCTCGTGTCCGTGCGTCAGCACCACCGCGACGACGTCGTCGAGGCGGTCCCGGATCGGTTCGAAGTCCGGCAGGATCAGGTCCACGCCGGGCTGGTTCTCGTCCGGGAAGAGTACGCCGCAGTCCACGATCAGCAGCTTGCCGTCGTACTCGAACACCGTCATGTTCCGGCCGACCTCGCCGAGGCCGCCGAGCGGGATGACCCGCAAAGCGCCCGGAGCGAGAGGTCCGGGCGCGTCGAGATCTGGATGGGGATGGCTCATGCAATCAGTCCTGCCTGTTTCAAGTCGGTGGTGAGCCGGTCCACTTGCTCCGCCGTCGCCTCGACCAGCGGCAACCGGAGGGTCGCGTGCTCGAGGACACCGGCCAGCTTGAGCGCGGCCTTCACCATGATGGCGCCCTGGGTCCTGGTCATGATCGTCTCGACGGCGGGCACCAGCCGTCGATCAATTTCCTGGGCGGTGGCGAGGTCGCCGGCCACCACGGCGTCGATCAGCTGCCGGTACTCCCGGCTCGCGGCGTGCGCGACGACACTGGCGATGCCGACGGCACCGATCGCGAGCGAGGCGAGGTTCAGCTCGTCGGCACCGCAGTAGTAGAACAGATCGGTGTTCGCCAGCACCTTGGTGGTCCCGGCGAGGTCGCCCTTCGCGTCCTTCACCGCGACGATCCGCGGGTGCGCGGCGAGCGCGATCAGGGTGTCGGTCTTGATCTCGACACCGGCGCGGGCCGGGATGTCGTACAGCATGTTCGGCAGGCCGGTGGCATCCGCGACCGCGGTGAAATGCGCGAGCAGACCCTCCTGCGGCGGCTTGTTGTAGTACGGAGTGACGACCAGCAGGCCGTCCGCGCCGGCCGCTTCGGCCTGCTTGGCGCACTCGACGGTGTGCGCGGTGTCGTTGGAGCCGACCCCGGCGACCAGCTTGGCGCGGTCGCCGACCGCGGCCCGGACCGCCTCGATGAGCTGGACCTTCTCCTGGTCCGACGTGGTCGGCGACTCGCCGGTGGTCCCGTTCAGCACCAGGGCGTCGTTGCCGTGGTCGACGAGGTAGCCGGCCACCTTCTGGGCGGCGTCCAGGTCAAGGGAGCCGTCGGGCCGGAACGGAGTGACCATCGCGGTCGTCAGCCGGCCGAACGGCGGCGACGAGGGCGTGGATTCTGGCGAGGACATGAGCCTCAGATTACCGCTCCTGGACCCTGAAGAAATGGGTAGGCCTGGTGGCTGTCCGCTCGGGGGTCCGGGCAGCCACCAGGCTCACTCGTCCTATCGGGGGTGGCCCGGTAGTCGTTACAGCTTCCACGAAGAAAATCCGAAAAAACTTCTGCGGATACTCTCCGTGTTCGAACGACTGCGGTTTGTCGATATACCGATGACTTTCCGGACCGCTACGCTCTTCGGCGTGTCGACACCTGCTGCCGCCCCTGGCCCCCGGCAAACCCTGCCGATCATCTGCGCCGCGATGGCCGGCGCGATCCCGTTGATCACCGTCGTGGTGTGGTTCGTGCTCGCGGCGGACGGCATCGGTGCGTTCCCGGCGTCATGGGCACCGATCGTCGTAATTGCGGTCGCCGGCGGAGCGTACGCGTGTTGTGAGCTGGCCGGGTTCCGGACGCCCGCGCTCGAGTACTCCAGCCGGTCGGCGGCGGAGATCGAGGCGGAGTCGTGGCGGCGGTTCACCGCGTCGACCTTCACCCGGTTCGCGCTCTGCGAGGCAGTGTTCTTGGTCTCGGTCGCGCTGGCGTTCTCGGTCCAGAGTTTCTTGGTCGTATTGATCGGTGCCGTGATCGCGCTGCCACTGTTCTTCTTGGAAGCATGGCCCGGGGAGCGTAATCAGCGTCGCTTCGCCGCGGCACTGGAAGCGCGGGGCATCCCCTCGTACCTGACGGGTGGCCGGCTTCAGGACTGACCAGCTATCCAGATGCTCGTTGCGTCGAACAGGCGTTGTGCTGCTTGTAGTGCGCCCGGTAGGAGGAGTACGCCGCCGAGGGTCAGCAGCGGGACGATCACCATGCGCTCGCACCAATGACCGGTGCTGAAGCGGAGCGGTTTCGGGAGGCGGAGCTCGTACCAGGTCTCGCCGCGGATCGGGAGCGGCCACAGCCACGGGCAGCCGGAGCGGGTGAGGCTGTCGCCCAGGCAGTGCACGAACATGCCTAGTGCGACAGCAGCACCGATCCAGCCGCCGATCTGGGTCAGTCCGGCTTGTACGGCATCCGCGGCGCCCGTACCGGGTAGGGCGGCACCGAACACGGACCAGCCGGCTGCAGCGAGTACTACTAGGACGATCCAGTCGCCTAGTGCATCGGCTGCCAGTACTAGACCGGTGACGGCGATTGCTAGTACGGCCCACTTGCCGCGGTCGCCGAGGCTTGCGGCGAGCATGCCGAGGAGTACAGCGGCTACCAGGGTGTGCGTCGCGTGGCGGTGCTTGCCAGTGCTGTCCTCGTCGCGTGGTCCTTTGGTCAGCCTGTAGAGCACGCTGGAGAAGGCGCGGATCGCTCCCGAGATCAGGCCGGTCACCGGGCCGAGTAGCCGCGAGGCGCTGGCTCCAGGGTGATCCAGATCCGGCAACAGCGCGTACCCAGCGGTGGCGGCCGCGAACGGCACTACCTCCGCGACCGATGTGAGCCCCACCAAGGGCGCCACCGCCAGCCCGGCGCACCACCCCGACAACGCATGCGACCGCCCCATCATCCCCAGCCTCACTCCCTTCGGAGTACATCCAACCCCACCAGCCCCAACTGCCCCAACTGCTTGACCCCTGAGATGGCGGGTTGCCCCCTCGGATTCTCAGGGGGCAACCCTGCGCTTGAGGGGTCAGCCCCGGAGGTGGAGGGTTGGTGGCTTTGCATAATAATGCAGGGTGATGCATACTCTTCCTGTGTCCAAGGTGCTTACTTCTTTGCCAGTCGGTGAGCGGGTCGGGATTGCCTTCTCGGGGGGTCTCGACACGTCGGTTGCGGTCGCGTGGATGCGGGACAAGGGGGCGGTGCCGTGTACGTACACGGCTGACATCGGGCAGTACGACGAGCCCGACATCGCCTCGGTCCCGGAGCGGGCGACCGCGTACGGCGCGGAGATCACCCGGCTGGTGGACTGCCGCGCGGCGCTGGTCGAGGAAGGGCTCGCGGCGCTGGCGTGCGGGGCGTTCCACATCCGCTCCGGCGGCCGGACGTACTTCAACACCACGCCGATCGGGCGCGCGGTGACCGGCACCATGCTGGTCAAGGCGATGCTCGACGACGACGTGCAGATCTGGGGCGACGGGTCGACCTTCAAGGGCAACGACATCGAGCGCTTCTACCGGTACGGCCTGCTGGCGAACCCGCAGTTGCGGATCTACAAGCCGTGGCTGGACGCGCAGTTCGTCCATGAACTGGGTGGCCGGAAGGAGATGTCCGAGTGGCTGGTCGCGCACGGGCTGCCGTACCGGGACTCCACCGAGAAGGCGTACTCCACCGACGCGAACATCTGGGGCGCGACGCACGAGGCGAAGACCCTCGAGCACCTCGACACCGGGATCGAGACCGTCGACCCGATCATGGGCGTCCGGCACTGGGACGCCGGCGTCGCGATCGAGACCGAGGACGTCACGATCGGGTTCGAGCAGGGCCGGCCGGTGACGATCAACGGCAAGGAGTTCGGCTCCGCGGTCGACCTGGTGCTCGAGGCGAACGCGATCGGCGGGCGGCACGGTCTGGGTATGTCCGACCAGATCGAGAACCGGGTGATCGAGGCGAAGTCGCGGGGCATCTACGAGGCGCCGGGGATGGCGCTGCTGCACGCCGCGTACGAGCGGCTGGTGAACGCGATCCACAACGAGGACACGCTCGCGAGCTACCACACCGAGGGGCGCAAGCTCGGCCGGCTGATGTACGAAGGTCGTTGGCTGGACCCACAGTCGCTGATGCTCCGGGAGTCGCTGCAGCGGTGGGTCGGTACGGCTGTCACGGGTACCGTCACGCTGCGGTTGCGGCGGGGTGAGGACTACTCGATCCTCGACACCACCGGGCCGGCGCTCAGCTACCACCCCGACAAGCTGTCGATGGAGCGGATCGAGGACTCGGCGTTCGGCCCGGTCGACCGGATCGGTCAGCTGACGATGCGCAACCTGGACATCGCGGACTCGCGCGCCAAGCTGGAGCAGTACGCCGGGCTGGGGATGTTCGGTTCGTCGAACCCGGCGCTCGCGTCCTCCACCGACCTGATCGGCGAACTCCCCAAGGGCGGCGCCGAAGCAATCGCCTCCCGCGGCGAGGCCCCCGAAGAAGAGGCCCTCCTCGACCGCGCCGCAATGGAATCCGGCACCGACTAACCCAAGAACACCCCACGAAACCACCCGCACACCTACCGCGTTCCCGGAGCTGCACGACGACCCCGGCGCCGAGCCGGCCCGACCAGCCGCACCCCACCCACCCCCAAACCGGTTCGGGGCGCCCAACTGCCCATTCCGGGGGGACAACCCGCCCCGCTCGGCACGCACAACCTCCCCAAACCGGTTTGGGGAGGTTTGTGGGCTGGTGCGGTTCGCGGGCCGGTGCTCGTCTGCCTGCAACAGCTCTGCAACAACCCCGGGCCGCGTACTGGGTGGGTCAGGCGTCGTAGTCGAGGGTGAGGGTGGGGGTGATGGGGTGGGACTGGCAGGTGAGGACGTAGCCGGCTCGGAGTTCGTCTGGTTCCAGGGCCCAGTTGGTGTCCATTTGGACCTTGCCGTCCAGGACCTTGGCTCGGCAGGTGCCGCAGACGCCGCCCTTGCAGGCGAAGGGGGCGTCGGAGCGGACAGCCAGCATGGCGTCCAGGACGGGCTGCGCGTGCTGGGACAGGCGGAACGTTGAGCGGCGGCCGTCGAGGATGACGGTGACCTCGGCCGCATCCTCGTCGTCGGCGGCGGTTTCGGCGGGCGGCTTGGGGGCTTCGTCGCCGATGTGGAAGAGCTCAGCGTGTACGTGTTCGCGGGCAACCCCTTCGCCGAGCAGCAGGTTCTGGGTGCCGACGACCATCGCGTACGGACCGCAGAGGAACCACTCGTCGACCGACTCCAGCGGGAGGATCGTCGCGAACATCCGCTGCAACCGCTCAGTGTCGATCCGGCCGCTGAACAGTTCGACCTCGGTGCTTTCGCGGGACAGGACGTGGACGAGGTGGAAGCGCTCGGCGTACCTGTCCTTCAAGTCCGCGAGGTCGTCCGCGAACATCACCGAGCCGGCGGTTCGGTTGCCGTACAGGAGGGTGACGCGACTGCCTGGTTCGACCGCGAGGATCGTGGCGACGAGGGAGAGTACGGGCGTGATGCCACTGCCCGCGGCGACGAAGGCGTAGCGCTTCGCGTTCGCCGGGTCGAGGGTGGTGCCGAAGCGGCCGAGCGGGGTCATCACCTCGAGTTCGTCGCCGACTTTCAGCTCATGCGCGGCGTACGCGGAGAACTCGCCGCCGGGAATGCGCTTCACGCCGATCCGGAGTACGCCGGAACCGGCCGGTGAGCAGATCGAATAGCTGCGGCGTACGTCATCGCCGGCGCGCCGGATCGTCAGGTGCTGCCCGGCGGCGAAATTGTACTCGGCGGACAGCTCGGTGGGTACGGCGAAGGTGATCGCGACCGAGTCGTCGGTGATTTCGTCGATCGCGGCGACTTTCAGCGGGTGAAAGGTCGCGCGCCGGCGCGGGACGGTCGTCGTCATCTAGATCGCCTTGAAATGGTCGAAGGGTTCCCGGCAGGAATTGCACCGCCAGAGCGCTTTACACGAAGTGGAACCGAACCGGCTGAGCTCGGTCGTATCAGGTGAACCGCACAAAGGGCACCGAACACTCAACCGCAACGGAATCGGCCCGTCGACAGCACGGCGACCAGTGGGCGGCGCGATTCCGTACTCGGTCAGCTTGTTCTTCCCGGACTCGCTCATCCAGTCCGTCGTCCACGCCGGCGACAACGTGGTCTCCACGCGGCCGTCGACACCCAGGTGGTTGAGCGTCAGCTCGACCTCCTGCCGGATCAGGTCCATCGCCGGACAGCCCGAGTAGGTCGGGGTGATCGTGACGACCACCTCGTCGCCCTCGTGGCGTAGCCCGCGCAGCACGCCCAGATCGGCAATCGTCAGCACCGGCACTTCGGGGTCTGTCACCTCGCCGACCGCCTCGAGGATCGCGGTGTCGGTCACCATGTCGCACCCGGATGGGAACGCGCCACGTGCTGCAACTCGGCCAGCAGATAACCCATGTGTTCGGTATGCCGACCCGACCGGCCACCACTGTGCTGATAACCGGACGCCGGCCGCTCGCACGTGGACTCATCAATCACAGCAAGAACGCGCGAATTCCAGGCCTCCTGCAATTCAGCAGGATCAACAGCGACCGGCAACCGGCGTACGAGTTCGTCCGACGTGAACATCTCCGCCGTGTACGGCCACAACGCATCCAACCCGGCCTGCATCCGCTGATGACTTTCCTCGGTCCCATCACCCAACCGCAGCACCCATTGCGTCGCGTGATCGACGTGATAAGCCACTTCCTTGACGGCCTTACCCGCTACGCCGGCCAGCAGCTCGTCAGCACAACTCAGCAGCTCGGAATACAACAGATGCTGGTACGCGGAAAAATACAGCAACCGCGCCATCGCAAACCCGAAATCACCGTTCGGCAATTCACAGATCAGCAAGTTCCGGAACTCCCGTTCGTCCCGGAAGTACGCCAGCTCGTCCTCCGTACGCCCAACGAGAGAACCCGCGTACTGCAGCAACGACCGCGCCTGCCCCAGCTGGTCCAACCCAATGTTGCCAAGCGCAACATCTTCCTCGAGCTGCGGCGCCGCGGCGATCCACTCGCCGGTCCGTTGCGCGGCGATCAATGCGTCGTCACCGAGCCGGAGCGTGTACTCGAACAGGTCCTCGTTCACAGGTGGTCGACACCTTCCGGGACCTGGTAGAACGTCGGATGCCGGTACACCTTGTCGTCGGCCGGGTCGAAGAACTCGTCCTTCTCATCGGGGCTGGACGCGGTGATGTCGGTCGCCCGGACCACCCAGATCGACACGCCTTCCTGTCGCCGCGTGTACACGTCACGCGCGTTCCGCAACGCCATCGTCGCGTCCGGCGCGTGCAGGCTGCCGACGTGCGTATGCGACAGACCGCGCCGCGACCGGACGAACACTTCCCACAGCGGCTCGACGCTCATGCCACACCCGCCTTCACGGACTGCTTGGCCGCATAGGCGGCTGCCGCCTCACGGACCCAGGCGCCGTCTTCATGCGCCTTCACCCGGCGCGACGACCGCTGCTGATTGCACGGGCCGTTGCCCTTCACAACTTCATACAGCTCGGTGTAGTCCGGCTCGGTGAAGCGATAGTGCCCCGACTCGGCGTCGTACACCAGTCCGTCGTCAGGTACGCGCAACCCGAGCACGTCCGCCTGCGGCACGGTCATGTCGACGAAGCGCTGCCGCAGTTCGTCGTTGCTGTGCCGCTTGATCCCCCACGCCATCGACTGCTCCGAATGCGTCGACGCGGAGTCCGGCGGACCGAACATCATCAGCGACGGCCACCACCAGCGGTCCAGCGCGTCCTGCGCCATCGCCTTCTGACCAGCAGTGCCGTTGCACAGCGTGTAGAGGATCTCGAACCCCTGCCGCTGATGGAACGACTCCTCCTTGCAAACCCGCACCATCGCCCGCGCGTACGGCCCGTACGAGCAGCGGCACAGCGGCACCTGGTTGACGATCGCGGCGCCGTCGACGAGCCAGCCGATCGCGCCGATGTCGGCCCAGGTCAGCGTCGGGTAGTTGAAGATGCTGGAGTACTTCTGCTTCCCGCTGTGCAGCAGGTCGAGCAGGTCCGCCCGGTCCACGCCGAGCGTCTCGGCCGCGGCGTACAGGTACAGCCCGTGGCCGGCCTCGTCCTGCACCTTCGCCATCAGGATCGCCTTCCGGCGCAGCGACGGCGCGCGGCTGATCCAGTTCCCCTCCGGCTGCATGCCGATGATCTCGGAGTGCGCGTGCTGCGCGATCTGCCGGATCAGGGTCTTGCGGTACCCGTCCGGCATCGCGTCCCGCGGTTCGATCCGGCCGTCCGCCGCGATGGTGGCCTGGAAGCTGTCCATCTCCCCAGCATATGTGACACTTTTTGCCCGAATCAACAACAAGTGTCACAAAGGTGGTTCTGGACCCACCCCGGAAGTGGGGGTGAGGCACTGGGGGGCCCGCCGCCGCGGCGGCAGGATGGCTGTAACAGCTCAAGGGTTAGACAGTTTTCCGAAGGGGTGGACCCCACGTGACCACGCAGACTCTGGACACTCGATCGGCCGTCGATCATCGCGGCCCGGTCACCGGCCGGGAGCGGGCGCTCGCGCCGGACCTGATCCGCGGCGCGATGCTGCTGCTGATCGGCCTCGCCAACAGCGCGAACTTCGCCTTCGCCGGCCAGCCCGGCGTGGAGAGCGCCCCGCACGGCTTCGAACGCATCCTGAACTTCCTCAAACTCACCTTCGTCGACGCCCGCGCGTACCCGGTGTTCGCGGTGATGTTCGGCTACGGCCTGGTCCAGTTGGCCCGCCGCCAGCAGTCATCGGGCGCAACTGAGTCCGCCGTACGCCGAGTCCTCGTCAAACGGAACGCCTGGCTGATCGTCTTCGGCATCGCACACGCCACCTTGCTGTACTTCGGTGACTTCCTCGGAGCGTACGGCGTCGTCGGAATCGCCTGTGCGGTGCTACTGCTCAACCGCGGCGACAAGTTCCACCGGATCGTCCTGGCGCTCTGGGCGTTCATGGCCCTCGAGACCCTCGTCCTCGCCGCCAAGGCCGTTGCCACGATCGTCACCAGCTCCGGGCCGGCGCACGCGCTCACCAACTCCCCCAACCCGTCGCTGGCGGCCTCGTCGTACTTCGGCAGCCTGATCGACCGCCTGCACGAGTACCCGCTGCACCTGACCAGCGTGCTCCCCTTCGTCATCATCGTCTGGCTGGGCATCTGGGCCGCCCGCAAGCAGCTCTTGGAGAACCCGGCCGCCCACAAGACCCTGCTGACCCGGGTAGCAGTCGTCTGCCTCGGCATCACCTTCGTCGGCGGTCTTCCGCTCGCGCTGATCGGGGCCGGCTGGATGCACGTCGACCAGGAAGCGGTGGACTCGGCGAGCCTGCTGTCGCATGTGTCCGGCATGTTCGGTGGTCCCGGGTACGTCGCTCTGTTCGGTCTGATCGTTGCGCGCATCACCCGGAGGTCCGTACCCGTACAGGCGATCTCCGCACTCGGCCAGCGCTCCTTGTCCGGGTACCTGTTCCAGTCGGTGTCCTGGTTGGTGCTGCTTGCCCCGTTCACATTGGACCTGCGCGGCGGCAGCACCGCGTACACAGCCGCCCTGGTAGCGATTGGTGTCTGGATCATCTCGGTGCTCGGCGCGTACGCGATGAGCAGGCGCTCGTACCGCGGTCCGGCCGAGACCCTGCTGCGCCGGCTCGTGTACTGACTTGGGAGGATGAGCTTCATGAGTGACTTCGGCGTACCGGAACCCGCCAACCTCTCCGACCTGTCCGCCGAGAGCCCCGTGGCCGAGACCAGCGTGCGGCTCGCACTCCCGGCGGAGGCGAACGAGATCGGCGAGATCCAGGTGGCGGCCTGGCGCCGGGCGTACGCCGGCCTGCTGCCCGCCGATGTCCTTGCCGAGCTGAACCCGGCGCAGTTCGCGGCGCAGTGGCGGGCTGCGCTGATCGCGCCGGGCGAGGCGCGGAACCGGGTGCTGGTCGCGCTGGCCGGCCGGACGCCGGTCGGGTTCGCGGCGATCACCCCGTCGGACGACCCGGACGCCGACCCGCAGCGGGACGCCCTGGTCGCCGAGCTGGCGGTGCTGCCCGACGCGACCCGGGCGGGCCACGGCTCCCGGCTGCTCAACGCGGTTGTCGACACCATCCGCGCCGACGGTTTCGCCCGGGTGACGGTCTGGGTGAACTCCACCGACGACGTGCTCCGCGCCTTCTACACCGAGGCCGGCTGGGCGCCCGACGGCGCGCACCGCGAGCTCGACCTGTACGGCGACGAGTCGGTCCGGATCAAGCAGATCCGGCTGCACACGGACCCCGGCCCGGCCTGACCGCACTCCCCTAGCAGGCAGCCGATCCGGGACAAGCCGGGGGTGGTGTTCGACCGGTCGCACCGCGCATGACACATTGTCACGGTCCGATCACGCAATGCCATCCGCTGGAGTCTGCATGAAGTACCTCACCCTGGCCCTCGGCCTGGGGATCTCCGCCGCTGCCGTGCTCGTCGTCCCCGGGTCCGGCGCGAGCGCCTCGATGCAGTCGTCGACGGCCGTCGACCGGCCGCATCCGGTCGCCACCAAGTACCTCAAGCAGAGACCGGCCTGGATTCCGTGCGGTGATCCCGAGCTGCGGACGTACTGCGCGAAGGTGACCGTGCCGCGGGACTGGGGAAACCAGTACGCGGGCAACGACCTGCAGATCGCGGTCAGCAAGGTCGCGCCGGCCAAGGGCAGGCCGAGCCGGGTCGTGTTCGGCAACCCCGGCGGTCCGGGCGGCGCCGGGCTGGGAATGGCGCCCTACCTGGCGAGCCAGGCACCGCTCGCGAAGGACTTTCTCGCCGTCGGCTTCGACCCGCGCGGCACCGGTAGCAGTACGGATGTCAGCTGCGACGGCAGTCCCGCGTACTCGATGGATGCCCGCGACCGCGACTCGGCGAACCGCGATCTGATCGCCGAGGCGTCCGCGATGACGCAGGCGTACTGCAAGCAGCAGTCGCACGGCCTGCTCCCGTACATCACCACCGGGCAGACCGTGCAGGACATGGACCTGATCCGGCAGCTGCTCGGCTTCGACAAGCTGGACTACGTCGGGTACTCCGGTGGCACCTGGCTCGGCGCGTACTACCAGACGTACTTCCCGCAGCACGTCGGGCGGTTCGTCCTCGACTCGAACACGGACTTCACCAAGACCTGGCTGGACACGTTCGTCAGTCAGCCGCAGGCGTTCGAGCGCCGGTTCCGCGAGGACTTCGCGCCCTGGGCGGCCAAGTACGACGACCAGCTGCACCTCGGTACGTCACCCGGCGCGGTCATCCGTACCTACGAGCGGTTACGGCGCGCGCTGAAGGAGCAGCCGGCCGTCGAGGAGTTCATGGAAGCGTCGGTGAAGATCACGTACGACCAGAACACCCTCGACCAGATGGTCGCCGGCGATATGTACTCGAAACTCGATTTCCAATCCCTGGCCGCGGACCTGGCATTTCTTCGCGACCTTTCCGCGGCGCAGGCAAAAGGCGGTCCGCGGGCGGCGCAACGGCATGTCGACGCGTTGCCGGTGGCCCGGCAGCGCCAGCTGGTGCAGCGGGCCAACCGGACGCCGATCGGGATGCGCATGCTCGGCGCGGAGGACGACTCCGAGAACGCGACCTTCACCGCGATCACCTGCAACGACACCCCCTGGCCGCAGGGCCGTGAGTACGGCGAGCAGCTCGCCGCGCGGCTCGGACCACACTTCCCGCTGGTCGGCTGGACGATGACCGAGAACCCGTGCTTCTACTGGGACCGACCGAACCTGACCATGCCGACGCCGACCGGAAACGGCTTGCCCACAACGCTGATGGTGCAGTCGGTGCATGACCCGGCGACCAACTATGCGCTCGCCGCGTCGGCCCACAGCCGGTACGCCGGGTCGCGGTTGGTGACCGTGACGAACGAAGGCGATCATGGCGTGTACGGCGGCGTGAACAAGTGCGCCGACAAGATCGTGAACACCTTCCTCACCACCGGCCAGGCGCCCGCGAAGGACGTCAGCTGCGCCGGCCAGGGCATCCCCGCACCCCACAAGGTCGCGCCCGGACCGGACGACCCGTCCGGGTACTCCGGAGGTGCTCCTTTACGGCGGATCGCCGGTTTCACAAAAGCAATTTCCGGTTATCTGCACTGACCCCTTCCCTTGGCATTTTGCGACACGCACCGGCGTTTACCGGTCACCCTCGGCAAAATCCGGTCCGGCCGGTACCCGCGCTTTCGTTGTCACGAGCGGGTTGTCAGGGGAATGTCAGGGTTCCGTCCCTGTGCGACGGAGCGTAATCACGGCAATCTTGAGTCAGCGCGGGAGGAGCCGGACGTCGACCGGGAGGGCTCGACGAAGGCGACCAGCGCTGGGCGTGACTACGGCCGGCTGTGGGGTGGGGGGACTGCCTGGGGGGTCAGACAGAGGACACAGCCGGCCGGGTCACGCGTGTCGTCACCCGCGCCACCAGATCCCTCGCGGGGCACCGTCGATCCCCCAGGTCGTGGTGTCTCGCGAGGCACCACTTCAGCGCAAGCACCATCTCAGCGCAGGCGGCGTCAGAGCGGATCGCGACCGAGCCCATCGCGGCCGAGCGGATCGCGCGGCACCGGGTCACGTCCGGCCGGGTCGTGCTGCAGCGCATCGTGGGTTGGGCCAACGGTTGGGATGCCGCGGGGCGGGTAGCCGTCGGCGACGGCTGCCAGTGGGGCGGCTCGGCCGGCTGACCAGGCAGCCCGGAACGCCCGCCGGTCCAACGCCGCTTCGACCGCGGCTCGAGTGGCTCGATGATCGGCCTTCTCGATCTCCGGCACCGGTGCCCGGATCACCTCACGCACCTCGTCCGCGGCACCCAGCAGGAACGCGGCGTACTCACTGCGCCCCCGCAACTGCGCTACAGCCGCCAGCTCCTCCAGCACACTGGCTGTCCGCCACCGATCACCCAAATCGCGATGCTCGGCCAAACTCTCGTCCAGCAGATGCACGGCCCGCTCGGTCAGCCCACGTCGCCGCTCGATGATCCCCAATTGGTTCAGCGACCAGGCGACGCCTTCGCGGTACCCGAGCCGCTGCGACAACGCCAGACTCTCCTGCAACAGGTCCTCGGCCTCATCAAGCTCACCGCCGTACTGCGCGATGGCCCCCAAGCTGATCAGTGACCAGGCCAATCCCTCGCCGTCGCCGACGACCCTGAAACTGTCCCTGGCCTGCCTGCACCGCCGCGCCCCGATCTCGACGTCCCCACGCAACCACGCCACGAATCCACGGTGGTTGAGCGCCCACGCCATACCGGCCCGGTCACCAAGACTCTCGTACAGGTCGTAGCTCTCGCAGTGCAGGTCCTCAGCAGCGCTGTAGTCACCGCGTTCCCGGGCCACTCCCCCAAGTCGCTGCAGCACCAGCGCCGTACCAGCCTTGTCCCCCAGCTCCTTGTATTGGCCCAGTGCGGTCTCCAAGCGAACCGTGGCAGCGTCGTACTCGCACTTGAGGAACGCCAACGTGCCGGCACCCAGGTTCGCCTTGGCCCAGGCGCCGGCGAGCCCACTCGGCTGTGTCGTAGCTGCCAGCGTCAACGCCCGCTCCAGCCACTGGCTGCCCTCCGCGTAGTGACCGCGCAAGCTACAGAACGACCAGAGCCCACCAGCCAGTCGCAATGCCGCACCGACCGAGCTGGTCCGCAGCGTCCAAGCCATAGCGGCTCGCAGGTTGTCCAGCTCGCTCTCCAGACGATCGAGCCACCGCCCCTGCTCCGGTCCGCGCAGGTGCTTGTCGGCCTCCTCGGCAAGGCTGACGTAGAACTGCGCATGTCGTTGCGCCGCCTCATCCGCATGCCCGTCGGCAGCCAGCCGGTCAGCGGCGAACTCACGGATCACCGCAAGCATGTAGTACCGCCCGACGCCGGCTTGCCGACTCACCCAGATCAGCGACTTGTCGGCCAGCCGGCCGATCAGGTCCAGTGCCTCGGACCGTTCTGCCGGACCGGGTGACTGCTGTCCCGACATCACTGTCGCGGCCGCGTTCAACGTCCAGCCGCCGACGAACACCGACAGCTGCGCGAACACCTCCCGCTCGGTCGGCGTGAGTAACGCATGGCTCCACTCGATCGCTCCGTACATGGACTGCTGCCGTGGCGACGCGGTCCGCGAACCACCGGCGAGGATGCCGAACGACGACTCCAGCTCGACCGCCAGCTCGTCAATCGTCATCACGTTCGTACGGGCCGCGGCCAGCTCGATCGCGAGTGGCATGCCCTCCAGCCGGCGCACCACCCGGGCCACCTGGTCCAGCTCACCGGTCGGGTCGTAGCCGCGAGCGGTCGCACGCTCTACGAACAGTTGCACGGCAGCGGATGACGCCGGCTGGTCCGGGTCGTGCGGGAGCGCCAAGGCGGGTACGACGTACACGCTCTCGCCGGGGAGCCGTAGTAGCTCGCGGCTGGACGCCAGGATGGACAGGTTCGGACAGGACTCCAGCAGAGCTGCGCAGAGCTGACCAACCGCACCGACGAGGTGCGAACAGTTGTCGAACACCAGCAGCATCGAGTTGCGGCCGATCTGCTCGGCGATCTCCTCGACCACCCGCGTGCTGTCCAGCGGATGCAGCCCGATCGCAGTGGCAACGGCTGGTACGACCGTTGACGGGTCGGCCAGGGAGGCGAGCGGAACCCAGCAGACACCGTCGTGGAATCCTTCCGCCAGCGCTGCTGTCAGAGCCATCGTCAGCCTGGTCTTACCGACGCCACCCGGACCGGTGACGGTCAGCAGCCGGGTGATCCGCTGCGAGAGCAGGCGGCTGGTCGTGGTCAGTTCGGTCGTCCGCCCGACCAGTTCGTTGGCCGGTGCGGGTGGCGGGCGCATCGGCGAGCGGGACGGGGCGGACTCCCGGCGGGCGGCCGCGGTGAGCACTGAGCGGTCCGGGTCGGTGAGTCGCAACGCATCGGTCAGCAGGCGCAGCGTGTGCGCCCGCGGCGCCCTTCGGCGCCCCCGCTCCAACGCCGCGATCGCGTCGACGCTCAGGCCGGCCAGCTCCGCCAGCGCTTCCTGCGACAGCCCGGCCTCTCGCCGGTGCCGTCGCAGCAGACCACCGAATCCTGCGCCCTGCACGTCGTCCGAGCCGCGGCGAGACCCGTCTGATGGCACAGGACGGCCCCACCCAGTCTCCGACCCTTACGTGGCGGCTGCCACGCACCTTCACCACTGAAGCTATCGCGTTCTGGCCCGGATTGGCAGGTTCACCGGCTTGTTCACAGCGAACTCGAGGGTAACTTCAGTTTGACCAGGCGCACTTCAGCTGGGCAACGCCGGCTGACCCGAGCGAGCGTCAGCTGGATTGGGCGTGCTGGGCGATCGCGGTCCGCATGCTCTGCCGGGCCCGCTTCCGGTCCCCCGCCGCGTCGTAGGCGGTCGACAGCCGGAACCAGACCCGCCAATCGTCCGGCGCCGCCTCCGCCTCGGCCTGGTACCGCCCGAAGGCCTCGTCCGCGGCGGCCCGGTCGATCCGCCCGGACGGCCGGCGCGGCAGGTCGTCGACCGGAAGCCCGCCGGACGCCTCCAGCTCCCGCGCCAGCACCTCGGTCTGCCGCCCGAACTGCAGCTCCCGCCAGACCAGGTACGCACCGAGGAGCGGGATGACCAGCACCGCAATTCCGAGCACGATCGCCACTGGGTCGCCAGTACCGATCAGGAGCACACCGCGCCAGCCGAGCAGCCCGGCGTACGCGACGAACACCACCGCCAGCAGAATCGCGGTCCGCTTCGCTGTCATCGTCAGGACAGGTCCATGAAGTGCTCCAGGCCGACGGTCAGGCCGGGGGCGGTGCCGATGCTGCGTACGCCGAGCAGCACGCCCGCCATGAACGACGTCCGGTGCATCGAGTCGTGCCGGATGGTCAGGGTCTCGCCCTCGTCGCCGAACAGCACTTCCTGGTGCGCGACCAGTCCACGCAGCCGAACGCCGTGTACGCGGATGCCGTCCACGTCCGCGCCCCGAGCGCCCTCCAGCGCGGTCGTGGTCGCGTCCGGAATCGGGCCGGCCTCGGCCTCGCGCCGGACCGCCGCGACAAGTTCAGCCGTCCGCCGGGCCGTACCGGAAGGCGCGTCCACCTTGTCCGGGTGGTGCAACTCGATGATCTCCACCGACTCGTAGTACCGCGCGGCCTGGGCGGCGAACTGCATCATCAGCACCGCACCGATGGAGAAGTTCGGCGCGATCAGGACGCCGGTGCCCGGGTTGGCCTCGAGCTGCGTACGCAACGTGGCGAGCCGCTCTTCGTCGAAGCCGGTGGTGCCGACGACGGCGTGGATGCCGTGCGCGATGCACCAGGCCAGGTTGTCCATCACGACCTCGGGCCGGGTGAAGTCGACCACGACCTCGGCACCCGCGCGAGTCAGCTCGTCCAGCTCGTCACCCTGGTCGAGCCGCGCGACCAGCTCGGTGTCAGCGGCCTCCTCGACCGCGAGGCACGTCTGAGCCCCCATCTTGCCCTTGGCCCCGAGCACCCCGACCTTGATCATCTGTACACACCCTTAGTCCTTAGGAGGACACAAGGATCTCATCCGGTCGTAGTGGCGGAACGCTCGGCCTTCGGTATCCACACCTGCACGCCGATCGTCTGCTGTGGCGGTGCGAGCAGGTCGTAGTCACGGAAGTCCACCCGGCAGGTATCGAGTGCGGCGATGTCCTCGAGGCTGATCAGCCGGTTGAGGAGGAGCAGCGGCGGCCGCGGCGGAGGGTTCTTCCGGCAGACCTCCTCGATCCCCGCGTCGGTCCGGTCGCGCTCCTTCGGCGCGACCCAGGCCTCACCGAGCGGCCGGCCGTCGAGTACCAGCACCAGGCCGGCCATCTTGTCGAACGCCAGCATCGGGCGCCCGCCCGGCTCGGTGTACGGCCGCAGCTCGCCGGCCAGCTTGGTGAAGTTCTGCTCCATCGGTTCCGACAGGTACAGGCCCTTCAGAGCGGGCAGTGTGGCGGCCTGGGTGAGCTGCGAGCGACCGACCGAGCGGTACGGGTAGTCGATCAGCCCTGTGTACGCGATGGAGGCGGTAGCGACCAACGCGCCGACCAGGACGAGACCTACTGTCGCCCGGGCTGCAACCGGAGTCGCCCAGATACCAGTGAGAACCGCAATCATCACCGCGGCCCAGGTGGCGAACGCGTTGAAGCCGATGGTGTACAGCGGGGTGTTTGTGCCAAATGCCTGCACGAAGGGCAATAGGACGAGTACTGCGAGGATCACCCAGGTCCTGGTGTTCTCCCGGCTCAACCGCGAGCACTCCGTGACGCCGACGCGGTAGGTGATCACCGCACCGGCAGCAGCAACCACTGCTACCAGTACAGCGGCCAGCAGCGTCTGTGCGTACGCCCCTGTGTGCTGCGACCCGCCCAGTGCGCCGTCGCCGGCTAGAACGTGGCGTACCGAGATGACCAGGCCGGCCACCACCAGGACAGCTGCAGTAAGACGGAGCCAACGCCAACGGGCGATAGTGGCTAGTGCAGTCGCCAGTAGTAGGAGCCAGTGTGCTTGCAGCGTCCGCCCGAGCAGCTTGATCCCGCTCGACCAGTAGATCTGCAACAGATCAGCCGGCGTGTACGAAGTACCTGCGATGAACTTGTTGACGGTGATGATCCCCGGGATCGCCACGTTCAGCCGTACTACGAACAGCTGCACCACGAGCGCCGTCACCGCCAGGCCGCCGAGTGCCAAGAGGATGCCCCGGGCAACAGAGCGCCAACCGCGACCTGCCAGCACTACGACGGCAGCCAGCACGATCAGGCCGATCACCACGACCGAAGTCCACTTGGCCAGCACCATCACGCCGATCACCAGACCGGCCACTACCGGCACCCAGAACGGTACCTGCCGGTCGCGGTCGACCGCTGTCGCCATCCACAGCACGCACGACAGCAGTGTCAGCGCACCGAGCAGGATCACGTCGTTGTACCCGGGCGACAACGGCAGCCACGCGAAGCTCATCCCCCCGGCTGCGAGGATGAGGGCAGTACCCGCCAGCTCAAACAGGATGGAGCGGGGCATCCCGGGCCGTCGTCCCCGCAGCCAGCGCATGAAGCTGTAGCCGAAGAGCAGGTGTACGAAGACTACGGTCACCAGCCGGAACACGCGGAGCTTCACGATGTCGTAGCCGAACCACTCGAACACGGGCCCGTACAAGTACTGCACACCGGTCAGTGCGAGCGGATTGCTGTCCCACCACCGGTACGACAGCAGGTAGTACCCCTCGTCGGTGATGTCGAAGCCCCTGTTGGCGGACTGCGCCGCGGCAACGATCCACCACGCCGCAAGACCAGCCGCCACTACCAGTACGCCGACCAGCAGCACGGAACGCCGGTCTCGCAGTACGACCCGCAGCGTGCTCACGGCCGCCACACTAGCGGTCCGTGTCTCAGGTGGCTGAGTAAGCGGCTTGCGCGTCCTCCGCAAAGTGGCAGGAAACAGTCTGGCCCGAGCCGATCTCCCGAAGCTCCGGCACGTCGGTGTGACACTTCTGCTCGGCCCGCAGACAACGGGTGTGGAAACGGCAGCCACCAGGCGGCATCACCGGCGACGGCGGGTCACCGGCCAGTACGATCCGCTGCCGCCCCTGGCGAGCCAGGCCGGGCTCCGCGGAGAGCAGCGCCTGCGTGTACGGGTGGGCGGGCACGTCGTACACCTGCTGGTGCTCTCCCAGCTCAGCCACCTTGCCCAGGTACATCACCGCGACCCGGTCCGAGACGTGCCGGACCACCGACAGGTCGTGGGCCACGAAGATGATGCTCAGACCGAGCTCACGCTGCAGCCGCATCAGCAGGTTCACCACCTGGGCCTGGACCGACAGGTCGAGCGCCGACACCGGCTCGTCGCAGAGCAGGACGTCCGGGTTGAGCGCGATCGCCCGCGCGATCCCGATCCGCTGCCGCTGTCCGCCGGAGAACTGGTGCGGGAACTTCGTCTCGTCCTCGGGCCGCAGACCGACCAGCTCCAGCAGTTCCCGGACCCGCGACCGGACGTCGACCTTCTTGCCCACGTCCGGGTGCACCTCGAACGGCTCGGCCACGATCTCGCCGACCCGCAGCCGCGGATTCAGGCTGGAGTACGGGTCCTGGAACACCACCTGGACGTTCCGCCGCCAGCGCCGCAACTCCCGGCCGCGCAGCTTGCCCACATCCACGCCGCCGTACTCGATCTGTCCCGCGGTCGGCTTCTCCAGGGCGGCGAGCAGCCGGACCAGCGTGGACTTGCCGCAACCGGACTCGCCGACGATGCCGAGCGACTCGCCCTTGCGCAGCGTCAGATCGACACCGTCGACGGCGCGGACCAGCGTTTTGGCGCCGAAGTTCAGCGCCGGGCTGATGTCGTAGTGCTTCACGACATTCGTTGCCACCAGCAACTCATCGGCCATCAGACGGCCTCCTTGGCTTCGAGCGTGGTGCGGCGGATGCAGGCGGCGTCCCGGCCGGGCGCGACCGTCAGCAGCGGCGGCACGGCCGTGGCGCACTCGTCGATCGCGATCGGGCAGCGGGTCCGGAACGCGCAGCCGGACGGGATCGCCCGCAGCGACGGCGGTGTACCCGGGATGGTCGGCAGCTCACGGCCCTTCAGCTCGGCCGACGGCATCGAGCCGAGCAGGCCTTCGGTGTACGGATGCACCGGCCGATCCAGCGCTGCCGCCGTGGAAGCACGCTCGACGACATGACCCGCGTACATCACCACCACGTTGTCGGCGACATCGGAGACGACGCCGAGGTCGTGGGTGATCAGGACAACGCCCATCTCCCGCTCGGCCTGCAACTCCGCGATCAGCTCCAGGATCTGGGCCTGAACGGTCACGTCGAGCGCGGTGGTCGGCTCGTCGGCGATCAGCACCTCCGGGTCCAGCGCGAGCGCCATCGCCAGCATCACCCGCTGCCGCATCCCGCCGGAGAACTCGTGCGGGTAGTCGCGGACCCGTTTCGCCGCGGCCGGGATCCGTACTTGGTCGAGCATCTCCGCGGCCCGGCGCATCGCGTCCTGCTTGGACATCCCGCGGTGTACGCGGTAGCACTCGGCGATCTGGGTACCGACCGACTGCACCGGGTTCAGCGCCGACAGCGAGTCCTGGAACACCATCGTGATCCGGTCGCCGACGACCTTGCGGCGTTCCTTCGTGGTCATCGCGATCAGGTCGGTACCGCGGTACTCGGCCGTCCCCGAAACGATCCGCCCCGGCGGCATCTCCAGGATCCCGGTCAGCGCTTGCGTCGACACGCTCTTCCCGGAACCCGATTCGCCCAGAATCGCGAGTGTCTCCCCGGCCCGTACCTGCCAGGACACGCCGTCGACGGCCCGGACCGACCCGTGCGGGGTGTCGAACTCAACGGTCAGATCGTCGACCTTCAGCAGTACTTCTCCTGTGCTCGTCATCGCATCAACTTCGGGTCGAGGGCGTCGCGGATCGAGTCGCCGATGATCATGAACGAGATCGTCATCGTGGAGATGAACAGCGCCGGCCAGATGAACAGGTGCGGCGTTTCCCGGTACGAGGTGGCGACGCCGAACTGGGAGCCCCACGAGATCGACGGCGGTTGCAGGCCGACGCCGAGGAAGGTCAGCACGGCTTCCAGGCCGATCAGGCCGCCGATACCGAGCGTCGTCATCGCCAGCAGCGGAGCCATCGCGTTCGGGAACACGTGTTTGCGCAGGATTCGTACCGGTGTCGCCCCGATCGACCGGGCGGCCAGGACGTACTCGCGGTTGCGGACCGAGAACACGGTCGAGCGCATCACCCGCATCCCCTGCGGCCATCCGGTGACCATGATGATCGCGACGATGATCCAGATGCTCCGGTTCGGCACCGAGTTCAGGATCACGATCAGCGCGATCAGGCCGGGCAGCGCGAACAGTACGTCCGCGATCCGCGAGATCACGGTGTCGACCAGTCCCGGGAAGTACCCGGCCAGCAGACCGAGGATGCCCGCGACCACGAAGCCGCCGACGCCCGCGACCAGGCTGACCAGCACCGACGGGCGCGCGCCGTAGATCACGTTCGCGAAGTAGTCGCAGCCCTGGATGTCGAAGCCGAACGGATGCCCGGGCTCGCGACCGTGCTGGCTCTTGGTCAGCTCGCAGAAGCGCGGATCGGCCGAGGTGAACAGTCGCGGCACCGCCGCCATCAGGAAGAAGGTCAGCACCAGTACGAGGCAGATGTCGAACTGCGGTTTGCGCAGCAGCGCGCGGAGCAGCTCCCGGTTCGACAGGGTACGGCCTTCGAGGTCCTGTGCTTCGGCCCCGAAAACCTGCTGGGTCTCAGACATTACGCACCCTCGGATCGATCGCGCCGTAGACGACGTCGACAATCAGATTGATGACGATAAACATCAGGAACGCGAGCGTCGACAGCAGTACGACCACGCCGCCCTCCTTCAGCTTGATCGCCTGGAACATGAACTGACCGAGCCCGGGCAGGTTGAAGATGCTCTCCGCCAGCACGGCGCCGCCGAAGATGCCCGCAAGGTCGATCCCCATCAGCGTCACGACCGGCAGCAGGGCATTCGGCAGTACGTGCCGCCAGAGGATCCGCTGCTCGCCGAGTCCCTTGGCCCGCGCGGTCTTCACGAAGTCCGCGTTGGCAGTGTCGACAATCGACGTCCGGGTCAGCCGAGCCAGCCCGGCGAATCCGGTGATGCCGATACAGACGGCCGGCAGCAGGTACGACAGTGGCCAGCCGTCCCGGATACCCGAAACCGGCAGCCATTTCAGCTCGACACCGAGCAGGTACTGACCGGTGAAGTACAGCACCAGGCCGGGCACCGCCAGTACCACCAACGTTGCCAGCAGCAACATCCGGTCGACCATGCCGTTGCGGCGGAAGCCCGCGTACAGCCCGAACAGCAGACCGGCGATCCACTGGAAAACCAGGCCCATCGAAGCCAGCTTCAACGTCACCGGGATGCGCAGCCGGAGCTGATCGGCGATGTCGGCGCCGGCGAACGTCGTACCGAAATGGCCGGTCAGGATGTCCTTCATGCTCAGCAGGTACTGCACGATGAACGGATCGTCGAGGTGGTACTGGGCCCGTTTCGCCGCCAGCACCGCGGCCGGGATCGGCTTGTCCCCGGCCAGCTCCCGCAGGGGGTCTCCAGGCATCGCGAACACGAGCGCGAAGACCCCCAGCGTGACGATCACACCGATCGGAACCGCCGCGAGAATACGACGGAGGACGAAACGGATCATTTGAAAGTGGCCCAGAGTGCCGACACGCCGACGTACTTGGAGACCCGGGGCTCGATCTTGGCCGAGTGCAGGTACGCGTTCGACTTGGTGTACAGCGGGATCAGCGGCATGTCCTCGAGGGCGATGTCCTCGGCCTGCTGGTACACCGCGATCGCCTTCTCCGGGTCCGGTTCGGCGTCGCCCTTGGCCAGCAGCGCGTCCAGGGCCGGGTTCGCGTAGCCGGCGAAGTTCGCGTCACCGTTGGACTTGAACATCGGGGTCAGGTAGTCCTCGATCGACGGGTAGTCGTGACCCCAGCCGCTGAAGCGCAGCCCGTCCAGCTTGCGGCTGTCGGCCAGCTCGGTGATCTCCGAGCCCTGCTTGCCGGTGTACTTCACCTGCAGGCCGAGGTTCTGCCGGAGCATGTTGCCGATCGCCTCGGCGTAGATCTGCCCGGTCGCGGACGTGGTGTTGTAGTTGATGTTCAGTACACCGGAGAAACCGCCGGCTTCCTGGAGCAGCTGCTTCGCCTTGGTAGCGTCGAAATCGCAGTACTTACAGGCGTTGTCGCGGTACCCGGCCATGTCCGGCGCGATCAGGCCCTTGGCCGGCTCGGACAGCCCGACCAGATCGGCGAAGGCGTTGCGGTCGATCGCTTCCGAGATCGCGTACCGCAGCTTCGGGTTCTTGAACCGCGCGTCCCAGGCCGGGATCACCAGGTAGTTGGCACCCGAGCTGACGCTGGTCACCCACTGGTCCGGCGCGTCGGTCTTGAAGCTCTTCACCTTGGTCGACGGCACATCGACGAAGTCCAGGTTGCCGGCCAGGAACTCGTTGTACGCGGTGTCCGCGTTCGGGATGAACCGGTAGGTGATCTGGTCCGCCTGCGGAATCGCCGGGCCCTTGTAGCCGTCCCACTTCGCCAGCTTCAGGTCGTCACCGGCGTTCCAGGCCGCGGCCAGCTTGTACGGGCCGTTGCCGATCGGCTTGCGCTTGTACGCGTCGGGGTTCTTCCGGACCTCCTCCGGAATCGGCGCCAGGCCGTAGTACTGCAAGGTCAGGCCGAACTGGGAGAACGGCACCTTGAGCTTGACCGTGAAGGTCAGATTGTCGACCAGCTTCAGGCCGCTCAGCGCCTTCACCGACGTCGGCTTCGGCGTCGCGCCGTCCGGGGTCGGCGGGTTCATCGCGTCGTAGCCCTCGACCTTGGAGAAGAATCCGTTGTTCTTCCAGCCGTTCGAGCCCTGGGCGGTCATGTTCCAGCTGTCGACGTAGTCCTTCGCGGTCAGCGGCTGGCCGTTCTGGAAGGTGTTGCCGGGCTTCAGCTTGATCGTCCAGGTCTGGCTGTTCTTGTCCGGCGTGACCGAGTCCGCCATCACGTTCTGCAGTTTCCCGGACTCCGGGTCGGTGGTCACCAGGGGCGCGAAGATCGCCATCGAGACCCCGATCCCCGCGGTGCCGTTGTCGTTCAGCGGGTTGATGTAGTCCAGCGGATCGGCGGCGATGCCGATCACCTCACTCTTGGTACCTGAGTCCCCACTGCCGCTGCTGCTCTTGCCGTCACCACACGAGGACAGCAGCAGCGCGAGACCGGCTGCCACCCCCACAACCCCAGTCAGACGTCGCACGGTCAAACCAACTTCCTCGGCGGGAGGGCCGTTAGGCGGGCGGATCAAGCGTCATGGTTGCTGGTCGAAACTGCGCATGTCAACGTTGTCAGCCACAAAGCGGCGGCGCGTAACGCGAGCGTTACCTGCCAAGACCTCAGATGACCCATTGCGTGATCGCGATCTCCGGCTCACTTAATCAGATCAGTGCGGCCTAGTCATCAGAGGACAGGGGAGCTACGCTGCAAACCGTGCTGGTGCTCACAGTTGCGCACTGGTGATCGCTTAGACGAGCGCGGTGAGTGTTCGAACCCCTGCGTACTGTGCTGAGGCGCCGCGATCACCAACCTGCGGCCGGCAGGTTGTTTCGCCGCTGCCGTGTTGCAGCACGCCAGCGGTCACATAATCCGTCAGCCCTCAGCCTCTTGAGCCGCGAACAGCTGGGCGAAGCGGCCGGTGGGTTGGGACATCAGCTCCGCGTACGTTCCTTGCTGCACCACCGCACCGGCGTCGATGACGTAGATGCGGTCCATTTCGCGCAACGTCCAGGCGCGGTGCGAGACGACGATGGTGATTCGATCGGCGCTGGTCTGGCGGAGTTCGGCGAAGATTTCGCGTTCTGCTTCGGCGTCGATCGCGGAGGTCGGTTCGTCGAGGATCCAGACGCCGGCGGCGCGGAGGCGGATGCGGGCCAGGGCGAGGCGCTGCCATTGCCCGCCGGAGATGCCGGTGCCGCCCCATTGCTGGCCGAGGCGGGTGTCGAGAGGTAGGTCGGCGGCGAAAGTACCGGCGAGGGCGCGGCGGACGGCGTCGTCCGGTGCGGTCGCGGGCGTACCGAGGCTGACGGTGTCCCGGAGGGTGAACTCGAAGCGGCCGAACTCCTGCACCAGCAGGCCGAAATGCCCGAGCCGTTCGGTCTCGGTCATGGTTGCGGCGTCGCGGCACATGTGGCTGTTGATGAGTACACGGCCGCCGTCCGGCTTCAAAGTTCCGACCAGAAGGTTGATCGCTGTCGACTTCCCGGCGCCGTTCACGCCGACCAGTGCGACCATTTCGCCTCGGCGGGCGACGATGCTGACGTCGCGGAGCGTCGGCCCGGCGGCGCCCGGGTACTGGAAGGTGACGTTCTCCAAAGCGACGGATTCGACGAGCGGTACCACGGTCTGCGATGCCCCGGCGGGCACACTGCTGATGAAGCGCCGGTAGATCATCGCCTGCGGAGTCGCGGTGACGATGCTCCCGAACGCGTACCCGCATTGGCGGATCGCGTTCAGACCGGTGATTGTCCCGGCGACGGCGGCGGCCGCTGCTCCCCCGTTCGCGCCACCTGTCACGAGCGCGACCAATGCGGCACCGAAGAGCATGACCGTGACCAAGGCCGCGGCGAGCTCGAAGTTCAGCGCAGTGCGGATCATTCGATCGAGTACGCGAGTCGCCCGCGACCGGCTGTCGGCGATCAGCGCGGCGACCTTCCACGCCGACCCGAGCACCGCCAACTCGGTACCTGGGCGTTGCTGGATCAGTTGCTCGGTCGCGTACGCCGCCGCGCGCTCGTACGCCCCGACCTTTGGCCAGCCTCTCGCCTCCATCCGGGAGATCAGGGTGAACGCCAGCACGGTCGGCACCAGCGCTGTGAGTACGAGAATCCCCGAGAGCAAGTTGATCGACGCGATCGTCACGCACAACACGACCGAGGTCACCGCCGCACTCAAAACCTGCACCGGCTTACCGGCCAGGTCACTCATCGGGTGGGTCGCCGCCTGGCTCGCCTCCAGGTCGGCGACCACCTCGGGCTCGGCTAGGCGCCCCGGACTCAGACGCGCGGCCGCATACGCGAGCTCGACCCGAAGCTGCAGGCGCAACCGCAACATCAACCGCTGGCCGATGCCGTTCGACACCTGCGTCAGCGGGTACATCGCCCCCACCACGACAGTCAGGCCGGCCAGCGGCGGCCAGCTGTCGCCGCCTTCGACCAGGTCCCGGATCAGGACGACCTGTGCACCGGGCAGCATCGCCAGTACGAGCTGAAGCGCGGAGTACAGCGTCAGCCAGCCGGGCGCGACCCGAACCGCATCCACCAACGCCTCACGGGCAGTACGAAACGCATCGAGCACGCTGATCCTCTTTCACGCAGAGCAGGCCGGAACCGCGCCGGGAACCCAGCGCGAATCTCGTCGGCCGTCAAATGCGTGTCATCCCAGCAAGCGAGCCCAGCCCGTGCGTCCAGGGATCCAGTGGCAGATCACGTGTGACGTGTTCCCCGACAACCTACCCCGCGGCGAGGCCGGCCGCATCACGTGAGTTGCGGTTTGGTGGTGAGGGTTAGGAGGAGGGCGGTGGTGGTGAGGGTGATGGCGAAGTAGATGGTGGTGATGATGCCGGTGTGGTCGGCCAGGAGGCCGCCGAAGAGGGCGCCTAGGGCGATTGAGGTGTTGTAGGCCATGGTGTTCAGGGACATGGCGGCTTCGAACGTGTTCGGCGCGGCCGACTGGGTGAGGTTCACCTGGGAGAGTTGCACGACGCCGAAGGACATGCCCCAGAGGACAAGCGTGATGACCTGGCCGACTGGTGAGCTGCCTACTAGCAGGAGTAGCACGAGTGCTGCGGCTACGCCGGTGGTTCCGAGCATGAAGCCTGCGCGGGCGTTCCAGGCGACCACGCGTCCGCCGACGAAGTTGCCTACGGCAGCCGCGGCGCCGTACGCCATCAGCACCGCGGTGATGAAAGCGGGACTGACGGACGATTCGCCTTCCAGATAAGGCCGGACGAACGTGTACGCGCCGAAGTGGCCGAGCACGAACAGCATCACCATCACCATTACGAGCCGCAGCCGCGCGTTCTGTACGGGCAGTGCGAACACCGCACGTACTGGCACCGCGTTGTCGGACGGCAGCGAAGGAATCGCGGCCACCACCGCGATGAGTACGAGCAGACTCAAGCCCGACCAGATCAGGAAGGTCCTACGCCAGTCGGTGTGGCTCTCGAGGAAGATGCCGAGTGGGATGCCGACCACTGCGGCGACCGAGATGCCGGACATGACGGTCGCGGCCGCCCGGCCCGCGTCGCGCGGTGCGACGAGGCGCATCGCCATGCTCACGCCGATGGCCCAGAAGACGCCGCTGGCGAACCCCATGCCCAGCCGGGTCACCAGCATCAGCGCGAAGTTCGGCGCGATCGAGGTCACCAGGTTGCCGATGGTCAGCACGGACAGGAGTACGGACAGCAGTACGCGCCGGTTGACGCGCCGGCTCCACGCGACGATGAACGGTACGCCGAGGCCGGCCGAGACGCCGTACAACGTCACCATCAGGCCCGCGACACCGACGGGAACCCCCAGGCTGCCGCTCAGCGGGCTGAGCAGGCCGACCGGCATCAGCTCGGTGGTCAGGAACACGAACAGGCTGGCGGTGATCGCGGCGACCCCGAGCCACGAGCGCACCGTCGAAGCACGCTCTTCCAGGACGACAGATTGATTGGTCACGCAGCCAGCTTCCGGCCGATCGATCGATGAGTCCAATACATGTTTGTCACCGCATCGATCGTGATTCACGATAGATCCATGGAACTCCAGCAACTCCGGTACGTCGTCGCGGTCGCCGAAACCAGCAGCTTCACCCGGGCCGCCGAGCGCTGCCTGGTCGTACAGTCCGCGCTCAGCCACCAGATCGCCCGGCTGGAACGTGAACTCGGCGCCCGCCTGTTCGACCGCACCAGCCGCAGCGTCCGGCTGACCGCGGCCGGTACTGCCTTCCTCCCGGCGGCGCGGCAATGCCTGGACGCAGCCGAGCGCGCCGCCGCGGAAGCAGCCGCGGCGGTCGGCATGGTCCGCGGCCGGCTCGCCGTCGGCTTGATCCCGACGGTCGCGGCGGTCGACATACCCGCGGCGCTGCGAGACTTCCGGCGCGACTACCCCGACGTACGGATCTCGATGCGGGTCGGCGCCAGCGAGAAGCTCGCCGACCAGGTCAAGGAAGGCATTCTGGACGTGGCGTTCCTCGGCCTGCCGACCAGCATTCAGCCGCGCGGCGTGGCGGCGCGCGAGCTTGCCCGCGATCGGCTGGTCGCCGTCCTACCACCGGACCACCCGCTGGCCGCCGAGCCCACAGTCACCCTGAAGCAGCTGGCGAGCGAACCGTTCGCCGACCTGCCACCCCGCACCGCCGGACGGCTGCAGAGCGACCGGGCCTTCGAAGCCGCCGGACTCGTCCGTGATGTCGCGTTCGAGGTCAGCACCGCCGAGTTGATGGCGCGGCTGGTCAGCGAACGGCTCGCCGTCGCTTTGTTCGCCTCGACCTACGCACCCCAGCTGCCCGGCGTCGCGACCGTCGAGATCGAGGACGCGCCGGACCGGGTCGAGTACGTCGTCTGGAGCGCGGCCGGCCGCTCACCCGCGGCGGCCGCCTTCCTCGCGCTCCTCGGCCTCACAGGCTGAAGGCTCCTCGGCCTCACAGGCTGAAGGCCGTGGTGTCCTCGTCGAACGGGCCCATGACGGTCAGGGCGGGGGTGGCGGCGTACAGCTCGGTGGCCAGGGCGGTGACGTCGTCCAGGGTGACCGCGTCGATGCGGTGCAGGAGCTCGTCGACCGTCGGGAGTTCGCCGTAGACGAGCTCGGCCTTGGCGATCCGGGTCATCTTGGCGCCGGTGTCCTCCAGGCCCATCACGACCGAGCCGCGCATCTGACCCTTGCCGCGGAGGAGTTCCTCGGCGGTGATGTTGCCGTTGGCAATTGATTCGAGCTCGGCGCGGATCACGTCGAGGACCTCGGGCGCCTTCTTCGGCAAGCACCCGGCGTACACACCGACCATCCCGGCGTCGGCGTACGCGGAGCCGAACGTGAACACGGAGTACGCCAGCCCGCGCTTCTCCCGCACTTCCTGGAACAACCGCGACGACATCCCACCGCCGACGATGCCGTGCAGTACGCCGGCCACGTACCGACGCTCGTCGCTCCGTACCAAACCGGGCATGCCCATCACCAGATGCGCCTGCTCGACATCGCGATGGTGCACGCGGACCCCGCCGTACGTAGGCACGCGCCGCGCCGCCGCTGCCCGTACCGGCGCAGGCGAATCCTCCGCCGTCACCCAATGCCGCTCAAAAGCCTTGCGAACAAGGCGTACGACGTCAGCATGATCGACATTGCCCGCGACCGAAACGACGATGTTCGACGGCTTGTAGCGACGGCGGTACCAGCCGACGACCTGCTGCCGGGACAATCCGGCGACCGATTCGGGCGTACCGGTGATCGACCGGCCGAGCGGCGACCTGCCCCACAACTGTTCGGCGAACAGATCGTGGATGTGGTCCGACGTCTCGTCGGCGTGCATCGCGATCTCTTCGTCGATCACGTCCCGCTCGCTCTCCACATCGGTGGAAGTGAGCGTCGCGGAGGTGATCATGTCGCAGATGACGTCGACCGCGAGCGGCAGGTCGGTGTCCAGCACCCGCGCGTAGTAGCAGGTGTACTCCTTGCCGGTGAACGCGTTCATCTCGCCGCCGACCGCGTCGATCGACGCCGAGATCTCCAGCGCGTCGCGCCGCTCGGTGCCCTTGAACAGCAGGTGTTCGAGGAAGTGCGTCGCGCCGGCCAGCTGCTCCGGCTCGTCGCGGGAGCCGACGCCGACCCACACGCCGAAAGTGACCGAGCGGAAGCCCGGTACAGACTGGGACAGCACGCGAAGCCCGGAGGGCAGGACCGTCCGTTTGACCGGACCGCCCGCCTCCGGGCTCAGCAGGGTGCTGGTGATCGCTCGGGTCACTCGGCGGACTCGAACGCCTTCTTCTCTTCGGTCGGCTTGCCGCCCTCTTCACCCTCGATCACCGGGATCAGCGAGAGCTTGCCGCGGTCGTCGATCTCGGCGATCTCGACCTGCAGCTTCTGCCCGACCGACAGCACGTCCTCGACCGCCTCGACCCGCTTGCCACCGGCCAGCGGACGCAGCTTCGAGATGTGCAGCAGGCCGTCCTTGCCCGGCAGCAGGCTGATGAACGCACCGAAGTTGGTCGTCTTCACAACCGTACCCAGGTAGCGCTCGCCCTTCTCCGGCATGGTCGGGTTCGCGATCGCGTTGATCGCGGCCCGGGCCGCCTCGGCCGACGGGCCGTCGGTCGCGCCGATGTACACGGTGCCGTCGTCCTCGATCGAGATGTCGGCGCCGGTGTCCTCGGTGATCTGGTTGATCATCTTGCCCTTCGGGCCGATGACCTCGCCGATCTTGTCCACCGGGACCTTGACCGAGATCACCCGCGGGGCGAACTCGCTCATCTCACCCGGCGCGTCGATGGCCTTGGCCATCACGTCCAGGATCGTCAGCCGGGCGTCCTTGGCCTGGGTCAGCGCACCCGCGAGCACGCTCGCCGGGATGCCGTCCAGCTTGGTGTCCAGCTGCAGGGCGGTGACGAAGTCCTTCGTACCGGCGACCTTGAAGTCCATGTCGCCGAACGCGTCCTCCGCGCCCAGGATGTCGGTCAGCGCGACGTACTGCGTCTTGCCGTCGACCTCACCGGAGATCAGGCCCATCGCGATACCGGCGACCGGCGCCTTCAGCGGGACACCCGCGTTCAGCAGCGACAGCGTCGAGGCGCAGACCGAACCCATCGAGGTCGACCCGTTCGAGCCGAGCGCCTCGGACACCTGACGCAGCGCGTACGGGAAGTCCTCGCGGGACGGGAGCACCGGAACCAGGGCCCGCTCCGCCAGCGCGCCGTGGCCGATCTCGCGCCGCTTCGGCGAACCGACCCGGCCGGTCTCACCGGTCGAGTACGGCGGGAAGTTGTAGTTGTGCATGTAGCGCTTGCGCGTCTCCGGGGAGAGCGTGTCCAGCTGCTGCTCCATCCGCAGCATGTTCAGCGTGGTGACACCCATGATCTGGGTCTCGCCGCGCTCGAACAGCGCCGAGCCGTGCACCCGCGGCAGGACGCCGATCTGCGCCTTCAGCGGCCGGATGTCGGCCAGCCCGCGGCCGTCGATCCGGACCTTCTCGGTGAGCACGCGCTGCCGGACCAGCTTCTTGGTCAGCGAGCGGAAGGCTGCGGACAGCTCCTTCTCGCGGCCCTCGAAGTCGGCGGCCAGCTTGTCCACGGTGGCGGCCTTGACCGCGTCGGTGGCGTCCTCACGCTCGTGCTTGCCGGCGATGGTCAGCGCCTGCGCCAGCTCCTCGCTCGCGGCGGCCTCGACCGCGGCGAACGCGTCGTCGGCATAGTCCGGGAAGACCGGGAACTCGCCCGTCGGCTTCGCGGCCCGGGCGGCCAGGTCGGCCTGCGCCTCGACCAGGGTCTTGATGAAGCCCTTGGAGGCCTCCAGGCCCTCGGCGACGATCTCCTCGGTCGGCGCCTGGGTGCCGGCCGCGACCTTCTCGAAGGTGCCCGGGGTGGACTCCGCCTCGACCATCATGATCGCGACGTCGCCGGTCTCGGTGACCCGGCCGGCCACCACCATGTCGAAGACCGCGTCCTCGAGCTCGGTGTGGGTCGGGAACGCCACCCACTGGCCGTTGATCAGCGCGACCCGGACGCCGCCGATCGGGCCGGAGAACGGCAGGCCCGCCAGCTGCGTCGACATCGACGCCGCGTTGATCGCGAGCACGTCGTACAGCTTGTCCGGGTTCAGCGCCAGGACCGTGATGACGACCTGGATCTCGTTCCGCAGGCCGGACACGAACGACGGCCGCAGCGGGCGGTCGATCAGCCGGCAGGTCAGGATCGCCTCTTCCGAGGGCCGGCCCTCGCGGCGGAAGAACGAGCCCGGAATCCGGCCCGCGGCGTACATCCGCTCCTCGACGTCGACCGTCAGCGGGAAGAAGTCGAACTGGTCCTTGGGCTTCTTGCTGGCCGTGGTGGCCGAAAGCACCATCGTGTCGCCGTCGAGGTAGGCGGCGGCGGAGCCGGCGGCCTGCTGGGCCAGGCGGCCCGTCTCGAAGCGAATGGTGCGGGTGCCGAAGCTGCCGTTGTCCAGCACGGCCTCAGCGAATTCTGCGCCGTCCATCGGCGCGTTGGTGGATCCCGACACGGGATACCCCTCTCTCACAGTGTGACGACTGCGAGGCGCGAGCTTCCGGGGTGCCGGTCTTCGATCGAGGCCCGCGGGTCCGTCACCAGCTGAGCTGGTGTCACCCGAAAGCCACTACCGAGGACCGGTCGTCCTCCCGCCACGCGCTTCGCGTCGCCTCGTTTCGTCTGCTTATTCAGTTGTCGGTATTCAGTTGTTTCCGGCGCATCTGCGCGCGGATACGCCAAGAGCGGCCACCCGAAGTCCGGGGGCCGCTCCTCGCGACGTCATCGACGAAGGCCGAGCCGCTCGATCAGGGACCGGTAGCGGTTGATGTCCTTCTTCGCCAGGTAGTTCAGCAGCCGGCGGCGCTGACCGACCAGAAGCAGCAAGCCACGACGGCTGTGGTGGTCGTGCTTGTGCTCCTTCAGGTGCTCGGTCAGGTGCGAGATGCGGTAGGTCAGCAGCGCGACCTGGACCTCGGGGGAACCGGTGTCACCCTCGGTCAGGGCGTACTCACCCATGATCTTCTTCTTCGTAGCAGCGTCAACAGCTGACACAGGCTTCCTCTCGATTTCCGTTGCGCGGCGCACCGGGGCATTCTCCACCCGAGCACTCTCGATCCGCGGCCGTTCAGACGGCAGCAGCCAGCGTATCAGTCCGTGGACGGCCGACCCTAATCAGCCCTGGGTCAGCGCTGGTCGGCGCTAGTCGGTGCTCAGCAGCCGGCGGGCCCCGTCGACATCGGCCTTCATCTGCACCAGCAGCTCGTCGATGCTGTCGAAGCGGATCTGGGTACCGCGCAGCCGGGCCACGAAGTCGATCGCGACGGTCGCGCCGTACAGCTCGAGGTCGTCCCGATCCAGCACGTACGACTCGACCCGGCGGTCGACGCCGTCGAAGGTCGGGTTGCTGCCGACACTGATCGCCGCGGGCAGCCGATCCGGGTACGCGGGTGCGCCGGGCGCGGACGTCAGTACAGTCAGCCAGCCCGCGTACACGCCGTCCTGCGGGACCGCGGCGCCCGGGTCGGCCGGGATGTTCGCGGTTGGGTACCCGAGCTCGCGACCGCGCTTGTCGCCCTCGATCACCACGCCGGTGACCCGGAACGGCCGGCCGAGCGCCGTAGCGGCGGCCTCGACGTCACCGTCGGCGAGCCGCTCGCGGACGTACGTCGACGACCAGGGCTGCTGCTCCCCCGCCAGGCTCAGGCCTTCGACCTGGAAGCCGTACTGCGTGCCCGCCTGGACCAGGGTGTCGACGTGCCCGGCCGCCTTGTGGCCGAAGCGAAAGTTCTGGCCGACGACGACGGCCTTGGCGTGCAGCGCGTTCACCAGGACGCGCTCGATGAACTCCTCCGGCGGCCAGCCCGACACCTCCTTGGTGAACGGGAGGATCAGCACCGCGTCCGCACCGTGCTGCCCGAGCAGCTCGGCCCGCTGCTCCGGCTGGCTGAGCATCAGCGGCGCGTGGTCCGGCCGCAGCACCCGCATCGGGTGCGGGTCGAACGTGAGCGCGACCACCGGCAGTCCGCCCAGCTCGGCCGCGCGCGCCTTGGCGTGCGCGAGCACCTCCTGGTGACCCCGGTGGACGCCGTCGAAGTTGCCGATGGTGACGACCGACGGCCCGAACTCCGGGCCGATCTCGTCCACTCCGTGCCAGACACGCATAGGAAGAGGATTCCATGCTTGTTGCTACCCCGCCCCACCGCCCCGGTCGGCCCACGAGGACATTCCTCCCACCAGGTCCACGATCACCCCTTGTAATCGCACAGTGACTCAACTTAAGGTGGGCCGCGCACTGCAGAGCCTGGGGAGGTCTCGTGAATTTACGCCGTCTGGTCGCCGTCTGCGCGGCCGTGACGCTGGTGGCGGGGATGCCGGTCGCCAACGCCGCGGCGACGCCGAGATTCAGCAAGTACGTGGCGCTCGGCGACTCGTACACGGCCGCTCCGTTCGTTCCGCTGCCCGAGGTGCTGTCGCTCGGCTGCTTCCGCTCGTACAGCAACTATCCGAAGCAGCTCGCGGAGAAGTTGCACGTCCGCGAACTCACCGACGTCAGCTGTGGCGGCGCGGACACGACGAACATGACGAAGCCGCAAAGCACCCTGCTGGGCACGGCGGCACCGCAGTTCGACGCGCTGACACCGGACACCGATCTGGTCACGGTCGGGATCGGCGGCAACGACTTCGGCGTGTTCGGCAGCATCATCGACACCTGCCCGTCGCTGCGCGCCTCCGATCCGGCCGGCGCGCCGTGCAAGGCGCATTTCACGGTCGACGGTGTGGACACGCTGCTCGCCAAGATCGCCCAGACCCAGACCCGGATCACCGGCGTCGTCGAGGGCATCAAGGCACGGTCACCGAAGGCGAAGATCCTGCTGATCGGGTACCCGAAGATCGCCCCGGAGCACGGCACCTGCCCGTCGATCCTGCCGTTCGCGACCGGCGACTACGCCTACCTGTACTCGATCGAGCAGGCGCTGAACCAGGCCGTGAGCAACGCGGCGAACGCGGGCGGCGCGACGTACGTCGACACGTTCAACCCGTCGACCGGGCACGACGCGTGCGCGCCGGACGGTCAGGCGTGGATTCAGGGCAAGGACATCAACCTGCTCCGCGCGTTCAGCTACCACCCGCGGTACGAGGGCCAGGCCGGCGTGACCGCGCTGACCTACAAGACGCTGGCCGGCGTACCGGCTGTGGTGACCGCCGCCGAGCAGTCCGCGTGGGCCGCTCAAGGACGGAAGCTGGCCAAGCAGGCCGCCGCCGCACCCCGACTTGTTTCACCCCAGGCCGTCGAGGCCTCCCTGAACCGCGGACGGACCAGCGCGCAACGCTGACCCTTTCCAATCCGTACCGCGGACCTCGGGCCGGGCCACCTCACGCGTGGCTCGGCCCGCTGGTTTTCTCGACCAGTTCGGTCAGCGCCTGACCGAGCGGCAGCTGGACGCGGACGGTCGCGTACGGGTCGCCGCGGGTCAGTCCTTGGTTGATGATCAGCACCGGCGTACCGGCCTTGGCCGCGTACCGGACGAAGCGGAAGCCGGACATCACGGTCAGGGACGAACCGAGGACGAGCAGCGCGTTCGCGTCGTCGATGAGCGTGTAGCAGCGCTCGACGCGGTTCTTGGGCACGTTTTCGCCGAAGAACACCACGTCCGGTTTGAGTACGCCGCCGCAGACCGTACACGGGACGACGGTGAACGTGCGGACGACCTCGTCCGGCAGCTCGACGTCGCCGTCGGGGTTGATCCGGGTCGCCTCGGCCGTGAACGTACGGTTCGCGTCGCGGAGGCGCTGGTCGAGGAGCTCGCGCGGCGAGGTGGTACCGCAGTTCAGGCAGATCACGCGGTCCAGATTGCCGTGCAGCTCGATCACGTCGCGGGCGCCGGCGGCCTGGTGCAGCCCGTCGACGTTCTGGGTGATGACCCCGCTGACGAGACCGCGAGCCTGCAAGGTGGCGACGGCGGCGTGACCGGAGTTCGGTGCGGCGCGGGCGATCGTCCGCCAGCCGAGGTGACTGCGCGCCCAGTACCGTTGCCGCCCGGATTCACTGGCCACGAAGTCGCCGTACGTCATCGGGGTGTGCGTCCGCAGACTGCCGGTCTCGCCGCGGTAGTCCGGGATCCCAGACTCGGTCGACAGCCCGGCACCGCTCAGTACGACGACTCCCCCGGCAGCCACCAGCTCCGCAACCGGCCCCACGTCCGTCGCCCCCGGCTCCAACGCCAGCACCTCCGGGCCCGGGGCCCACTCCAACGTCGGACGAGAACGCACCCCTCCAGCGTACCTGGGCCGGTCTGGGGGTTGCGGTTGTCAGAGCGCCGCCGCTTTCAGAGGGGGAACCAGCCGGTGCGGAACTGCCACGGCCGGCCGGACCGGATGTGCCGGACGACGGCACGCTGCAGCGTCGTTGCCTGGGGCAACGTGTCGAGCTCCGGCAGAGAACGCTTGAAGAGGAACTCGACGACGGTCACGCTGTCGTCCTTCTCCACCGCCGGCAGCAGCTCGAACCGGCGCTGAAAACGGATGAGGTTGGTCTCGGCATCCAGGTACTCGGCCAGTTGCGGATCGAGCACCCAGGAGACACAGGTCGCGTACGCGTACTGCTCGTCGGCGTAATGCGCCCGGAAGAAGGCCCGCGCCCGTTCCAGCGCCGCGTCCACGGACTCGGGCGTGAGCCGTCCCTCCGGAATATGCAGCCCAAGCACGGGCTCCCCCGCCGCCGGACCACCTTCATCCCGCGCGTCGAACCAGCAGCGCTGACGCTCGAAGTGCAGGCGGTCGAGCGCGTAGATGGCGCCACGGAAGTGGTGGGTCACCCAATTCTGCGTATGCAGACCACCTTCGCCATGCAGCGCCCGCCGATTGGCCATCTGCGCCCCGAGTACAGCAAGGATCGGCCAGGAATCACCGTCCGCGATCCCGCGGTCCGCGTGGCAGGCGCGAACGGCGGGAAGCGTGGCAAGGAACGCCCACACGTAGACGAACCGCCCGACCGCCCCCGTTTCCGGCGGGAGATCCGGCCAAGGCGGCAACGGTCCGGTCGTACCCATCCCGCGTACGAGCTGGTGATGGCACCGCTCCAGCAACCACCACAGCGCGGCGTCCCGCACCGGATCAGGCCGACTCGCCAGGACCTCCCGCCGATCGTCCTCACTCAACCCAAGCCGACCATCAACCTCCCCCAGGCTGACCGGCACGGGCGGCGGGCCGACCTCCGCGAGCACCCGCACCTGCTCCACTGCCGCACCGCTCAACCCCAACTCAGCCGCAACCCACGCGACCTCAGCATCCGCACCCGCGCCGACCACAGTCATCTCCGCTCATTTTCCTGACACATCAGCTGATTGTGCAGAACCAGTTGTGCCCGCGTCGATGGCGCCGTGTAATGAGGCACGCTCGTGACGCAGCGTGCCTCCTTCGGCAGCAGAGGATGACATGACGACCACTCTTCCGTCCTTTCCCGCTCTCGACGAAAATCCCCTCGACACCTGCATCCGGCTCCGGGAGATCGGCCCGGTCGTCGAGGTCGAGTTCCCCGGCGGCGTGCCCGCCTACCTGGCGCTCACCCACAACGCGGTCCGGGAGATCCTGGCCGGTGACAACACGACGTTCCTGCGCGATCCGCAGCACTGGCCCGCGCTGCACGACGGCACGATCCCGGCAGACTGGCCGCTGCGCGCGATCATTCAGGGTGGTCACCTGGCCACCGTCGACGGCGGGGACCACCGGCGGCTCCGCGGCCTGGTCGGCAAGGCGTTCACGCCGGCCCGGGTGCAGACGCTCGAGCCGCGGATCCAGGCCATCATCGACGGCCTGCTGGACGACATCGTGGCGGCCGGCGACGCGGTCGACCTGGTGCCGGCGTTCACCGAAGCCTTGCCGATGTGGGTGATCTGCGAGCTGTTCGGCGTACCGAGCGAGGATCGGTCTCGACTGCGGAACTGGACTTCGGCCCTGCTCGCGCACACCACTCCGCCGGAGGTGGCGTTCCAGACCCAGAACGAACTGCAGGCCTATCTGCACGCGCTGGTGGTCAGTAAGCAGCAGGAGCCGGCCGACGACCTCACGAGCGCACTGGTCAAGGCCCGCGACGACGGCGACGCGCTCAGCACCGACGAGCTGGTCGGCATCCTCTGGCTGATGCTCGTGGCCGGCCATGAAACCACGGTTCACCTGCTGGGGTACGCGATCGTGGCGCTCGCGCGGAACCCCGCCCAACTCGCTCTGGCCAAGGCGGAGGATCGCTGGGCGGACGTCGTCGAGGAGACGCTGCGCTACCGGCATTCGGTGATGATGACGTCGTTCCGGTTCACCGCGGCGGACGTCACCATCGCGGGCGTCGACATCCCGAAGGGCAGCGCGGTGGGTGTGGTCTACCAGGCGACCGGGATCGACGAGGACGAGTACGGCGAGTCCGCGAACCGGTTCGACATCACCCGCACCCAGACCGGCCACCTCGGCTTCGGCCACGGACCGCGCTACTGCATCGGCGCTCCACTGGCCCGACTGGAGAGCCGTCTGGCCCTGGCCAGCCTCTACCGCCGCCTGCCTGACTTGGCCCTGGCCGTCGACCCGGACGACATCCCCTACTCCCCGTCCTTCTTCACCATCGGCCCCCTCACCGTCCCGGTCATCCTCGGCCAACCAGCCGATGCCAACCCTCCGGGGTGAGGGTGTGGGGTGGGACTCCGCTGCCGCCGAGGGGCTTCCAGAGGGCGGGTGAGATCAGCAGGCAGGCGGTGATCGCGATCAGGAAGGCGGCGCCGATGCGGTCCTCGCGGAGCGGCAGCAGTTCCTCCGTGCTCCCGGCATACCAGCCGCGGCGGCGTACGGCGGCCAGCAGCTCCCGGACGATCGCCCGCCGGCCGCGACCGACCTCCGCGTGCCGCAGGATCGCCATCAACAGCATGTGCGTACGCACACCAGGATGCGCAACCGGAAGGGGACCCGGCTTCCCGCCACGGGACACGGTCAGCCAGCGGTCGACCAGCTGGGCGCCGGCGAGCTCGGCGTTCACCGGCTCGACGAGCCGCGGATTGACGTCGATGTAGCGGGGTTGATCCTCCTCGTCCAGGATCGCGTCGATCGACAACGGGCCGTGCCACCGGAGTTCCTCGCCGAGCCGGATCAGGTGCTCGATCACATCCGGGCGGCGGACCGATTCCTTCGCGGACGCGCTGCCCTGTACGCCCTCGCGCCGGCGGATCGCCGTGTGCGCGCCGACCAGCCGGCCGTGGTCGTACACCGCCTGCACCAGCAGCAACGAGCCGGACAGCGGCTGCTGGATCAGGACCACACCACCGGCCGCGAAGTTCGCCCGGACAGCAGACAGGTCGGCGATCTCCGTCAGCTGCGCCGCGTCCTCCGCCAGCCAGACGCCGCGGCTGGATGTTGCTACCGGCAACTTGATGTAAGCGGGCAGCAAATCGGTGGCCAGGAGCTCGGCCGCGCTGTGCACCAGCCGAGTAGCCGGCTGGGGCAGGCCGAGCCGGTCGAGCAGGTCGGCCGCGGCGGCCTTGTCCTGAAGCACTCGGACCGCGGCGAACGGTGGCACCGCAAGTCCGGCCAACGCGCCGAACTCGTCGGCGAACCGGGACAGCGCCACCAATTGCTCGTGCGTCGGCAGCACCACGTCGTACTCGGTGCTGGTCAGGACCTCCCGAAGACGGTCGAGGTAGGCAATCGGATCGGCCGCGAAGGGCGGGCTCGAGTACCGGCGGCGGACCCAGCGTGATCGGGCGGTGAGCGAAACTCCCCCGGTGTGCAGGACATCGACGGTGTGACCGTGGCGGCCGAGCACAGTCAGTACTTCGCGCGCGGAGGCACTGGTCGCTTCGGTCAGCAGTACACGCAGCTCAGCCATGGGACACCTCCGGCCGGGGCGCGGCGACCAGCGTGACGGCGCCGGCCACCAGGAAGACAAGAATCGACAGCCACGCCAGGCGGTAGTTGCCGGTCCACTGCAGCACCAGGCCGAAGGCGGCCGGGCCGAGGAAGCCGAGACAACGGTTGACTGTCTCGAAGATGCCGACGTACTCAGGGACGCGATCGGCCGGCACCAGCCGGATGAACACCGAGCGGGAGAGCGCGTACGTACCGCCGACCACCAGGCCCGCGCTGACGCACAACGCGAGGAATCCGCCGAACCAGCCGGCCGGAAGTACGCCGCCGGTGATGATGACCGCGCACCAGAACAGTACGGAGCCGATCAGCACCGCGCGGCCGCCGTACCGTTCGGCGACCCGTCCGAGTGCCGCCGTGCCGACGACCGCGGCGAACTGGACCACCAGCACGGCGACGATCACCTGATCCAGCTCGAGCCGGAGCGCCTCGACCGCGTACGTCCCGACCAGGCCCGTGACGGCCTGGACACCGTTGAAGTAGAGCAGGAACGCGACCAGGAACCAGCCTGCGGCCGGGTACTGGCGGAGGTCGCGCAAGGCCCGGGCGAGCAGTCGGTACGAGCCGATCCGGGCTGCGGCGGGTGTCGTGGCGGGGGTTGTGGCGGGGGCGCCGTACCCGCGGAGCAGCATCACGGAGAGCGCGCCGAAGACCAGCCACCACAGCCCGGCGGTCATCATGATGATCCGGATCGCTTCGCTCTCGGTCAGGCCGAGCCGATCGTGGCTGTTGTAGACGATCAAGTCGACGACCAGGATCAGCCCGGCGCTGAGGAACCCGGCAGCGGAGGCCTCGGCCGACGTACGGTCCTGGCGCTCCGGTGGCGCGATCACCGGCAGGTACGTGTTGCAGACCGTGATCGAACCGCCGAGGGCGATCGTCGCCAGGACGAAAAGCGCGCCGCCGAGCAGGTAGTCGGTTTCGCCGATCGTGTACATCGCGGTCGCCGCGCCGCCGCCGATCAGCAGCAGTACGCCGAGCAGGCGGCCCTTGTGGTGGCGTGTGGTGAGCGCGGCGGCGGTGGGCAGGACGAAGATCTGCAGGAAGACCGACAAGCCGATCACGAACGGTACGTACGACGCGGCGGAGATGCTGAGGCCGAGTGGATGGACCGACCCATCTGGGCCGGCGGCGGCGCGGGCGGCGTCGGTCAGGTACGGGCCGAAGAAGACGGACGTCACGCTGGTGGTGAAGACGGAGTTGGCCCAGTCATAGCCGTACCAGCCGAGCCGGGCCCGGCGGGCCGAGCGCCAGGACGGCGGAGCGGCGGGCGCGGCCGCCGGTGGGGAGGGAGTCGTCATGGGCGGCACTATACAGTGTATTTACAGTGTAAATATGGCGTATAGTGCCGGGCGTGGAGGACATGAGACAGACCATCCTGGCGGCGGCGCTGGCGATCGCCGACGAGCGCGGGCTGGAAGCGGTGTCGATGCGCGCGGTCGGATTGAAGGTCGGGCTGAGCGCGATGGCGCTGTATCCGCACGTGTCCAGCAAGGACGCGCTGCTCGACGGCATGGTCGAACTACTACTCACCGAGCTGGTTCCACTGGCCGACGCTCACCACCCGGCCGAGGACGGGGAGGCGGCTGGTGGAGCGTCCGGCGGTGCCGTGGGCGATGGTGGGGAGGAGTGGTGGTTGCGGTTGGTGGCGTTGGCTCAGGCTGCGCGGAAGTTGGCCGGTAAGCATCCGAGTGCGTTCACGCTGCTGCTGTCCCGGCCGTCGGTGACGCCGGAGGCGCTCCGAGCCACGGACGCGCTGTACCAGACCATCCTGGACGCCGGCGTGCCCGACGATCAGGTCGCCCGGGTCGAGCGGTTGCTCTCCACCTTCGTGATGGGCTTCGCCGCCTCCGAAGTCAACGGCCGCTTCGGGCGCGGGACGCTGACCCCGACCTCCCGGCGTACGCAACTCGCCCCCGCCCAGCTACCTGCGCACTACCGCTTGGCGCCGCACCTGGACGACGAGATCGACTTCAACGCCGAGTTCGAAGCCGACCTCGCGGACCTCCGCGTGCTGCTGGAAAGCATGCGCCGTAAGTAACCGCCCCGCAGGCGGGCATCAGTCGATGCGGGGTGGGCCGGCTTTCAGGCGTTGTTCGGCTGCGGGCCGGGTGACCGCGTGGTCCAGGGAGGACCAGTCGGCGTCTATCCACCAGGTGGCGCCGGCGTCGGACCAAGGGCGTACGGTATCGGCCGCCTTGGGATCGTCCGCGCGGGTCGTGCCCTCGGCGACGACGTCGTAGTTGTCCATTGTCAGGCCGTGGGCGCGCCGCTCGGTTGCGATCCACTCGACGCCCTGCGCGAGCAGCTCGGGCGTCAGCTCAGCGCCGCCGACCACGTTCGGCAGCCAGCCGTCCTGCAATGCCGCGCGGCGCATCGACTTCGGGGCCGGCCAGCCGCCGACCACCCAGGTCGGCACCCGCGGCTGCTGCACCGGCGGTGGCGGCGCCGGTGGCGTCAGCTCGGCCGGCATCGTCGCCCGGAAGTGCTTCCCGGTGAAGTCGAACGGCTCGTCGCGCCACAGGTGCGGCAGCATCGCCAGCGATTCGTCCATCAGCTCCGCGCGGACCTTCCGCCCCGGATCGTCCTCGAACAGCCAGAACCGCTGATCCCCTGTCACCCCCAGGCCGACCGACAGGATGACCCGCCCGTTGCTGAGGTTGTCGACGGTCGAGACTTGCCCCGCGACATCCCACGGTTTTCGCCGTGGCAGTGGCGTGAGCATGGTCCCGAGCCGAATCCGCTCGGTCGTCATCGCGGCTGCGCCGAGCATCACCCAGGCGTCCATCCCCCAGATCGACTCCCAGACGAAGAACCCGTCCCAACCGTGCGCTTCCGCGAGCACCGCCAGCTCGGCCGCGTCGCGGGCATCTCCGTACGCCATCACGAATCCGTATTTCATGGCTCAGCACCGTACGCCGGGCCACCGACAGTTCTCAGCTGACGAAGACCGCCGTCGGTTTCGCCACCGGCCCGTGCAGTTCGTACAGCGCCAGGAACGTACCGTCCGGCGCGAACATCGCCGTCTGCCCGGCGGCCAGCGCCACCCCGGTCAGCGGCCGTCCGGTCCGGATCGCCGCCGCCTGCGCCGCATCGGCGTCGTACCGCGGAAAGGTGCCGGCGGCAACCTCCGCGATCGGTAGCCAATCGAAGGATTCGGCCAGCGATTCCAGCGTGTGCGCCGTACTCAGCCCGAACGATCCCACCCGCGTACGCCGAAGCGCCGTGAGATGACCGCCAACGCCGAGCTCAGCGCCCAAGTCGCGGGCGAGCGCCCGGATGTACGTACCGCTGGAGCAATCCACCGAGACATCGACCGAGATCCCGGTCTCGTCGGGGCGTACGTCGAGAATGTCGTACCGCGACACGGTCACCGCCCGTGCCTTCAGGGCGACCTCCTCCCCCGCGCGCACCCGCTCGTACGCCCGGCGGCCGTCGACCTTGATCGCGGACACCTTCGACGGCACCTGCGAGATGTCACCGCGGAAGCCGACCACGGCCGCCGCGATCGCCTCGGCGGTCACGCCGTCGACCGGTGCGGTCTCGAGGACCTCGCCCTCGGCGTCATCGGTGGTCGTGGTCGCACCGAGCCGGATCGTCGCGTCGTACGACTTGTCGGCCAGCTGCAGATGACCGAGCAGCCGGGTGGCGCGGTTGATGCCGACCACGAGCACGCCGGTGGCCATCGGGTCCAGCGTGCCGGCGTGGCCGACCTTGCGGGTTCCGGCCAGCCGGCGAATCCGGGCGACGACGGTGTGGGAGGTCAGTCCGGCCGGCTTGTCGACGACAACGATGCCGTCCGACGCCGGCGTGAATTCCAGACTCAACGGAATGCTCAGTCGTCCTCGTCCTCGGCCTCGTCGTGCGGCCGCTTGTACGGGTCCGCCTCGCCGGCCGGCTTGGCACCGGCGGCCGACTTCGCCACCTCGGCGTCCGCGCTCCGGGCCTTCTCGAGCAGCTCCTCGATGTGCCCGGCCGTCTCCGGCACGGCGTCCAGGAAGAACGCCACGCTCGGCGTGTGCCGGAGCCCGAGCGCCTTGCCGACCTCGCTGCGGATCAGCCCCTTGGCCGATTCCAGCGCCGCGGCCGTCGACATCCGCGCCTGCTCGTCGCCGTACACCGTGTAGAAGATGCTGGCCTCGCGCAGGTCACCGGTCAGCCGGGCGTCCGTCACGGTGACGAATCCCAGCCGCGGGTCCTTGACCCGGCGCTCGAGCAGCTCCGCGACGAGCACCTGGATCCGGTCGGCCAGCTGCTTCGCCCTTGCTTCACCCATCAGGGCTCACTCCCTCGTTCATGAACAACGTCCGGAGAGACCGCGGTCTCTCCGGACGCTACTCCTCGGTGACCCGGTCCGGGTCACCGACTACCTGTTACCGCTCGGCACCACTCAGCTGCGCGGCTTCTCCCGAAGCTCGAACGCCTCGACCACGTCGCCGATCTTGATGTCGTTGTAGTTGTTGATGGTCAGACCACACTCGAAGCCCTCGCGGACCTCGGACGCGTCGTCCTTGAACCTCTTCAGCGACGACAGCTCGGTGTTGTCGACGATCACCGCGCCGTCCCGGATCAACCGGACCTTGGCGTTCCGCTTGAGCAGACCGCTGGTCACCCAGCAACCGGCGATGTTGCCCACCTTCGAGGAGCGGAAGATCTCCCGGATCTCGGCCTGGCCGAGGGTGACCTCCTCGTAGATCGGCTTCAGCATGCCCTTCAGGGCCGCCTCGATGTCGTCGATCGCCGAGTAGATGACCGAGTAGTACCGGACATCCACGCCCTCGCGCTCGGCCAGGTCACCGGCCTTGCCCGCCGGCCGCACGTTGAAGCCGATGATGACGGCGTTCGACGCGATGGCCAGGTTGACGTCGTTCTCGTTGATCGCACCGACGCCGCGGTCGATGATCCGCAGGTTGACCTCGTCGCCGACCTCGATCCGGACCAGTGCGTCCTCGAGGGCTTCGACCGAACCCGACACGTCGCCCTTCAGGATCAGCAGCAGCTCCTGCGCCTCGCCCTTCTCCATCGAGGCCATGAAGTCCTCGAGGGTACGCCGGGCCCGGCGCTTGGCGTTGGCCGCCGCCCGGGCGCGGGCTTCGCGCTTCTCGGCGATCTGCCGTGCCATCCGGTCGTCGTCGACCACCAGGAACTTGTCACCCGCACCTGGTACCGCGGTCAGACCGAGGACCAGGACCGGACGCGACGGGGTGGCTTCCTCGACCGGGTCGCCGTGCTCGTCGAGCATGGCCCGGACCCGGCCGTACGCCGGACCGACCACCATCGAGTCGCCGACCCGGAGCGTGCCGCGCTGCACCAGCACGGTCGCCACCGGACCACGGCCCTTGTCCAGGTTCGCCTCGATCGCGATGCCCTCGGCGTGCATCTTCGGGTTGGCCCGAAGATCCAGCGCCGCGTCCGCGGTCAGTACGACACCCTCGAGCAGGCCCTCGATGTTGATCCGGGACTTGGCCGAGACGTCGACGAACATGGTGTCGCCGCCGTACTCCTCGGGGACCAGGCCGTACTCGGTCAGCTGACCGCGCACCTTGGTCGGGTCCGCCGCCGGGACGTCGATCTTGTTCACCGCGACCACGATCGGGACCCCTGCCGCGCGGGCGTGGTTCAGCGCCTCGATCGTCTGCGGCATCACGCCGTCGTCGGCCGCGACCACCAGGATGACGATGTCGGTGGCCTGCGCACCACGGGCACGCATGGCGGTGAACGCCTCGTGACCCGGGGTGTCGACGAAGGTGATCGCCCGCTCCTGGCCGTCCACCTCGGTCGTCACCTGGTACGCACCGATGTGCTGGGTGATACCGCCGGCTTCCTTGGCCTGGACGTTCGCCATCCGGATCGCGTCCAGCAGCTTCGTCTTACCGTGGTCGACGTGACCCATCACGGTCACCACCGGCGGCCGCGGAGCCAGGTCGGTCTCGTCGCCCTCGTCGTTGCCGAAGTCGATGTCGAACGACTGCAGCAGCTCGCGGTCCTCGTCCTCCGGCGAGACGATCTGGACGTCGTAGTTCAGCTCGGTACCGAGCAGCTCGAGCGTCTCCTCGTTCACCGACTGGGTGGCAGTCACCATTTCACCGAGGTGGAACAGCACCTGCACCAGCGACGCCGGGTCGACTCCGACCTTCTCGGCGAAGTCCGTCAGCGACGCGCCACGGGGCAGCTTGACGACCTCGCCGTCACCGTGCCGGACGCGGACGCCACCGACCGCCGGAGCCTGCATGTTGTCGAATTCCTGGCGCTTCGCCCGCTTCGACTTCCGGCCACGACGAGCCGGACCACCCGGACGCCCGAAGGCACCCTGGGTCCCGCCCCGGCCCCGGTTGCCCGGACCCGGACGGCCACCGCCACCACCGGGCGGGCCGCTCGGGCCGCCACCGGGACGGAAACCGCCGCCGCCACCGCCGCCACCGCGCGGACCGCCACCCGGGCCTCCGCCCGGCCGGCCGCCGCCACGGTTGCCACCGGGGCCGCCGGAACCACCGGGACCGCCACCGGGACGACCGGTGAAGGTACCCGCCGAAGACTTCGGCATCATCGCCGGGTTCGGACGCGGAGCGCCCGGTACACCGCCACTCGGGCGCGGCCGGTCGTTACCGCCGCCACCACCCTGCCGGTTCTGCGGCGGACGCGGGGCCATCCCGGCCGGGCTCGGAGCCTGCCGGTCGCCGCCGCCACCCTGGCCACCCGGACCCGGGCGGCCACCACGCTGCATGCCCTGGGTCGAGCTGAACGGGTTGTTGCCCGGACGCGGTGCACCCGGACGCGGGGCACCACCGGGACGAGGTGCGCCCGGACGCGGCGCGCCGCCACCCTGGCCACCCTGCTGCGAGCCACCCGGACGCGGTGCACCCGGACGAGCTCCCGCACCCGGTCCACCCGGACGCGGAGCCGAACCCTGACCACCTGGACGCGGGGCCTGACCGCCGGGGCGCGGGCCGGAGCCCTGACCACCTGGACGCGGACCCGGACGGGCCGCGGTGTCGCCACCCGCACGGGCGGTGTCGCCACCCGGACGGCGCGGACCCGGAGCCGGAGCACCCGGGGCCGCCTTCGCAGCCGGAGCCTCGAACGACGGCGTCGCCGACGACGCGGCACTCCCGCCGGCCGGAGCCGACCCATCGCGCGTACCGTCAGCCGGTGCGGCCGAGCCGGTGGTACCCGGCGTGGCCGAGCCTGTACCCGGAGTGACCGAGCCGATTCCTGAGCCAGCTGAACCGGCACCCGAGGTGCCCGTCGCAGCGGAGCCCGAGTCGGTGCCGCTCGGCGCCGCCGAACCGCCTGCCGCCGGAGCGGAGGCAGCTGCTGCCGAGTCGGCCGTAGCGGCCGAACCGCCCGTGGAGGCGGCCGGAGCGGACTCCGCCGGGGTCTCCTGCCGCGGACCCGGCTTCGGGCCCGGACGCGGACCCGGGCGGGCGCCCGGCGTCGCACCGGGCACGGCCCGGGACGGCGCCGAAGCGCCGGAGCCCGAGGTGCCGGACGAGACCGGCGAGCCGGTCTGCGCGGCCGCGTCGGACTGCGTCGCGGCGCCCGGCGAAGCCGCGGCGCGCTCGGCCGGAGTGGACTGTGGTGCCGACGGCGCGGGGGCGACCGGTGCGGTCGCCTGCGGCGCGGCAGACGTGCTGGCAGCGGCCTTCTTGGCCGTGCGCTTCTTCGGCGGGTTCTTCTCGAACTCCTCCGCCAACCGCCGGACGACAGGTGCCTCGATCGTCGAGGATGCCGACCGGACGAACTCGCCCATGTCGTTCAGTCTGGTCAGAACGACCTTGCTGGTAACTCCGAGCTCTTTCGCGAGCTCGTAGACCCGGACCTTTGCCACTACTCTCCCTCTGGTCCGAGCCTGGGCGCGGACCGTTAGTTGACGTACATGCTCATCGCATTGCACTCATCGTTCGACACTCATCGAGTGGTCATGAGTCGATGACCCGCCTTCATGTCGGTCACACGGTCCGGTCAGACCGTGCGTACATCTTGACTATCACGCTGCGCGAGGTACTCCTGCAGCCCGGTCACAGTCAGCGGCCCCGGGACCTTGAAGGCCCGGGGGAACGCCTTGCGCCGGACGGCAAGCTCGAAACACTCGGTCGTGGGGTGCAGATGCGCTCCACGACCAGGCGCTCGATGCCCGGGATCCGGGAGGACAAGTCCTCCGGACACCGTCATCCGCAGCAGGTCAGCCGGGCTGGACCGCTTCCGGCACCCGATACAGGTGCGCTCCCGAATCCTGCCAGGACGCGCGTCTGTCACTTCTTCCTCAGGGTGTCGTTGCGACTCAGTCGACCGACCGAGGTATCAGTCTACCTTCTCGCCAGTATCAGTCACATCGGTATCCGGCCGGATGTCGATCCGCCAGCCCGTCAGCCGGGCCGCGAGCCGCGCGTTCTGGCCCTCCTTGCCGATCGCGAGCGACAGCTGGTAGTCGGGAACGACCACCCGCGCCGCCCGGGCCGCGGCGTCGACCACCTCGACCGACGTCACCTGCGCCGGCGACAGCGCATTCCCGACGAAGGTGGCCGGGTCGTCGCTGTGGTCGATGATGTCGATCTTCTCACCGTGCAGCTCGTGCATGATGTTGCGTACCCGCTGGCCCATCGGCCCGATGCAAGCACCCTTGCCGTTCACGGACGGGTTCAGCGTACGGACCGCGATCTTGGTCCGGTGCCCCGCCTCCCGCGCGATCGCGGTGATCTCGACGGTGCCGTCGGCGATCTCCGGGACCTCTAGGGCGAACAGCTTCTTGACCAGGTTCGGGTGCGTCCGGCTGACCGTGATCTGCGGGCCCTTGAAGCCCTTCCGGACGCCGACGACGTACACCCGCAGCCGGGAACCGTGGTCGTACTTCTCCCCCGGCACCTGCTCCGGCGCCGGCAGCACGGCCTCGATCTTGCCCAGGTCGACCATCACCGAGCGCGGGTCGCGGCCCTGCTGGACCACGCCGGAGACGATGTCGCCCTCCTTGCCGGAGAACTCGCCGTACCGCACCTCGTCCTCGGCGTCGCGCAGCCGCTGCAGGATGATCTGCTTCGCGGTGGTGGCCGCGATCCGGCCGAAGTCTGCCGGGGTGTCGTCGTACTCGCGCGCCACCGTGCCGTCCTCGGCCAGCTCCCGCGCGAACACGGTCACGTGCCCGGTCTTGCGGTCCAGCTCGGCCCGGGCGTGCTGCTCGGCACCCTCGGTCCGGTGGTACGCGACCAGCAGCGCCTGCTCGATCGCCTCGACCACGACGTCCAGGGAGATGTCCTTCTCCCGTTCCAGCGACCGCAGCACGGCCATGTCGATGTCCATGTCAGTTCTCCTCCACCGTGCCGTCGGCAGGTGTTTCTACGCCGTCAAATGTCTCAGTGTCGTTGCCGGCAGCCCGGTTGAATTCGATCTGGACCTTGGCCTTCGCCACGTCCGCGTACGCGACGCTCTGCCGCTTGCCGTCCACGTCCAGCTCGGCCGCCTCCTCGGAGACGTCCTTGATCCGGCCGGTCAGCTTGCCGCCCTCGGTCATCGTGACCGCGACCAGCCGGCCCTTGTTGCGGCGCCAGTGCCGGGGCAGCGTGAGCGGCCGGTCCACGCCGGGGCTGGAAACCTCCAGCGTGTACGCGCCCTCGCCCATGATGTCGTCGGTGTCCAGCGCCTTGGAAATCGCCCGCGTCACCTCGGCGACGTCGTCCAGGCTGATCCCGCCGTCGCGGTCGACCAGCACCCGCAGCAACCGGCGGCGGCCGGCCGGCGCGATGTCAGCGGCCTCCAGGTCGCAGCCGAACTGTTCGACGATCGGCCGCAGGAAGTTCTCGAGGCTCGTGGTGTCCGTGTGGCCCGGAGGGGTTTGCTTTCGGCTCACAGGTTGACCTGCCTCTCTCCAGTTGTGCACCCGTTCCGTCCCCGGCGGTCGGCCGAGGGCAGTAGCCCACCCTATCCGTCCGATCCTCCGATCCGGGTCACCGGCTCGTCCCAGGGCGGTGATGGGCGCGTCACCGGGTATCGTTCCGGCGTGCCCGAACGCCGCCTGCTCCAGCCATCGCCGAGCCGCCGAACGCTCAGCCGGCGCGCCTTGACCCAGGCAGCCGTCGTGACCGTCGCCCTCGGGCCCGGCGCGACCATGCTGGCCGGGTGCAAGGACGACCCCTCCGCCGGGTCCGGTGGTTCCGGGAACGGCAGTGGGGCGAACGGAACGACCACTTCACCAGGGCCGACCGGGGAGACACCGACCGTCGACCCGGCAGTCGTCGCAGCGCTCAGCACAGCGGCTACTCAGGTGACTCAATTGTCCCAGCTCTACGCAAACGTGAGCCGGAAGTTCCCGGCGCTCCGGGCGCAGCTGGCCGCGGGCGCGAAGTACCACGTGAGTCATTTGGCCAAGCTGAAGGAGACCGCGGGCGTCACCGCGAAGGCGGCCGCGCCGCTGGCGGTCGGCGCGACCTCGCAGGCCGCCCTGGCCGCGATCGCGAAGCAGGAGCAGGCCACCGCGACGATTCACGCCACGGCCGCCGCCAAGCTGTCCGGCGCCCCGGCCCGTCTCCTCGCCGAGCTCGCCGCCGCCGAAACCCAGCTCGGCACCACCCTGGCTCCGGTCAAGAAGAAGGACAAGTCGTGAATCAGGCTGATGCCCTGCAGGCCGCGCTCGCCGGTGAGCATGCCGCGTTGTACGGGATCGGGGTGGCCGGCGGGAAGTTCAACGGGGCGCGGTTCCGGGATGCGACCGATCTCTTCGGGGAGCACCGCGACGCCCGGGACCAGCTGAGCGCGTTGATCGTTGCCGCCGGTGCGACCCCGGTCGCGGCCGAACCGGCGTACGACCTGCCGGCCGCCGTCACCAACGTGGCGACGGCGGCGGCGCTGATCCTGGTGATCGAGCGCCGGATCGCGGCCGTGTACGGCGACCTGGTGGAGGCCGCCGAACAGGCCCCGGTGCGGGCGTTCGCGATCGAGCGACTGCTCGCATCCGCGACCGCCCAGCTCACCTGGGGCGGCGCACCGGTCGCCTTTCCTGGCGCTTAGCGGCGGCGGCGCCAAGGGCCGGTGATCGCGTACGTGATCCCCGGTGAGTACACGTTGAAGAACATCGTCCGCCCGTCCGCGGCGAACCCGGCGCCGGACAACTCGCCGTACGCGGGCTTGTCCGCGGTGCCGGTGTTCACCCGGTTGCGGGCGAACTTGAACACCTCGCCGTCCTCGGTCGTGCCCAGGATGTGCTGCTCGCCGAGCCCGTCCTCGCACATCATCAACCCGCCGTACGGCGACATCGTGATGTTGTCCGGGGCATCGAACTCGGGATCGTCCGAGCCGGGCTTCGGCCGGGTGAAGATCACTTCCAGCCGGAGCGTGCGCTTGCGCGGATCCAGCCGCCAGACCTGACCGTCGTGATCGACCTTCGGACCCAGCTCGGTCCGCGCGAAGGACGAGACGAAGTACACGCACCGGTCCAGGTCGCCCCACCAGCACCCTTCGAGCTTGTACCCGCCGGTGATCGGCTTGGCGTAGTCCTGCGCCCGGACCGACTCGCTCTTCGCCAGCGGGTCCGGCACGGTCACCCACTGCACGTCGTGGAACTCGGTGCCGGCTTCCTGCACCACCGACAGGTCCGGCAGGCCGGGGATGTGCATCGCCTGCAGCTCGCCACCGGCGCGGAGCGTGCCCCAGCCGCCGCGCGGACGGTTCGGGAGGAAGCGGTAGAAGCCGCCCAGCGGCGCGACGAACGCGTCCTCGGTCTCGTAGACGATCCCGGTCCGCGGGTCGATCGCGACCGCCTCGTGCTGGAACCGGCCCATCGCGGTCAGCGCGACCGGGTTCGCGTTCCGGCGGTCGTCGTACGGGTCGACCTCGAAGATGAATCCGTGGTCCTTGGTGTAGCCGCTCTCCCCGGCCTTGAGCTCGGTCTCCTCGCACGTCAGCCAGGTACGCCAGGGAGTGTGCCCGCCGGAGCAGTTGATCGCCGTACCGCCGAGGCTGACGTACTCCTTGCTGGTCGCGTTGTGCCGGTCCACGACCAGCGTGCTGGTCCCGCCGGCGCCGCCCGGGTCATACGTTCGATCGGCCGGCGCGACGACCTTGATCTTGGTGGTCGGGCTGCATTCGTGGTTCCGGACCAGGCGCGAACCGCCGTTGCGGTCCGGGAAGACGCCCATCCCGTCGAACCGGCTCGGGATCTGCAGGCCGTCGGGGCGTACGGTGCCCTCGCGGGACAGGATCTTGTAGCTGAACCCGCGGGGCAGATCGAGCATGCCGGCCGGGTCCTCGATCAGGGGGCCGTACCCGATCTTCGGACCGGACGTGCCGAGTGCGGGCTGCGCCGTGTACAGCGCGTCCACCGACCCGGCCACGCTGACCGCTACCCCGGCCGCGGCGGCACGGCCGACGAACTGACGTCTTGACAGGGAACTGGAGTTTTCGGGCACGGGCGGTCTCCTCGCTCGATGACAAGCAGTGGTGACCAGTGAACGTACGGTAAACAACAACCCAACGGCAAGTGAACGAGTGTCACTCACTCACCACGAGCGCAATCAGCCGCGGCCCAGCCGGCTACAGCGAGCGGACCCAGTTCTCCAGCAGGGTGGCGCCGGCGTCGCCGGACTTCTCCGGGTGGAACTGGGTGGCGGTCAGCGGGCCGTTCTCGACCGCGGCGACGAACTTGTCACCGCCGTAGGTGGTCCAGGTGACCCGCGGCGCGACCGACTCGCGGGCGTCGGTGAGCTCCCAGCGGCGGACCCCGTACGAGTGCACGAAGTAGAACCGTTCCTTCTCGATGCCCTCGAACAGCGTCGTCCCGGCGGGTACGTCGACTGTGTTCCAGCCCATGTGCGGCACCGGCTGGGCGTCCTCCGGCTGCAGCCGCTCGACCGTACCCGGCCACTGCTCGCAGCCGTCGGTTTCGACGCCATGCTCGATCCCGCGCGCGAACAGGATCTGCATGCCGACGCAGATCCCGAGCACCGGCCGGCCACCGGTCAGCCGACGGTCGACCACGACATCACCGCGAACCGCCGTCAGCCCGCTCATGCAGGCCGCGAACGCACCGACGCCAGGCACCAGCAAACCGTCGGCATTGCAGGCCGCGTCGAAGTCGGCGGTCACGGTCACGTCGGCGCCGACGCGTTGCAGCGCCCGCTCCCCCGACCGGATGTTGCCCGATCCGTAGTCGAGCAGGACAACCTTCTTCGTCACAGGGCGCCCTTGGTGGACGGGATGCCCGGCTGCCGCGGGTCCAGCTCCGCAGCGGCCCGCAGCGCCCGCGCGAACGCCTTGAACTGCGCCTCCACGATGTGGTGCGGATCGCGCCCGGACAGCACCCGGATGTGTACGCAGATCGCCGCGTTGAACGCCAGCGTCTCGAACACGTGCTGGGTCAGCGATCCCGCGTAGTCCCCGCCGATGATCGCGTACACCTGTCCTTCCGGCTCGCCGGTGTGCACGCAGTACGGCCGGCCGGACAGGTCGACCGTGCAGTGCACGAGCGCCTCGTCCAGCGGTACGGTCGCGTCGCCGAAGCGGCGGATGCCGCGCTTGTCACCGAGCGCCTCGCGGAGCGCCTGGCCGATCCCGATCGCGGTGTCCTCGACGGTGTGGTGCGCGTCGATCTCCAGGTCGCCGACCGTGTTCACGTGCAGGTCGAGCAGCGCGTGCTTGGCCAGCGCGTTCAGCATGTGGTCGTAGAACCCCACGCCGGTGGAGATGTCGGCCCGGCCGGTGCCGTCGAGCTCCAGCTCGACCAGCACCTTGGACTCACTCGTCTCGCGGTCGATCCGCGCACTGCGCGTCATGTCTGCCTTCCCACGTCGGACTTGAGGATGCGCTCCAGTGAAGCGCGGAACGCGGCCATCTCCTCGCCGGTCCCGATCGAGACCCGGAGCCAGCCGGCCGGGCCGGTCTCGCGGATCAGCACGCCGTCGTCCAGCAGCGCCTGCCAGACCGCGTGCCGGTCCGCGAACGTACCGAAAAGAACGAAGTTCGCGTCCGAGTCGACCGCGCGCAGCCCGACCGACCGCAGCCAGTCGACGGTCTCGTCGCGCTCGACCCGAAGCTGCTCGACCCGGCCGAGCAACTCGTCGGAGTGCCGCAGCGCGGCCCGCGCGACCGCCTGCGTCACCGCTGACAGGTGGTACGGCAACCGAACGATCCGTAGCGCGTCGACGAACTGCTTGCTGGCGGCAAGATATCCGACCCGGCCACCGGCCATCGCGAACGCCTTCGACATCGTCCGCGCGACCGCGAGATTCGGGTACGCGGGCAGCAATGAGACCGCACTGGGCGTACCGGTCCGGCGGAACTCCGCGTACGCCTCGTCCACCACGACGACCGATCCGAGCGCGGCCGCCTGCGCCACGATCGCCTCGGTCACCTCGATCGGCAGCGCCGTACCGGTCGGGTTGTTCGGTGAGGCGAGCAGCACGACCGACGGGCGATGCCGCGAGATCGCGGCGATCGCCTTGCTGCGGTCGAGCGTGAAGTCCTCGGCCCGGCGGCCGGTCACCCACGCGGTGTTGGTGTCCCGCGCATACTCCGGGTACATCGAGTAGGTCGGGGCGAAGGACAGCGCCGTACGCCCCGGGCCGCCGAAGGCCTGCAGGATGTGCAGCATCACCTCGTTCGACCCGTTGGCCGCCCAGAGCTGCTCCGGCTCGAGTTGTGCGCCGGACTCACGCCCCAAGTACGCCGCGAGGTCCGCGCGCAACCCAAGGAACTCGCGGTCCGGGTAGCGGTTCATCCCCCGCGCCGCGACCGCGACGTCGGCGGCGATGTCCGCGACGGCGCGTTCGCTCGGCGGGTACGGGTTCTCGTTGACGTTCAGCAGCACCGGGACGTCGAGCTGTGGGGCGCCGTACGGCTCGAAGCTCTTCAGCTCCTCGCGGATCGGCAGCCCGTCGAAGGCCCCCATCAGCTCTCCCCGGGGAAGCGCGCCGACACCGCCGCGCCGTGGGCGGGCAGGTCCTCGGCGTGCGCCAACGTCCGCACGTGGCCGGCGACCTCGTGCAGCGCGTCGCGGGTGTAGTTCACGACGTGTACGGCCTTGAGGAAACTGCGCACCGACAGGCCGGACGAGTGACAGGCGCAACCAGCCGTCGGGAGCACGTGGTTGGACCCGGCGCAGTAGTCACCCAGTGAAACCGGCGACCAGCTGCCGACGAAGATCGCGCCCGCGTTGCTGATCCGGCCGGCCCGCTCCTCGGCGTCGACGGTCTGGATCTCCAGGTGCTCAGCGGCGTACGCGTCCACGAACGCGGTGCCCTGATCAAGATCATCGACCAGTACGACGGCCGACTGCTGCCCTTCGAGTGCTTCGGTGACCCGATCGGCGTGCTTGGTCCGAGCGACCTGGACCGGCAGCTCGGCTTCCACCTGTGCGGCCAGGGTTTCCGACGGCGTGACCAGAACGCTCGCGGCCATCGGGTCGTGCTCGGCCTGGCTGATCAGGTCGGCGGCAACGTGCTTCGGGTCGGCGGTGTCGTCGGCCAGGATCGCGATCTCGGTCGGACCGGCCTCGGAGTCGATCCCGACCTCACCGAGCAGCGCCCGCTTCGCGGCGACCACATAGATGTTGCCCGGACCGGTGATCAGATTGACCTTGCGGCAGCCGTCAAAGCCGTACGCGAAACCGGCGATCGCCTGCGCGCCACCCATCGCATACACCTCGTCGATCCCGAGCAACGCACAAACGGCGAGCACGGTCGGGTGCGGCAGGCCGCCGAAGTCCTTCTGCGGCGGGGACGCGACGGCCAGCGACGGCACGCCCGCGACCTGCGCCGGCACCACGTTCATCAGCACCGACGACGCCAGCGGCGCGCGGCCGCCCGGCACGTACAGGCCGACGCGCTGGACCGGGACATAGCGCTGGGTCACCCGCCCGCCGGGCGCCGGCTCGGAGACGACATCGGCGGTCAGCTCGTCCTCGCTGACCGCACGGACCCGACGGATCGATTCCTCGAAGGCGCTGCGCACCTCGGGGTCGAGCTCCTCCAGGGCAAGCTTCAGGGCGCCGGCCGGAACCCGCAGGTCCTCGACCCGGACCTGGTCGAACTTCTCGCCGTACTCCCGGATTGCCTCGAGGCCGCGATGGCGGACGTCCAGGCAGATGGGTCGGACGACGTCGAGAGCCTTCTCGACGTCGAACACGGCTCGGGGGACGAGGGCATGCACTTCGGCTTGGAGGTCGGTAACCTCTCCGGCCGCCACTCGGCCCCGCAGGTCGACGCGGCGAATCATGCCGTCAGTCTAGTGCCGCCCGGCCCCCGGCCCGACCGGGATATCCACAACCCGGTCGGGCCGGGAACCGCGCGACGTACTGACCGTCGGCCTTGCGGGCGGCCGAATCGCTGTACGAGCCGGGCCGGTCACCGGCCGTGATCCAGGCGGCGGTCGACTAGGCTCGTCGTATGGACTCCCGCCTGCCGTTGCTCACTGTCGACACGGTGGTGTTTCCCGGGCTGGTGCTGTCGATTCCGGTCACCGACGTCCAGGGCCGCGCGGTGGTCCGGGACCTGGTCGAGAACGGTGGCGAACTGGTCTGCGGCGCGCTCGCGGTCCGGGACGGGTATGAGCTGGGTGAGCGGGTGTTCCGGTCGCTGTACGGGACCGGCTGCGCGGCGACGATCTCCGAGGTCGCACTCGACCCGGACGACGACGGACCGGTCGAGGTGACGCTGACCGGCAACCGGCGGTTCAAGGTGGCCGAGCTGGACGGCAGCGGCGACTACCTGGTCGCGGACGTCGAGTGGCTGGAGGACGATCTCGGCGACGACCCGCTGGGTACGGCGACGATCGCGCTGGCGCGGTTCCGCAAGTACGCGGAGGCGATCAGCGAGATCAGCCTGCCCGGACTGCATCTCGGCGAGCTCCCGGACGATCCCGGCACGCTCTCGTACCTGATGTCGGCCGCGATGAAGCTGATGACGCCGGAGCGGCAGAAGCTGCTGGAGGCGCCGGACGTGACCACCCGGCTGGCCCAGGTGATCGGCCTGATCGACAGCGAGCTGGCGGCGATCACCGCGCTCCCGTCGCTGCCCGCCGCCGACCTGATCAGCTGGTCCAGCCTCTCCCCCAACTGAGGCGCTACCAGATTGAATCCCACGGCGGTATGGTCGTGGTATGAGCAAACAGATCACCGTCCGGTTGCCGGACGACCTGGTCGACTTCATGGACGAGCTGGTCGCCACCGACAAGGCCACCAGCCGGGCGTCCGTGGTCGCCCGGGCGATGGAACGTGAACGCCGCCGCGAGCTCGCCGCCCGCGACCTGGCCATCCTGACCGAACACGGCGACTACCCCGACTTCGACGGCCTCGCGCCCGCCGCGGCCGGCACCGTCCTCAGCGACCTCGATTGATGCGGCCGCTGCACATCGCCCGGCTGGACAAACCGCGGCCGGTGGTGGTGCTGACCCGCGAACTGATCCGCCCGCGGCTCAGCAACGTCACGGTCGCCCCGATCACCAGCACGATCCGCGGCCTGTCCACCGAGGTGCTGGTCGGCCCGGACAACGGCCTGGACCACCCGAGCGCGATCTCCTGCGACAACATCCAGACCATCCCGAAGGCGCAACTCGGCCGCCTGATCGGGTACCTCCACCCCGACCAGGAACCACTCCTGGCCGAGGCGGTGAACCTGGCCTTCGACCTCGAGTTCTAGCGGTCTGAGGTTTCAGCCCAGTTTGGAGACATCGCGGACCGCGCCCTTGTCGGCGCTGGTCGCCATCGCGGCGTACGCCCGCAGTGCCGCGCTGACCTTCCGGTCCCGGTTCTTCGGCGCGTACACGCCACCGAGCGCGGCCTCCCGCTCGGCCAGCTCCTGCTCCGGCACCAGCAGCTCGATCGACCGGTTCGGGATGTCGATCCGGATCCGGTCGCCGTCCTGGACCAGCGCGATCGTGCCGCCGGCCGCCGCTTCGGGCGAAACGTGGCCGATCGACAGGCCGGACGTACCGCCGGAGAAGCGGCCGTCGGTGACCAGCGCGCACACCTTGCCCAGGCCGCGGCCCTTCAGGAAGGACGTCGGGTACAGCATCTCCTGCATCCCCGGCCCGCCCTTCGGACCCTCGTACCGGATCACGACGACGTCGCCGGGAGTGACCTGCTTGGCCAGGATCTTCTCGACGGCCTCGTCCTGCGACTCGCACACCACCGCGGGACCTTCGAACGTCCAGATCGACTCGTCCACACCGGCCGTCTTCACGACACAGCCATCGACGGCCAGGTTGCCCTTCAGTACGCCGAGGCCGCCGTCCTTCGAATAGGCATGCTCGCGGTCGCGGATGCAGCCACCGGCCGCGTCGGTGTCCAGCGTCTCCCAGCGCTCGGACTGCGAGAACGCCTGCGCGGACCGCTTGCAGCCCGGCGCCGCGTGCCACAGCTCGACCGCCTCCGGCGACGGCGAACCGCCGCGCACGTCCCAGGTCTTCAGCCAGTCGTCGATCGAGTCGCTGTGCACGGTGTGGATGTTCTCGTTCAGCAGGCCGGCCCGGTGCAGCTCGCCGAGCAGCGCGGGGATGCCGCCGGCCCGGTGCACGTCCTCCATGTAGTACGTGCCGCCGGGGGCGACGTTCGGCGCGACCTTGGCCAGGCACGGCACCTTGCGGGAGACCGCGTTGATGTCGTCCAGGTCGAAGTCGACCTCGGCCTCCTGCGCGGCGGCCAGCAGGTGCAGGATCGTGTTCGTCGAGCCACCCATCGCGATGTCCAGCGCCATCGCGTTCCCGAACGCTTCCTTGGAGGCGATGTTCCGCGGCAGCACGGTCGCGTCGTCGTTGTCGTAGTACCGCTTGGTGATCTCGACGACGGTCCGGCCGGCCTTCTCGTACAGGGCCTTCCGGGCGGTGTGGGTGGCCAGGACCGAGCCGTTGCCCGGCAGCGACAGGCCGATCGCCTCGGTCAGGCAGTTCATCGAGTTCGCGGTGAACATGCCCGAACAGGAACCGCAGGTCGGGCAGGCGTTCTCCTCGATCCGCAGGATGTCGGCGTCGGAGACGTTCTCGTTCACGGCCTCGGACATCGCGTCGACCAGGTCCAGCTTGCGCACGGTCCCGTCCACCAGCGTCGCCCGGCCGGCCTCCATCGGGCCACCGGAGACGAACACGGTCGGGATGTTCAGCCGGAGCGCGGCGTTCAGCATGCCGGGGGTGATCTTGTCGCAGTTCGAGATGCAGACCAGCGCGTCCGCGCAGTGCGCCTCGACCATGTACTCGACCGAGTCGGCGATCAGGTCCCGGGACGGGAGGCTGTAGAGCATGCCGCCGTGACCCATCGCGATCCCGTCGTCGACGGCGATCGTGTTGAACTCGCGGGCGATCCCGCCGGCCGCGTGAATCGCCTCGGACACGATCCGGCCGACCGGGGCGAGGTGGGTGTGACCGGGGACGAACTCGGTGAAGCTGTTCGCTACCGCGATGATCGGCTTCCCGAAGTCCTCCCGGGCTACCCCGGAGGCCTGCATGAGCGCGCGGGCGCCCGCCATGTTGCGGCCGTGGGTGACAGTTCGGGACCTCAGAGCAGGCACGACTACATCTCCTCGCTAGGTGTTACGTATCTCCCGATAGTGCCACGCCCGTCCGGATGGCGGTACGTCGGTCCCGGATTCTGGAGGGCGTGTTTCTGTCCGTGGATCGCTCTAGCCTGAGGGCATGGTCGGGATGGAGCATCGGACGCGGTCGGTGCATCCCGCCCTGCAACCGTACGTGCGCGACCTGAGCGGTTATGCGTACGCGGGTGACGCGCCCGATCTGCATCGTGGTCTGCCGTCGCGCTACCTCACCCTCGTCATCACGCTCGACGATCCACTCGGAGTCGCCTGGCCGGGTGGGCCGGTGGAGAAGTACGACGCGGTGATCGGCGGCCTGCATTCGACGGCGGTGCATGTCGGCACGACGCCGAGCCGCGCCGGCGTCCAGGTCTCGCTGACCCCAGCCGCCGCCCGTCCGCTGCTGGGCCTGCCGCCGGGTGAGCTGGCGTCGCTCAACGTCGGGCTCGACGAGCTGCTCGGCCGGCCCGCGCGGGTGCTCACCGAGCAGCTCCGGGAGGCAACGAGCTGGGACGAGCGGATGGATCTGATCGAGCGGCTGTTCCTCGCGCACCTCTCCCGCGAGCGTGCGCCGGGGAGAGCCGCGCGGCCGGAGGTCGGGTGGGCCTGGCGGCGGCTGTGCACGACCGACGGCACGATCGGCATCCAGGAGCTGGCCGCCGAGGTCGGGTGGAGCCGGCGGCATCTCACCGACCGGTTCACGTCGGAGTTCGGGCTGGCGCCGAAGGTGGCGGCGCGGGTGCTGAGGTTCGAGCGCGCCACGCGGCAGCTGCGGCTGCGACCGCAGACCCGGCTGGGCGAGCTGTCAGCCGCGGTCGGGTACGCGGACCAGGCGCATCTGACCCGTGAGTTCCAGGCGATCGCGGGCTGCTCACCACGGCAGTGGATGAACGAAGAGCTCCCAAACCTTCAAGACTGCCCGCCGCCGGGAGCGGCAGAGTCTGAGGTATGGACAAGCAAAATGTGATCGGAGTTTGGCCCACTCTGCTGTACCGGGACGGGCAGGCAGCACTGAAGTTTCTTACCGACGGGCTCGGCTTCACGGTCACCGCCTCGTACCCAGGCGCGCCCGCGGGATCGATCGCGCATGCCGTGCTGACCTGGCCGGCCGGTGGCGGGATCATGGTCAGCTCGGTGGACGCGAAGCCGGAACCGGACGAGTTCAGCGAGCTGGCCGGGCAGATCCATTCGGTGTACCTGGTGCACGACGACCCGGACAGCCTGTTCGGGCACGCGGTCGGTGCGGGCGGCGTCGTGGTCCGCGAGCTGCATGACACCGACTACGGATCGCGGGACTTCACCGTGCGCGATCCGGAGGGAAACCTGTGGAGCGTCGGCACGTATGCGGGTGAGCTCGCCGAGTAATCCACAGGTTCCGGTGCGCGGGTCGGCATCGGCGGCGCGAGCTCATTAGACTCGCCTGGGTGAGCGAGACAACCGAACTGCCCGATTCCGAAGCCCTTCAGGTCCTGCGGCGGGTGTTCGGCTATGACGCCTTTCGTGGTGCGCAGGCCGAGATCATCGACACCGTGGTCGCGGGCGGCGACGCGCTCGTCCTGATGCCGACCGGCGGCGGCAAATCGCTCTGCTACCAGATCCCGTCGCTGGTGCGCTCCGGCGTCGGCGTGGTGATCTCGCCGCTGATCGCGCTGATGCAGGACCAGGTCGACGCGCTCACCGCGCTGGGCGTCCGGGCCGGATTCCTGAACTCGACCCAGGACTTCGAGCAGCGGCGCGACGTCGAGCAGGCGTTCCTGGCCGGTGAGCTCGACCTCTTGTACCTGGCGCCGGAGCGGCTGCGCGTCGAAGGAACCGTGCGGCTGCTCGACCAGGGCAAGATCGCCCTGTTCGCGATCGACGAAGCGCACTGTGTGTCCCAGTGGGGTCACGACTTCCGGCCGGACTACTTGATGCTGTCCGAGTTGCACGAGCGCTGGCCGGACGTGCCGCGGATCGCGTTGACGGCAACGGCGACCGAGGCGACGCATCGGGAGATCGCGACCCGGCTGAAGCTCGATGACGCGAAGCATTTCGTCGCAAGCTTCGACCGGCCGAACATCCAGTACCGGATCGTCCCGAAGGACAGTCCGCAGCGCCAGTTGCTCGACCTGCTGCGTACTGAACACGCGGGCGACGCGGGCATCGTGTACTGCCTGTCGCGGAACAGTGTGGAAAAGACCGCTGCTTTCCTGACCCAGAACGGGATTGAAGCGGTGCCGTACCACGCCGGTCTGGACAGCCGGACCCGCGCGGCGAACCAGTCGCGGTTCCTGCGTGAGGACGGGCTGGTGGTCGTCGCGACCATCGCGTTCGGGATGGGCATCGACAAGCCGGACGTGCGGTTCGTCGCGCATCTCGATCTGCCGAAGTCCGTCGAGGGGTACTACCAGGAGACCGGTCGCGCCGGGCGGGACGGGCTGCCCTCGACCGCCTGGCTCGCGTACGGGCTGCAGGACGTGGTGCAGCAGCGGAAAATGATCGACACGTCCGAGGGCGATCTCGCGCACCGGCGACGGCTCGGCTCGCATCTCGACGCGATGCTCGCGTTGTGCGAGACCGTGCAGTGCCGGCGATCGCAACTCCTCGCGTACTTCGGTCAGCACGGCGACGCCTGCGGCAACTGTGACACCTGCCTGACCCCGCCGGAGTCGTGGGACGGGACGATCGCGGCGCAGAAGCTGCTCTCGACGGTGTACCGGCTGCAGCACGAGCGCGGGCAGAAGTTCGGCGCCGGGCAGCTGATCGACATCCTGCTCGGCAAGGAAACCGAGAAGGTCAAGCAGTTCCGGCACGATCAGCTGACGGTGTTCGGCATCGGGACCGAGCTGAAGGACGCCGAGTGGCGGGGCGTGATCCGGCAGTTGCTGGCATTGCGGATGCTCGCGGTCGAAGGTGATTACGGCACGCTCGTACTGACCGAGGACAGCGCCGAAGTGCTCGGCCGGCGGCGCGAGGTGATGATGCGGCGCGAGCCGGAGCGCGTCCGGAACAGGTCGTCGGCGAAGTCGGGCGGCAAGAAGGCAGCTGTCGATCTGCCACCCGAGGCGGCGCCGGTGTTCGAGCGGTTGCGGGCCTGGCGAGGGGCCACGGCGAAAGAGCAGGGCGTACCGGCGTACGTCATCTTCCACGACGCGACGCTGCGGCAGATCGCGACCGACCTGCCGTCGTCCTTGTCCGAGCTCGGCAAGATCAGCGGCGTCGGCGAGAACAAACTGGCCAAGTACGGCGAAGGCGTACTGGAGGCTCTAGTGTCCTGAGTCGGAAGTTCGGCGTGAGATTTCGGTGGTCAGGTGCGTGCATCGGGGTGCTTGGTCAGTGGCCTCGATGCGGAGCATCGTGGGCGCTGGGCAAGTGCCGCGAGGTGCGTGCCTGGGCGCCGAAAGCACCGTCGAACTTCCGACTCAGGACACTAACGTCAGAGGAGTGAAACGCTGATGTCCGCTGCGGTGTTGTTGATGTCGATGTCCGTCGACGGGTACGTCGCGGGGCCGAACGACCGGCCGGGAAATCCGGGCGGCGACGACTTCATGCGACTGCACGAGTGGTACCAGGACGCGTCCGGCGCGGTCGGCCGGCCCGAAGGCGCTGCCGGGGCGATCTGGGACGAGTTGAACGCGACCGGGGCGGTCGTGGTCGGTCGGCGTACGGCGGAGCAGGTCAATTACTACGGCGGCGACCATCACGGCGTACCGATCTTCGTCGTCAGTCATGCTCCGGCGCCGGACGCGGTGGCTGGGCACGAGAAGGTGCGGTTCGTCGGCGATGTCGAGACCGCGATCGCGCAGGCGAAGGCGGTCGCCGGGGACAAGGACGTGCTCGTCCACGGCGCACTGACCGCGCGGAGTGCGCTGGCGGCGGGCGTACTGGACGAGTTGCAGATTGATCAGGTGCCGGTGTTGTTCGGCGGTGGGTTGCGGTTGTTCGACGTGTTGCCGCGGCGGATCGAGCTGGAGATCGTCCGGGTGATCGACACACCGCAGGCAACGCATCTTCGCTACCGGATTCGTTAGGTCTGGTTGGTTCAGATCTGGGACACGTACAAGCGGTTTCCGTCCGGGTCGCGGAGACTGAACATCGGGGGTACGCCTGGCCATTCCAGCAGCTCGGTGGTGTCCACGCCCGCGGTCTGGAAGTGCTCGTGGGCGGCTTTGGCGTCCGGGCTGCCGAAGCGGATACCGGTGTCGACGCCGGCCGGGAGGTCGTCCTTCGCCGGGACCAGGGCGAGGCTGGTGGCTGAGCTTGGTGCGGCTGAACCGCCTGGCGCGACCACCAGCCAGCGGCCGCCGAACTGCGGCAGCGGTGCATCCATCACCAGGTCGAAGCCGAGGATCTCGGTGTAGAACGTCAGCGCCCGGTCCTGGTCGGTGACAGGGACGCCAATGGTGCGGATCTCGGTCAGGTGGTTCATCGTGCTGCTCCTTCGCGTTCGCGTGAAGTGGTGCTTTCACTCAGGAGGTAGCGGCTGATTCCGGGATTTCGACATCGTTCAGGCCGTACACGACGAGAAACTGATCCGGTTGGTCGAGCACGGCCAGTACTTCGTAGTCGACGGTGAGCCGGCCGAGTACTGGATGGTTGAGGTACTTCTCCCCCGACACATGCCGCCGTACGTCCCGCCGCTCCCACCGCACCGCAAACTCCGGACTGGCCGCCAGCAACTCATCCACCAGTCCACGAAACCCCGGATCATCCACCAGATGCCCGGCGGCCGCCCGCAAATGCGCCACGGTGTCGTCGGCAACCTTCTCCCAGCACGAGAAGATCTCCCGAGAGCGCGGATCACAGAACACGTACCGCGCGTTGTTCGGCCGTCCTGCCTCGTGCTGCTCTTCGGTGGGCAGGCGGCCGGGGAACAGGCGTGTGGCGTACTCGTTCCACGCCAGCACGTCGCCGATGCGGCCGAGCACGATCGCGGCGGTGCGCGGCTTCAGCATCTCCATCACCCGCAGCGCCGAGCTCGACACCTGCTCCGGCACCGCATCATCAGCCCGAAGCCCAGCCCCAACCGATCCCGGCCCGGCAGCAAGCGCCCGCAGATGACGTTCCTCATCAGCCGTCAGCCGAAGAATCCTGGCCAGCGCCGTCAGCACACTCTCCGACGGATGCGGCGCGCTCCCCTGCTCGAGCCGCGCGTAGTACCCGGCACTCAGCCCCGCAAGCTCAGCAACCTCCTCGCGCCGCAGCCCCGGCGTACGCCGCGGCGGCCCTTCAATCAGCCCCACATCCGCCGGCACCAACCGCCCCCGCCGCTCCCGAAGAAACGCCCCCAACTCACCCCGAGCCACCGACCGCACCACACGCTCCCGTCCCGATCCAACCCAAACCCCAATCACCGTACCGAAGGACAGGTAGTGGTCGGTGCCGCGCCGACCGGTTACGCCTGCGCCCGGATCGGAGGAGGCTGCTTCGGCCTACCACTACCTGTCGTTCGGTACCTTGTTGGCTGCACCTGACAGATGTACCCAGGGCGGGCGGAGAGCGGTCACCTTGGTTCTTATGTCTGTTCGTACTTCCGCGCTGGTTCCTTCGGCGTTGTCGTTCTTTCTGGTCACCTTGAATGCCTCGATGGCCACCACCGCACTGCCCGCGATCGGGCGTGATCTCGGTGCCGGGCCCAGCCTGCCGTGGGTACTGACCGGGTACTCACTGGTCTTCGCCGTCTGCCTGCTCCCGGCCGGTGCCTGGGCCGATCGCATCGGACCGCACAAGGCCTTCACCATCGGCACCACAGTCTTCGCCGCGACCTCCGCACTCTGCGCCCTCGCTCAGAACCTCCCGCTGATGCTCGCCGCCCGCACCCTCCAAGGCGCCGCGGCCGCCCTGCTCCTCCCCGCCGGCCTATCCCTCCTCAACACCGCTTCCAACCACCCCGAACCAGCCGCGGAGCGGACCGCCGCCGCCCGCCCCGAACCAGACGCGGAGCGGACCGCTGCTGCTCGCCTCGGACCTGGTGTCGTCGGTCGCGCTCGTGCGGTCGGGCGCTGGACGGCAGCCGGTGCGATCGCGCTGGTGGTTGGTTCGCCGCTCGGCGGTGCGATCACCTCAGGAGTCGGCTGGCAGGGCATCTTCTGGCTGAACGTGCCCATCAGCTTCCTACTCCTCGCCACCCTCCCCCACACCCCACCCGCAACCACACCACCACCCGCCTCGCTCCCCCAGGCAGCCCCATCATCGCCACCGCCACCGCCATCGCCATCGTCATCGCCGTCGCCGCCGACGTCGGTGCTGTCCCCGACTCATCGGATTGGTGTTGGTGAGATGCTTCGGTCTGGGGTGGTGGTGGTCAGCTCGGTGACCGGGTTCGCCCTCAACTTCGCCTCGTACGGTGCGATCTTCGCGGTCACGTTCCTGCTGCAGGACAACCTTGGGCGGTCCGCCTGGATCACCGGACTGGTCTTTGTCCCGATGACCCTGCTGATCATCCCCGCGAATCTCGTCGCCGGCCGGCTTACCACCCGCCTCGGCGTACGCCGCACTCTCCTCCTTGGCCAATGCCTCATGGTCATCGGACTGCTCGGCCTGATCATCACCAGCAGTTCCGCGATCTACCAATTGACCGCCTGGCTGCTGCCGATCGGCGTCGGCGCAGGGCTCGTCGCACCAGCCGTCACCACGCTGATGCTCGACGGCATCCCAGCGGAGCGCGGCGGTCTCGGGTCCGGCGTACTGAACGCCGCCCGCCAACTCGGCAGCGGCGCCGCGCCCGCGATCTTCGGCGTACTTCTCGGCGCCGGCCAATTCATCACCGGTTTCCGGATCAGTCTGCTGCTTGCGGTACTGGTCATTGCGGCGCCGGCCACGTTTCGTACGAGAGAGTTGGTGACGTGTGCATGACCCACTACGAAGATGCCGGCGGCCCGGGGCAGCCAGTACTCGCGCTGCACGGCACGTTCGGCCGCGGACGTACTTTCGCGGCACTCGCGGACCGGCTGCAGCCCGACTACCGCCTGATCGCCCCGGACCTCCGCGGCCATGGCGCCATCCCAGACCGGCGCGGCCGCACCACCCGCTGTGACTTCAGCCGCGAGGCGTTTGTCGCGGATGTTGCCCAGTTCATCGAGACGCACGACCTGGCGCCCGCGCTGGTGATCGGCCACTCGCTCGGCGGCGTGACCGCGTACCAGCTGGCGGCCCGGCACCCCGACCTCGTACGCGCGGTGGTCGTGGAAGATGTCGGCGCGATCCCCGGTGATGCTGTCCTCGACGTCACCAACTGGCCCACCAAGTTCGCCAGCCGGGAAGCGGCAGCGACGTTCTTCGCCGCGACCCCAGCACCGGAGTACTTCCTCGAAAGCGTCGACCCGAACGGCAACCTGATGTTCGACCTCGACGACATGATGGCGGCCCAGCGCGGCAACGTCGGCGACTGGTGGGCCGACTGGCTCGCCGTACGCCGGCCGCTCATGTTGCTCCGGGCAACCAACAGCTTCCTGCTCAGCGCGGACCACGCCGCCCAACTGGTCCGGCGCCGCCCCGGCACCCGGCTGGTCACGTTCGCGGACACCGGGCACTGGATCCACAGAGAAGCCCCGGACGCTTATGCGGAGGCGGTCCGGGGCTTCTTCAGGTCGTTGCCTGAACCAACTACTTCGCGACCACCCGCAGGCTGAACTCGGCCTGGCCGTCACCGGTCGACCGGGCCACGATGCCGGCCGAGCGGAGCGCCTCGACATCCTTGCCGCCACCGAACTTCCCGCTGATCGAGCTGGCCGCCTCGAAGTCGACGTATCCGATCAGGACGGCGCCCTTGGTGTCCGGCAGCGCCTGCTTGAAGTTCTCGCTCTGGCCGAGGTTGCCGCCCTTCAGCACCTGCTCGGCGTACTCCTTGCTGGTCCCGACCACGTACGACTTGTCGTCCTTCGCGGTCTCGATCGGGATGTTCGCGTCGGACCGCTCGCGCAGCAGCGAGGTCAGCTTCTGGACCACCGGCTCGGCCTTCGACGGGTCGGTCTCCATCCGGGCGGCGATCTTCGGGCCTTGCTCGGAGTCCTTGTCCATCGCGACCGCGACGTTCTTGCCGAGCAGGGTCTTCAGGTCGTCCGGCAGGGTCAGGCCGGTCTCCTGCTTGATCCGGTCGATCATCGGCGTCAGGTTCTCGCCGCCGGCCTGCTGCAGCTGCTGCCAGGCGGTGTCGATCAGGCTGTCACCGCCGGACAGCGCGATCGCGCCGGCCGTGGTGTCGGGCAGCTTCGAGATCAGGTCACCGGCGTCGGCACCGTTGACCTTGACGCTCTTGTCGCTGTTCCCGATCCCCTTCAGCTCGACGTACGAGGCGTCGAAGCGCAGCGCGAGCGCGGTGCTCGCGTTGCCGAGGCCGGCCAGCTGGCTGGAGTCGACCTTGCCGGTGATCGAGGCGAGGCCCTTGGCGTCGGCCCAGGCGGAGACGAAGCCCTGCTCGCCGAGCTTGTCCATGTCCGCGCTGAACTTGGCGTTCTTGCTCAGCGGGCTGTCCTTCGCCGCGGACACCGCGGAGTCGACGGTCGCCTGGTCCTTGGACAGCAGCATGTACCCGTCACTGAACGCGCGGCCCGGCTTCTTGTCCTCGTTCGCGAGCAGCTTGTCCATGCCCTTGTTCGCGGCGTCCTGGTTCTTCACCTGGACCGCCAGCACCGGCACCGGCTCCCGGTCGCCGTCAGCCGGCGGCAGCGCCGCGACACCGGCGCGCTCACCGAGCCACGGCTTGACGTCCTTGTCGAAGTCGACGTCGGCGAGGTCGGAGCCGGCGGACTTCTTGATCAGGTCGAACAGCTTCTGCCGCAGGTCGTCCTTCTCGCCGCTGAGGCCGAGCTGGTCCTTCACCGACGGGAACTTCATCAGGAACCGGATCGCCGCGACCTTCTGCCCGGCGGACGGGTTCAGGTCGACGCGGGCGTACGCGACGGCGCTACCGGGCAGCACCTCGGCCGGCTGCTTGCCGCCACCGCCGAGCTTTCCGTACGCGAAGATGCCACCGCCGGCCAGTACCAGGACCATCGCCAGCGCGGCGACGATCGGGATGATCTTGCCGCGCTTCTTCTTCGGCTCCGGCTGCCACTGCTGCTGCCCACCGAACCCAGGACCCTGCGGTGGCTGCCCGCCGACGTGCAGTTGCTCGTACGACGCCTGCTGCCCGTACTGCTGCCCCGGCTGCTGCGGACCCCCGTACTGCGGCGCCCCGTACTGCGGCTGCTGCGGATACTGCTGGGGCCGCTGAGCGTTCGGCTGACCCTGCTGGGGCCACTGCTGCCCCTGCGGCGGACCGTACTGTGGCTGCGGACCGCCGGCACCCGGGTACTGCGGTGTGGGCGGTTGGTTCTGGTCGGACATACGCTCCCTCGCTGGCTCCGGTGGCCTCACCCACCGGACCTGCAAAGGTTAGTCGACCGGCGGTGCAGGCTGTGACGCAGCAGGTTTCGAAGTGGTTGCAACCGGTTCCGCGCGCCAGGTGGTGGCCGCGATGATCGCGCAGGCCAGCGCCGCGCCGATCAGCCACGAAACCAGCGGCGTCCAGGTGTGCAGCTCCAGCGGCGCCGCGACCAGGTCACCCAGCCGGGCCGCCCGCAGCCGCGGGTTCAGCGGGTCGTGCCCGAGCAGCATGCCGACACCCCAGCAGACACCGGACCCGAGGCAGGCGCCCAGGGCAACGATCGCGACCGACCACGGACCGTAGTTGCGCAGCCACCAGAACAGCGCCGCACCGAGCACCAGGGCGGCAACGAACCCGATCGCGGTGTACGTCCCGTCCGGGCCGAAGATCCGCGTCATCTGCTCCTCACCCAGCGCACCGCCCTGCTCATCCACGGTGTACTTCGCCAGCGGCGAGAACTGCTGCCACGCCCACCCGGCCACCACGCCGGCGACCAGGAACACCACCACCGTCACCACGATCGCCTTGGCCCAGGGCATCCGCGGCTCCGCGACCGGCGGCGCCCCGAACTGCTCATACGACGAAGGCGCCACGTACGGCGACGGCTGGGGAGACTGCGATTGACTCACGCCGACAGTGTGCCGCATCACCCCCAGCAACCCTCACCTGACCGGCCGCGGCACCCCAAGTGTGTACGGGATGCGCGGCCGGTTGACCCCCTGGATCGAGCGCCGCAACGCCGGTGCGGTCGTCGTGATCAGTTCTGCAGGGCCGACGGTCCGAGCAGTTGTTTCATGTCGGCCATGAACGAACTGCCGCCGTCGACCTTCCAGCCGGGCAGCGCGAACTTGAGCAGACCGCCTTCGCGTTGCCGCAGGTGGATCTGGACCGGGCGGTCGCCCTGGTGCGCGCCCAGGATCTCCTTGATCTCGTTGACGAGATCCGGAACCACCTGCTGCGGCCGCATGGTCAGCACGATCGGCGGGAACGCGGCGTTCTCGACGCCGGAGATGTCGAGCGGATTGAGCTCCTGGCCATAGATGTTCAGCGACCCGTCGCGCTCGTTCAGCTTGCCGCGCACCGAAACGACGGCGTCTTCCATCAATTCGTACGAGACTGCCATGTACGTCGACGGGAAGAACAGGATGTCGATGCCGGTGTCGTGGTCCTCGATGGTCACGATCGCCCAGGTGTCGCCGCGCTTGTTCACCCGGCGGTCGACCTTGGTGATCATGCCCGCGACCCGGACCTCGCCCTCGGTCCGGTCCCCGTCGACCAGATCGATCAGCCGGACGTCCCGGTTGCGCTCGAGGATCGGCTGCGCGCCGTCCAGCGGGTGCGCCGACACGTACAGACCGAGCATCTCGCGCTCCTGGCTGAGCAGGAGCTTCCGGTTCCACTCCTCGACCGTCTCGTCGATCTCGACGCCGAACTGCTCGGAGTCGGTGGCCTTGCCCTCCTGCTCCTCCATCGAGGCGAACAGATCGTACTGACCGTACTGCTCCGCGCGCTTGACCTCGACGACCGAGTCGACCGCCTGCTCGTGACACGCGATCAGCGCCGACCGCTTGTGCCCGAGCGAGTCGAACGCACCGGCCATGATCAGCGACTCGATCACGCGCTTGTTGCAGACCACCAGCTCCACCTTGGAGAGGAAGTCCGCGAACGAGGTGAACTTGCCCTTCGACTCACGCGTCGCGACCAGCGACTCGATCACGTTCGCGCCGACGTTGCGGACCGCCTTGAGCCCGAACCGGACGTCCTTGCCGACCGCGGTGAAGTCGGCGATCGACTCGTTGATGTCCGGCGGCAGCACCTTGATGCCGACCCGGCGGGCGTCGGCCAGGTACACACCCATCTTGGTCTTGTCGTCGTCGACCGAGGTCAGCAGCGCGGCCATGTACTCGGCCGGGAAATTCGCCTTCAGATAGGCGGTCCAGTACGAGACCAGCCCGTACCCGGCGGTGTGCGACTTGTTGAACGCGTACCCGGAGAACGGGAGCATGACGTCCCAGAGGGCCTGGATCGCCTCGTCCGAGTACCCGTTGTTGCGCATGCCGGCCTGGAACTCGACGAACGAAGCCTCCAGGACTTCCTTCTTCTTCTTGCCCATCGCCCGGCGCAGGATGTCCGCGCCACCGAGGCTGTAGCCGGCCAGCTCCCGGCTGACGGCCATGATCTGCTCTTGGTAGACCAGCAGGTGGAAGGTCGTGCCCAGGATCGGTTCGAGCGCCTGCTCCAGCTCCGGGTGGATCGGCGTGATCTTCTGCCGGCCGTTCTTCCGCTCGGCGTAGTTGATGTGCGCGTTCGCGGCCATCGGGCCCGGCCGGTACAGCGCGAGGACCGCGGCGATGTCCTCGAATCGGCTCGGTTCCATCAGCTTCAGCAGGTTCCGCATCGCGGTGCCGTCGAGCTGGAACACGCCCAGGGTGTCGCCGCGGCCGAGCAGCTTGAAGGTCGCCTCGTCCTCGAGCGGAATGTTCTCGGTCTGCAGCTCGATGCCGCGGTTCTCCTTGACCACCTTGATCGCGTGGTCGATCACACCGAGGTTGCGGAGCCCGAGGAAGTCCATCTTGACCAGGCCCATGGCCTCGCACGACGGGTAGTCGAACCCGGTGATGATGGTGCCGTCCTTGTCCCGCCGGTGCAGCGGAATCAGGTCCAGCAGCGGGGTGGACGAAAGAATCACCGCGGCCGCGTGCACACCGGTCCCGCGGATCAGGCCTTCGATGCCCTTCGCGGTGTCGATCACCTTGCGGACGTCGGGATCGTTCTCGTACAGCTGGCGGATCTCGCCGGCTTCGACATACCGCGGGTGTGAGCTGTCGAACATGCCGGTCAGCGGCATGCCCTTGCCCATCACGTCCGGCGGCATCGCCTTGGTGATCTTGTCGCCGACGGCGAACGGGTACCCGAGGATCCGGGACGCGTCCTTGACCGCCGCCTTCGCCTTGATCGTGCTGAAGGTGTTCACCTGCGCGGTGTACTCGGCACCGTACTTGTCGGTGACGTAGCGGACCATCCGGTCGCGCTGACGGTCGTCGAAGTCGAGGTCGACATCGGGGGGCGAGATGCGCTCCGGGTTCAGGAACCGCTCGAACAGCAGTCCGTGCTCCAGCGGGCACAGCTCGGTGATCCGGATCGCGTACCCGATGATCGACCCGGTGGCCGAACCACGGCCCGGTCCGATCGGGATGCCGTTGTCCCGCGCGTACTTGCAGATGTCCGCGACCACGAGGAAGTACGAGTCGAAGCCCATCGGCGAGATGACCGCGAACTCCGTCTCGACCCGGTCGAGGACCTCCTGGCTCGGATTGTCGCCGTAGCGCATCCGGATGCCCTTTTCGGTCTCCTTGCGCAGCCACGACGACTGCGTCTCGCCGGGCGGCACGTCGAACTGCGGCATCCGGTCGACGTAGTCGAACGCCTCCGAGTAGTCCCCCACCCGCTCCGCGATCTGCAGCGTGTTGTCGCAGGCCTCCGGCAGCTCGGAGAACAGCCGCCGCATCTCGTCGGCGGTCTTGATGTAGTAGCCCGCGCCGTTGAAGCGGAACCGGTTCGGGTCGTCCTTGTTCTTGCCCACGCCGACGCACAGCAGCGAGTCGTGCGCGTCGGCCTGGTCCTCGGTGACGTAGTGCGAGTCGTTCGTCGCGAGCAGCGGAATGCCGAGCTGTTTGGCGATCTTCAGCAGGTCGGTCCGGACCGAGCGCTCGATGTCGAGGCCGTGGTCCATCAGCTCGAGGAAGTAGTTCTCCTTGCCGAACATGTCCTGGTAGTCCGACGCCGCCTGCAGGGCCTTGTCGTACTGACCCAGGCGCAGCCTCGTCTGCACTTCACCGGACGGGCAGCCGGTGGTGGCGATGATGCCGGCCGAGTGCTCGGAGATCAGCTGCCGGTCCATCCGCGGCTTCCCGTAGTACCCCTCGTAGGAAGCGAGTGAGGACAGCCTGAACAGGTTGCGCAGACCGGCCAGGTTCTCCGCCCACATGGTCATGTGGGTGAAGCGGCCACCGCCGGAGACGTCCTTGCCGCCCTCGCCGTCGTCCTGCCCGCTGCCGCGTGAGCTGTCCGCCCAGAAGACCGGCTTCTTGTGGTGCCGCGACTCCGGCGCGACATACGCCTCGATGCCGATGATCGGCTTGACGCTGCTCTTCTTGGCCGACTGGAAGAACTCGTACGCCCCGAACATGTTGCCGTGGTCGCTCATCGCGACGGCGGGCATCTCCAGCCGCTCGACCTCGGTGAACAACTTGCTGTTCTTCGCGGCGCCGTCCAGCATCGAGTACTCGGTGTGCACGTGGAGATGCACGAAACTGTTGCTGGACGCCATATCGACGCAGACCTCCCAGGGCGCGATTCAGGTGGACCGGTACAGACTATGCGGGCCCGTGGACAGTTCTGAATCGGCTCACCGACGGCCCCGGTCGCCGCCCGCTATCCGGGCGTGGAGCACACCAGTTCCACACCAGTGGGCGCGATGACCGGGCGTCTATTGGGCGTCGGCGAGCAGGTCGAGCGCCTGATCCAGGTCGGCCGGGTACTCCGAGGTGAACTCGACGTACTCGCCCGAGCCGGGGTGGGTGAAGCCGAGGCGCATCGCGTGCAGCCACTGGCGGGTCAGCCCGAGACGCTCGGCCAGTACCGGGTCGGCGCCGTAGGTCAGGTCGCCGCAGCAGGGGTGACCGATCGCGGACATGTGGACGCGGATCTGGTGCGTACGCCCGGTTTCGAGCGTGATCTCCAGGAGCGTCGCGTACCGGAACGCCTCGAGGGTCTCGTAGTGCGTGACACTCGGCTTGCCGCCGGCCACCACACCGAACTTGTAGTCGTGGTGCGGATGCCGGTCGATCGGCGCGTCGACCGTACCGGTGAACGGGTCGGGATGACCTTGGACGAGGGCGTGGTAGATCTTCTTGACCGTACGTTCCTTGAAGGCGCGTTTCAGTACGGTGTACGCGTACTCGGTCTTCGCGACCACCATCAGGCCGGACGTGCCGACGTCGAGGCGGTGCACGATGCCCTTGCGCTCGGCCGCGCCGCTGGTCGAGATGCTGAACCCGGCGCCGGCCAGGTGACCGATCACGGTCGGGCCGGTCCAGCCGGGTGACGGGTGCGCGGCGACGCCGACCGGTTTGTCGACGACCACGATCTCGTCGTCGTCATGCACGATCCGCAGGTTGTCGACCGTCTCCGGGACCACGGTCACCTCGGACGGCGGCGGAGGCAGTTCGACGTTGAGCAGTACGCCGGCGGCGACGCGGGCAGACTTGAGGGCTGTGGCGCCGTCCACCTGCACCAGGCCGGACTCGATCAGCTCGGCGGCCTTGGTGCGGGAGACGCCGAAGAGGCGGGACAGGGCCGCGTCCAGCCGCTCGCCCGCGAGTCCGTCCGGCACCATCACGGTCCGGGAGCTCACTTCCGCGGCTCCCGGGTGCCGTCCAGCTTGATGCCGCGCAGGGTCTGGATCACGAGCAGGACCGCGGCCGAGGTGACGGCCATGTCGGCGACGTTGAAGATCGCCCAGTGCGGCGTCTGGAGGAAGTCCACGACGTGACCGTGGAAGGGCGACGGGGCGCGGAAGATCCGGTCCAGGATGTTGCCGACCGCGCCGCCGAACAACAACCCGAAGGCGAGCGCCCAGCCGGCTGACCCGAGTTTGCGGGACAGGTACACGACACCGATCGCGACGATGATCTGCACGGCGCTGATGTACGGCGTATACCCGGCCCCCAAGCTGAAGGCCGCCCCCGAGTTCCGAATCAGATTGAACTTGAGCAGCGAACCGATCACGTTCACCGGTTCCCCAGGCGTCAGATGCGCCAAAGCAAGCGCTTTGGTGAGTTGGTCCAACAACAGCACCAACAGCCCAACCCCACCAAACAACAAGGTCCACTTCCACGACCGACCCCCCGCCTCGCCGCCAGAGGCGGCGGCCTCGGCGGGAGAAGAGGAGGTAGCCGTCAGCCCGTCATCCTCCCCAGCCGGTGGGGTAGCGCCCGGCGAAGGCGGAGTTGCCGCCTTGTCGTCATCGTCCCGGGAAAGCCGAGTCGCCGTCGGGCCCTCATCGTCTCGCGACAGCGAGCTGGTGGTTCCGGCGGCGCCGCGCGCAGTCATCGCTGCACCGGTGCGGGGTGGGCTGGGTGTGGACGACGGCGAACCGGCCGACGGGGTGTCGGCCGGTTCGGGGGTGTCCACGTCCTCCGCCGGGGTTGAGGCGGCGGGGTCGTTCAGCGGCGTTCCTGGCGTTCTTTGCATGTCACGCACAGTGTCGCACGGGGGAATGCCTGCAGCCGACCCTTGCCGATCGCGTTGCCGCAGTTGTCGCAGACGCCGTAGGTGCCGTCGTCGATCCGGGACAGCGCGAACTCGATCTGGTTCAGCATGTCCCGGGCGTTGTTGGCCAGCGTCAGCTCGTGGTAGCGCTCCAGCGTGGTCGAGCCGACGTCCGCCTGGTCGTTCCCGGCGCCGTCGCTACCGTCCCGGAACAGGCCGGCGATCTCCTGCTCGGCGTCCTTGATCTCCTGCTTGAGGTGCTCGACCTCGTTCTCCAGCTCCGTCCGCAGCTCGGCCAGCTCGGCCGCCGTCCACGGGTCCTCACCTGGCTTCACCTTGAAGGTCTCGGCCGTGTGTGCGGCGGACTTGGCCGGCGCCGTCGCCGGAGTCCTGTTCTCGTTCGTCTTCATGGCCACCCTCTTCGTCGGAGCTTTCTTGGCAGGGGTCTTAGCCGCTGTGCGTTTCGCCGCGGTGGTCGATGCCGACTTCTTCACCGCGGTGGTCTTCTTGGCCGGCGCCTTCTTTGCCGGGCTTTTCCGGGTCGTCGTCTTCTGCTGGACCGGCTCGGACTTCTTGGCGGCACTCTTCTTGGCCGCGGCAGAACGTTGGGGGGCGGACTTCTTGGGTGCCGATGTAGCCATGCTCAGCTACCCCCTGCCTTCGTCGGAGACTGAAGCGGACTGGTCGCAAGACAGTAGGCCACGCTTTGGTCACGGGCCAGCCTGACGCGCAGACCGTGGGGATAAGGTAGTCGGTTCTTCAAGTCCGCTCGATGTTCGGCGCGTCACAACCGTGTTGCAGACCTCACTGTCCGTAACACTTCCCAGGTCACGCCCATAGTCGCTCGAGCCGTTCCCGGATCTCCATCTCATCCCCCTCCACCGCGACCGGCCCGGCCGGACCCGCAGCAGAATTCTCCTGGCCGAATTCCTGCCGCACCACCGATTAACGATTCGTAGTCACCCGGTACGACGCCGTACACTGGCAACCGCGAACCGCAAGGCAGTGATGGGGCCATCACCCCGGAGCCGCCGGAAGAACAGTCCGTCAGGGACCTATTAGAACCGGCAGCGTCGCATCAAGGAAGTGGGTGACCACAACTGAGGGTCACCAAGGAGGGTGGTACCGCGCGGTAACCGGCTGAGCCCGGTCACTTCGTCCCTCGTCAGCGGCGGCAATGCGACGAAGGACACACGAAGATGGCGGCAGACACCCCGGCAGTTCCCTCGGCAGTTCCCTCTCAGGGTCCCTGGCGGCAGGTCCCGGCCCAGGTCGACTTCCCCGCGCTCGAGCGCGAGGTGCTCGCGCTCTGGGACGAGCACGACACGTTCGCGAAGAGCCTCGAACAGTCCGCCGGCGGTCAGCCGTGGACGTTCTCCGAGGGCCCGCCGACCGCGAACGGCATGCCCGGTACGCACCACATCGAGGCCCGCGTCTTCAAGGACGTGTTCCCGCGCTACAAGACCATGAAGGGCTTCTGGGTCGAGCGCAAGGCCGGCTGGGACTGCCACGGTCTCCCGGTCGAGGTCGCGGTGGAGAAGGAGCTCGGCTTCAGCGGCAAGAACGACATCGAGGCGTACGGCATCGCCGAGTTCAACGCCAAGTGCCGCGAGTCGGTACTGCGCCATGTCGACGCCTTCAAGGAACTGACCGTCCGGATGGGCTACTGGGTCGATCTCGATCACCCGTACAAGACCATGGACCCGCAGTACGTCGAGTCGGTCTGGTGGTCGCTGAAGCAGATCCACGACAAGGGCCTCCTGGTCGAGGACTACCGGATCACGCCGTACTGCCCGCGCTGCGGCACCGGCCTGTCCGACCACGAGCTCGCCCAGGGCTACGAGACGGTCGTCGACCCCTCGGTGTACGTGCGCTTCCCGCTCACCTCCGGCCCACTGGCCGGCAAGGCTTCGCTGCTGGTCTGGACGACGACGCCCTGGACGCTGGTGTCCAACACCGCGGTCGCAGTGCACCCAGACGTCGAGTACGTCGTCGCCACTGATGGCACCGAGTCACTGGTCGTGGCGAAGCCGCTCCTGGAGAAGCTCGGTGAGGGCTGGACCGTCACGGAGCAGTACACCGGCCGTGACATGGAGCGCTGGACGTACCAGCGCCCGTTCGAGCTCGTACCGTTCGACGAGCCGGCGCACTACGTCGTCCTCGCGGAGTACGTCACCACCGAGGACGGTACCGGTCTCGTACACCAGTCCCCCGCTTTCGGTGCCGACGACCTCGCGGTAGGACGTGCGTACAACCTGCCCGTGGTGAACCCGGTGGACGCGAGCGGGCACTTCAACGCCGACGTACCGCTGGTCGGCGGACAGTTCTTCAAGAAGGCGGACGAGGACCTGGTCAAGGACCTGTCCGAGCGCGGCGTGCTGTTCAAGCACGTGCCGTACGAGCACCCGTACCCGCACTGCTGGCGCTGCCACACCCCGGTCATGTACTACGCGCTCCCGTCCTGGTACATCCGCACCACGCAGGTGAAGGACGCCCTGCTCCGGGAGAACGAGAAGACCAACTGGTACCCGGACTCGGTCAAGTGGGGCCGGTACGGTGACTGGCTGCGCAACAACATCGACTGGGCGGTGTCCCGGTCACGCTTCTGGGGTACGCCGCTGCCGATCTGGCGTTGCGCCGAGGACCACCAGGTGTGCGTCGGCTCACTGGCGGAGCTGGGAGAGCTGGCCGGCCGCGACCTGAGTGCCACCGACCCGCACCGGCCGTACGTGGACGACATCACCTTCGACTGCCCGACCTGTGGCGAAACCGCCAAGCGGGTCCCCGAGGTGATCGACGCCTGGTACGACTCGGGCTCGATGCCGTTCGCGCAGTGGGGGTATCCGTGGGCGGAGGGCTCGAAGGAGAAGTTCGAGCAGACGTACCCGGCGGACTTCATCGCCGAGGCGATCGATCAGACCCGGGGCTGGTTCTACACGCTGATGGCGATCGGCACCCTGGTGTTCGACGAGTCGTCGTACCGGAACGTGGTCTGCCTCGGGCACATCCTGGCCGAGGACGGCCGGAAGATGTCCAAGCACCTGGGCAACATCCTGGAACCGATCCCGCTGATGGACAGTCACAGCGCGGACGCGGTGCGCTGGTTCATGGCCGCCTCCGGGTCGCCGTGGAAGGCGCGCGGCATCGGCCCGAACGTACTGAACGAGATCGTCCGGAAGGTGCTCATCACCTACTGGAACACGGTCGCCTTCCACGCCCTGTACGCCCGGCTGGCCGACTGGTCTCCTGCTGACGCCCCGGCCGTTTCGGAGCGTTCGGTGCTGGACCGTTGGCTGGTCAGCGAAACGCACCGGCTGGTCCGGGACACCGACGAGGCGTACGCGACGTACGACACGCAGCGGCTCGGTCTGCTGATCAACTCCTTCGTCGACGTGCTCTCGAACTGGTACGTCCGCCGCTCGCGCCGCCGGTTCTGGGCCGGTGACGCCGGTGCGCTGGCGACCCTGCACGAGACGCTCGACGTACTCACCCGGGTGATGGCACCGCTGATGCCGTTCGTCACCGAGCGGGTCTGGCAGGACGTGTTCCGCCCGGTCACGCCCGGTTTGCCCGAGTCGGTGCACCTGAGCAGCTTCCCGGCGTACGACGAGACGCTGATCGACGACGTGCTGGCCCAGCACATGTCGATGGCCCGGCGGGTCGTCGAGCTCGGCCGGTCGGCCCGCGCCGAGGCGAAGGTGAAGACGCGGCAGCCGCTCGCCCGTGCCCTGGTCGGATCGGCAGCGATCGCCGACCTCTCCCCCGAGCTGCTGCAGGAGATCGCCGACGAGCTGAATGTCGGCGCGGTCGCACCGCTGTCGTCGGCGGGAGCGGATCTGGTCGAGTTCTCCGCGAAGGGCAACTTCCGGGAGCTGGGCAAGCGGTTCGCGAAGCAGACTCCGGTCGTCGCCGCCGCGATCGCCGCGGCCGATGCCGGCGTACTCGCTGCCGCCTTGAAGGCCTCCGGTACGGCGACCGTGGTGGTCGACGGCGAAGAGGTTCAGGTCGGCGAATCCGAGGTGCTGCTGTCCGAGCGGCCGAAGGAAGGCTGGTCGGTGGTGAACGAGCAAGGCGAAACAGTTGCCCTCGACCTCGAAGTCACACCGGAGCTTCGCCAGGCCGGTCTGGCCCGCGAGGTGGTTCGTACGCTGCAGGAGGCGCGGAAGAACGCCGGGCTCGAGGTGTCGGACCGGATCCAGGTCTGGCTGACCTCGACCGACCCCGAGCTGACCGATGCCCTCGGCAAGCACGCCGACGAGATCGCCCGCGAGGTCCTGGCCACCACCCTGACCCAGTCGGCCCCGGCAGCCGACGGCGACCTGGTGACCGGCACCGAAGCCGACCTCCAGCTCACCTACTGGCTCACCAAGGCCTGACCGGCCCGACCGCCATTTGAGTGGTTAACCCGTCAAACTGTCCCTTCACCACCCGCATGCGGGTGGTGAAGGGACAACCCGAGAGGTGAACCTCTCAACTGCACGCGGCGCGGCGGGCGGGACGGCCGGCGGAAATGCTGGTGCTGACGGGCTGTCACCGCGGTGGGACCGTCGGTCAGAAGTGCCCGGACATGCCGAAGGGCGGTGCCGCCGGAAAGCACCGCCCTCGCGAGCTGCTACTGCTCAATGACCCCTAGACGACGCCGTGGCCGTGAGCCTGGGCACGGGCTTCCGGACGGAAGCCGTTCCGCGGGCTGAGCGTGTCGTCGCCGTTGCCGAGCGCCTTCAGCTGCTCGGTGAAGTACGTCTTCAGGCGGCTGCGGTACTCACGCTCGTACGCGTGCAGGTCGTCGATGGTGCGCTCGAGCTGACCCTTCTGCTTCTCCAGGGAGCCGAGCATCTGGGCGCGCCGCTCGGCGATCTCGCCGTCGAGCTTCTCGGCGCGGGCGCGGGCCTCACCGGTCATCCGGTCGGCCTTGCCGCGCGCCTCGTTCTCCAGCCGCTCGGCCTTGGCGCGGGCCTCGCCGATGATCTTGTCGGCGGTGTCCTTCGCCTCCTGGACCAGGTCGTCGGAGTGCTTGGTCGCCATCTCGAGCAGTCGCACCGCGGAGCTGGACGCGTCACCGACCGTGCCGGCCGCCGCGGCCGCGCCGGGAGCGGCTGCCACTACCGGCGGCTTCTCCTCGACCTTCTCGACCACGACCGGCGGCTTCGGCTGCTGCACGACCGGCGGCAGCGCGGCGGTCTGGTCGACCGGTCGCTGCTGCTGCTCGGCACCCGCGCGCTGAGCCGCCGCGAGCTTGGCCCGCAGCTCTTCGTTCTCGGCGAGGAGGCGCTCGAGCTCGGCTTCCACCTCGTCGAGGAAGGAGTCGACCTCTGTGACGTCGTAGCCCTCCCGTAGTCGGACGGGCGTGAACTGCTTCGAGCGGACGTCATCCGGCGTCAGCGGCATCTTTCACCTCGTTTGTCTGTGTCTTGGCGGAGTCCCCGTGGCCCTCGCCTTGGCGACTCAGTAGATCACGTTATCGCTTCGTTGTCTTATGACGGAATCGGGGCGGCCGACAACGGTCGCCGGGCCGGTCCGGCCCGATCGTCGCGGACCCCCGAATTCCCTCGACTCTACCTACCCAGTCCGTGCCGTCCTCACCCTCACAACGAGCGCAAGGCCGTCGAGTTGATGGACATCGCCACCGAGATGATGACGAAGAGCATCAGCATGGACAGGTCGATCCGGACACCGCCGGCCCCGATCGGGGGCAGGATCCGCCGGAGCGGTTTCAGGAACGGATCGGTGACCGAGTAGACCAGCTCGAAGAACAGCAGCACCGGGCCTTTCGGGTGCCACTGGGGCGCGAACATGACGATCAGGCTGAGTACGAACCTCGCCACCAGAATCAGGAAGAAGGCGAGCAGCACCCAGCTGAGAACACTGAGGACGAGCGCTAGAGCAACCATGTCGACAAGCAGTGTAGAAGACGCCGGAAACGGCTGTCCTCAACTCTGGTTGTAGAACCCGTCGGCAGCGATCTTTTCCTTCTCCTCGGCGGCCACCGTCACGTTCGGCGGGCAGACCAGGAACACCTTGGTGGTGATCCGCTCGATCGAGCCGCGGCAGCAGAAGATCAGGCCGGCCGCGAAGTCCACCAGCCGCTTGGCGTCGGCGTGGTCCATCTCGGTCAGGTTCATGATGACGGGCGTGCCGTCGCGGAAGTGCTCACCGATCACGCGCGCCTCGTTGTAGCTGCGCGGATGCACGGTGGTGATGCGGGCCAACTCGGTAACCTCCGGGGACGGCGCGACTCCGCGCCGGTCTGGGAACTTGCTCACCGTTGCACCGCTCGGCTCCGGACGCTCCTCGCGGTGTTCGCGTGGCTCGCGGGACTCACGGCTCTCCCGGCCGGCGGGTACCGGCTCGGTCTGGGAGTCCCCGTCGACGGCTTCGTCCTCGTACTCGTCGTAGTCGTCGTACTCGTCGTCGTACCGCGCGTTGTAGCGCTCCCCGTCCTCGACCAAGCCGAGGTACACACCCATCTTGCGCAGTGCGCCGCTCATGGCCCCTCAGCACCTCGATCCGAGCTCGACGACAACAGTTGAACAGGTAGCGAAAACCCGCTCGATGTCGACACTAACGCAGCGGGGGGCGCGTACCGAGTAATGCGCGCCCGAGCCGAACGTGTGTCGCACCCTGGCTGATCGCCGCCTCCAGATCACCGGTCATCCCGGCCGAGATCCAGCCGGCGCCAGGGTGTTCGGAGCGTAGCCGGGACGCTACTTCGCGCAGTCCGGCGAACGCTTCGGCCGGCTCCGATCCCAGCGGCGCGACCGCCATCACTCCGCCGAGCTCGAGCCCGTCCGCGGCCGCGATCTCGGCCGCCAGCTCGGGGACCGCGGACGGTTCGACCCCGCCGCGGCTCGCGCCGGTCGCCGCATCAGCCGGCCCGTACGCGGCGAGGCTCACCTGGATCAGGCACCGCACCGACTTCTCCTCGGCCACGGCGGCCTTCGACAGCGCGGTGACCAAGGACAGCCGGTCGACCGAGTGCACCACCGAGGCATATCTCACGACCGAGCGCGCCTTCTTCGACTGCAACTGGCCGACGAAGTGCCACGTCAGGTCGGGGCAGTCCGGGGCCTTCTCCTTGAGTTCCTGTTCGCGGTTCTCGCCGGCGTCGCCGATCCCAAGGGCCGCCAGCGCCCGTACATCGCTGACTGGGAAGGTTTTGGTGATCGCGACGAGGGTGACCTCGTCCCGGGACCGGCCGGCCGCCTGACAGGCCTTCTCGATCCGCTCCTGTACCTGCTGCAGATTCGACCGCAGCTCATCGGTCCGCGCGGTCATCGGGCAGCCAGCTTGATCAGTCCGGCCATCCGGCCGCTTTCGGGACCTTCGCGGCGATAGGAGTACAGGCTCCCGGACTCGATCGTGCATGCGGTGGCGTCGATCACCTCGACGTCCAGGTCGGCCAGCTGCGCTCGTACACCGGCCGCGACATCGATCGCGGGTGTGCCCCAGCTCGTTTCGGAGTACGACGCCGGCACTTGCGCGGTGACCTCGGCGCGCATTTCGGCCGGCACCTCGTAACATTTCCCACACGCGTACGGGCCTAGGACCGCGGTGATCCGGGACGCACCGAGCTTCCGCATCGCGTCGACGGTCGCCGGGACGATGCCGACGTACATCCCCTTGCGACCGGAGTGCGCGGCGCCGATCACCCCATCACCGACGAGCAGTACGGGCAAACAGTCCGCGGCGCGCACCGCGAGTACGACATCGCTCCGATCGGTGACCAGCGCGTCGGCCTTCGGGTACTCGCTCAGCGGCAGCTGGTCATCCGGGCGGACGACCTGAACGTCGCGGCCGTGCACCTGGTGGACGACGACCACGTGCCCGGCGGGTACACCGAACTCGGTCGCGACCTGCTGGAAGTTCGCGCGCACACCGTCGGCGTCCGGGCCGGCCGCGGTGCCGAGGTTGAACTCACCGTACGGCGGTTTGCTGGCCCCTCCGTACCGATCACTGAACGCAAGCCGGGCCCCACCCAGTACCTCGTCATACGCAAACACGCCTGAAGGTTACCCAGCCGCGACCGCCGCACCCAGCACCGCGCGCGCCGGGGTGCGGGGTTACTTGAGGAAGTCGGGGATGTCGAGGTCTTCCTCGGGCTCCTGCTTGCGGGGGCGGTTCGGGGTGGTGGGCTGCTGGGTGGGCTGGCCACCGGCGTTGCTCGGACCGTGGGTCGGCCAGGAGTGCTGGGTCGACGGCGAGGTCGGGGACGCGGGCGTGTGCGGGGCAGGCTGGGCCGACTGCTGACCGGACTGCACCGTGCGGACGCCGTCGCCGGCCTGCGGGCGGGCGGAGTTCGTCGTACCGGCGCGGGGCTCGGTCGGCGCCGGAACCGGAACCGTGTCGTCGGTCGGCGTACCAGCCGGCGGCTGAGTCGGCTGACCTGGCACCGCGTGCGGCTGACCAGCCTGACCCGGAGCCTGCTGGTTCGGTACGGCGTGCGGCTGACCGCCCTGCACCGGCTGTCCCTGAACAGACTGCCCCGGCACCTGACCCTGCTGGCCCTGGACGGGCTGACCGTGAGACTGGCCCGGCGCGGACTGACCTGGTGCGGACTGGCCCGGAGCCGACTGACCTGGAGCCGACTGACCCGGTGCGGAGTGGTCGGGCGCCGGCTGACCCTGGGCGGGCTGCCCCGCGCCAGGCTGACCTGACTGCTGGCCGAACTGCGGCGTCGAGCCACCGGACATCGGCGACGAGTAGTTCTGCGTGGCCGGCCGGGACGACTGCGGGCGGGCCTGGTTCATCGCCTGTTCGCGGCGCTTCGGCATCCCGCCGTCGAAGCCGGCCGCGATCACCGTCACCCGGACCTCGTCCCCGAGCGCGTCGTCGATCACCGCGCCGAAGATGATGTTCGCATCCGAGTGCGCGGACTCCGACACCAGCTGGGCCGCCTCGTTGATCTCGAACAGGCCCAGGTCGGACCCGCCGGCGATCGACAGCAGCACGCCGTGCGCGCCCTCGATACTTGCCTCCAGCAACGGAGACGAGATGGCCGCCTCGGCGGCCGCGACCGCGCGGTCCTCGCCCCGGGACGAGCCGATGCCCATCAGCGCCGAGCCGGCGTTCGACATCACTGCCTTCACGTCGGCGAAGTCCACGTTGATCAGGCCGGGCGTGGTGATCAGGTCGGTGATACCGGAAACACCCTGCAGCAGCACCTGGTCGGCCTGCTTGAACGCGTCCAGCACCGACACGGCGCGGTCGGAGATGGTCAGCAGCCGGTCGTTCGGGATGACGATCAGCGTGTCCACCTCCTCGCGGAGGGTGGCGATGCCGTCCTCGGCCTGGGTGGCGCGGCGCTTGCCCTCGAACGAGAACGGCCGGGTCACCACACCAATGGTCAGCGCGCCGAGCGAGCGGGCGATCCGGGCCACCACGGGCGCGCCGCCGGTGCCGGTGCCGCCGCCCTCGCCGGCGGTGACGAAGACCATGTCGGCGCCCTTCAGCGCCTCCTCGATCTCCTCCGCGTGGTCCTCGGCGGCCTTCTGCCCGATCGCCGGGTTCGCGCCGGCGCCCAGGCCGCGGGTCTCCTCGCGGCCGATGTCGAGCTTCACGTCCGCGTCGCTCATCAGCAACGCCTGCGCGTCGGTGTTGATGGCGATGAACTCAACGCCCTTCAGACCGTGCTCGATCATCCGGTTGACGGCGTTCACGCCGCCTCCGCCGATGCCGACGACCTTGATGAGTGCCAGGTAGTTCTGCGGTGCCGCCACGTCCGCGCCTCTCGCCTCGTTCGTTTCCCGTTGTCCAGCGAAAAGACTGAACCTCAAGTGGATGCTTAGACTTATGTCAACTTTAGATTACGACGCACGGTACGGGACGCTTTCCGACGCTGTCCACGCGCCTCGCCGCACAGTCCGGGATGTGATCGATCATCGCTTTTCGCCTTTGGTGACAGGGAGATCGGGCGCCGAGACGTCGTACACCTTCGCCTGCCGTTTCATCAGCACGCTGAGTACGCCCGCCTTCTGCGGACTGTCATCGGCGCTGCCCCAGACCACCTTCACCCCGGAGCTCAGGTTGAGGGTGATCGAGTCCGGCGAAGTCGCCGTGATCGAGCCCACCTGGGACCGCAGCGTCTCCGGCAGCGCGGCCGAAACCGTCACCACCGAATGGATCGTGACATCGCGCCGGACCCCGGTCACCTTCGCCTCCGGCAGCCCGGCCGGACGGTCCGGGACGGTGCGGTACGAAGTACCCGTCGCGTCCACCAGCTCGTACCGCGAACCGTCCGTGACCACGACCACCGCAACCCGTTCGGTGACGACGATCACGATCTTCCGCGGCCACGAGCGAGTCACCTGAACATCGGCGACCGCCGGGATGGTCCGCACCCGGTCCGCGATCGCGCGCAGGTCGACCTTCGCCAGCGGCGTACCGATGGGTGCCGCCGCCGTCTGCTCGATCGTTGCCACCGGCACCGTGTCCGCGCCGCTGACCCGGACGCCGCTGACCGCGAAGGCCGAGGAGAAGTAGAACAGCCAGACGATCAGCCCGGCCAGCACGACGATCCCGCCGCCGATCGCCCACGGCAGCCAGCTCCGCCACCGCACCAGCCGTTGCCGGCGCGCGAACTTCTGCTGTGCCCGAGCCAGATCCACGCTCTGGGTCATTCAACGAACCCCACCCAATTACTCCACCACAGGTGTGAGCGGCTCCGGCGAAGGCTCGCGGGTGGCGGCGCGTTCGGCCAGGAAAGCGACTACTTCCGGGCCGATCAGGGTCACGTCGCCCGCGCCGAGGGTCACCACCAGGTCGCCCGGCTCGGCCAGCCCCGCAACCAGCTTCGGTACGGCGGACCAGGACGGCTCGAACCGCACCTGCTCGGGCTTCAGCGGCACGTGGTTCGCGATCAACGCACCGGTGATACCGGGCTCCGGGTCCTCCCGCGCGGCGAAGACATCCATCACCACGACCTCGTCGGCCAGCGCGAGCGCCTCGGAGAACTCGGCCGCGAAGATCCGCGTCCGGCTGAACAAGTGCGGCTGGAAGCACGCGATCACGCGTCCCTCCCCCGCCACCGTCCGCGCCGCGGTCAGATCGACGGCCAGCTCGGTCGGGTGATGCGCGTACGAGTCGAACACCCGCACGCCGTCCTCGAGCCCCTTGAACTCGAACCGCCGACCGGTACCGGTAAACGCGGCCAGCCCCTCGGCGAGATCAGCCGCGGAGAACCCGAGACCGAGCCCGACCGTGAGTGCTGCCGACGCGTTCAGCGCATTGTGCTTCCCCGCCTGCTGCAGGTGTACGACCGGCAGCTTCCGCCCGCGATACACCGGCACGAACGACTGTGTCGCACCGTCAGCGGTCAACTCGGTCACGCGCAAATCGACATCATCGGATTCGCCGTACGTACGAACATCGATGCCCTGCTCGCGTGCGTACGCGGTCAGCTGCCGAGCGCCCGCGTCGTCGCCACAAATGACCATGAAGCCGTCGGCCAGTACGCGTCCGCAGAATTCCTCGAACGCCTTCCGGTAGCTGGCTTCGTCACCGTAGTTGTCCAGGTGGTCCGGCTCGACCGACGTGACGATCGACACCTCGGGCGTGTACGTCAGGAAGGACCGGTCCGACTCGTCCGCCTCGGCGACGAACAGATCGCCGCTGCCGTCGTGCGCGTTCGATCCGGATTCGTTCAGGTTGCCACCGATCGCGTACGACGGGTCGGCGCCGCAGTGCTGCAGCGCGACCGTCAGCATCGACGTGGTGGTGGTCTTGCCGTGCGTTCCGGCGACGGCGAGCGTCCGCCGGCCGACCATCACCGAGGCGAGCGCGGCGGCCCGGGGCAGGATCGGGATTCCGGCCGCGCGGGCGGCGACCACCTCGGGGTTGGTCTCGCGGATCGCGGTCGACACCACCACGGTGTCGACGGCCTCGACGTGCTCGGCGGCATGGCCGACCCAGCAGGTCGCACCGAGCGCGCGGAGCGCGGCCAGCACCTTGCCGTCCTTGGCGTCCGAGCCGGACACCTCGATCCCGCGGGCGGCCATGATCCGGGCGATGCCGGACATGCCGGCGCCGCCGATACCTACGAAGTGCACGCGACCCAGCTTTTCGGCCGGTAACAGCGTGTCAGGAGCGGTGACGATCACGACGCAGACCTCACCACATCGAGGATGATCCGCGCCAATCGGTCGTCGGCATCCGTACGGATCACGCCGGTGGCAGCGGTGGACATAGCTGTCAGACGCTCCCGGTCGTGCAGAAGTTGGGGCACTGCTCCGCGGACCCAGTCGACGGTCAGGTCGGCGTTGTCGATCAGCAGGCCGCCGCCGGCGTCGATCACCGGCTTGGCGTTCAGCCGCTGCTCACCGTTACCGATCGGCAGCGGGACGTAGATCGCGGGCAGCCCGACGCCGGACACCTCGGTGACGGTGTTCGCGCCGGAACGGCAGACCACCAGGTCGGCTGCGGCGTACGCGAGGTCCATCCGGTCGATGTAGTTCAGCACCTGGTACGGGTACCGGCCGGTCTGCGGTACTTCGAGGGAGTTCTTCGGGCCGATCGCGTGCAGCACCTGGATACCGGCCGCCTGCAGGTCCGCGGCGGCACCCGAGATCGCGTCGTTGATCCGCTGCGCGCCCTGCGAACCACCGGTGACGAACAGCGTCGGGGCGTCCGGGTCCAGGCCGAAGAACGCGCGTGCCTCGGCCCGGTGCGCAGCCCGGTCGAGCGTCGAGATGGCCTGCCGGATCGGCAACCCGACGTACTCGGCGTGCGGCAGGTCGGACCCGGGGAAGGAAGTTTTCACGTGCTGCGTGCAGTACCGGGCGGCGAACTTGTTCGCGATCCCTGGCACCGCGTTGCCCTCGTGGACGACGATCGGGGTCTTCCGCCGCCAGGCCGCGACATACGCCGGGGTGGACACGTATCCGCCGAAGCCGACCAGGACGTCGGCCTTCGCCTCGTCCAGGACCCGGCGGGCGGCGCTGACCGAGGCCAGCATCTTGCCCGGGACGGCGAGCAGCGCGGGGGTGGGTTTGCGCGGCAGCGGCACCGGCGGGATCAGCTCCAGCCGGTAGCCGGCCTCCGGGACGACCCGGGTCTCGAGGCCGCGCTCGGTCCCGAGCGCGAGGATCTCCACGGTCGGGTCGATCCGGCGCAGCGCGTCAGCGGTGGCGATCAGGGGTGAAGTATGACCGGCGCTACCGCCACCGGCCAGAACAATGCTGGGCACAGCTTTCAACGCTCCCGCGGGTTCACTTGTATGACAGACGCCGCGAAGGCAACCAGCCGAAGCGGGACCGCCGGGTTTCTTTCAGGGCGGCCTGCGCGCCGGGCTCGGCCTTCGCGAAGGACAGCAACATACCGATCGCGATCAACGTCGGCAGCAGTGCGGAACCACCGTACGACAAAAGTGGGAGCGGGATACCCACGATGGGTAGCAGTCCGATCACGGCACCGAGGTTGACCAGCGTCTGGGCCAGCAGCCAGATGGTGATTCCGGCCGCCGCGTACCGGACGAACGGCTGCGTGCTCCGGGTCGCGATCCGCACCCCGGCGTAGGCCAGCGCGAGGAAGAGCGCGAGCACGGTGAGTGAGCCGACCAGGCCGAGCTCCTCGCCGATCACCGAGAAGATGAAGTCGGTGTGCGCCTCCGGAAGGTTGCCCCACTTCTGCCGGCTGTTGCCGATCCCGACCCCCCACCAGCCGCCGGTGGAGAGCGCGTAGAACGAGTGGTACGCCTGCCAGCCGACCGAGGTCGGGTCCGCGAACGGGTCCAGGAACGAGGTGACCCGCTGCATCCGGTACTTCTCCGCGTTCACGAAGTACGTCGCCACCGCGCCGACCACCGCGATCGTCGCGACGAACAGCCGGGTCGGCGCACCGACGATCCAGATCATCCCGATCATCACGGCCATCAGCACCAGCGCCGTACCCAGGTCGTGCTGGCCGACGACCAGTGCGATCACCAGACCGCACACCGGCACCATCGGGACCAGCAGGTGCTTCCACTGCGTCAGCAGCTTCTCCTTGCGGGCGTACAGATCGGCGCACCACAGCACCATCGCCAGCTTGGCGAACTCACTGGGCTGGATCTGCAGCGGTCCGCCCAGGTTCAGCCAGTTCGTGTTGCCGTTCACGCCGACGCCGAGGCCCGGGATGTACGTGAGCACCAGCAGGAACATCGAGCCGAGGAGCGCGACGTACGCCAGCATCCGGAAATGCCGTGGGGTCATCCGGGAGGCGACGTACGCCATCGGGAGACCGACCGCGACCCAGATCGACTGCCGGACGAAGATCGTGTAGCTGTTCCCGGTCGTCCGGAGCGCGAGCACGCTGGACGCCGACAGCACCATCATCAGCCCGAGGACGAGCAGCAGCCCGGTCGCGCCGAGGACGATGTGGTACGACGTCAGCGGCCGGTCCAGGACATCGCGGATCGCTGCCACCCAGGCACGTTCGCCGGCCTTCCGCCGGGCCGGCTGATCTGGGACCGACGTCACCCGATCACCCCCGGCTCATTCGGCCAGGGAGCGAACTGCTTCGGCGAAGGCGTCGCCGCGGGCTCCGTAGTTGGCGAACATGTCCCAGGACGCGCAGCCGGGCGCGAGCAGCACGGTGTCACCCACCTGTGCGAGCTTCGCCGCCTCCCCCACCACGATCCGCATGGCTCCAGTGTCCGTCGCGTCAACCACGATCCTCGGGACATCCGGTGCGTGTCGCTCGAGGGCTTCGATGATCACCTGTTTGTCCTGACCGAGCAGCACGACCGCGCGCAACCGTTCGCGGGCGGCGATCACCAGCTCGTCGAAGGTCGCGCCCTTGGCCTGGCCGCCGGCGATCCAGACCACGTGCTCGTACGCCAGCAGTGACGCCTGCGCCGCATGCGGGTTGGTCGCCTTCGAGTCGTCGACATAGTTGACCCCGGCAACGTCCGCGACGTGCGCGATCCGGTGCTTGTCCGGCCGGAACCCACGCAGGCCGTCGCGGACCGCGGTCGCGGGCACGCCGAACGACCGCGCCAGCGCCGCGGCGGCGAGTGCGTTCGCGACGTTGTGAGGTGCGGCCGGGGTGATGTCGGCGAGACTGGCCAGCTCCTGCGCCGAAGTCGCGCGCTGCTCGATGAACGCACGGTCGACGAGCAGATCGTCGACCAGCCCGACCATCGACAGTCCGGGCGTACCCAGCGTGAAGCCGATCGCCCGGCAGCCCTCCACCACGTCCGCGTCCGCGACCAGTTGCTCGGTGGCCGGATCGGCGACGTTGTACACGCACGCGACCTGGCAGTTCGCGTAGATCCGGCCCTTGTCCAGCGCGTACGCCTCCATCGAACCGTGCCAGTCGACATGATCCGGAGCGAGGTTCAGTACGGCGGCCGAATGCGCCGACATCGAATGCGTGAAATGCAGCTGGTAACTGGACAGCTCGACCGCGATCACGTCGTACGGCTCCGGGTCCATCACCGCTTCCAGCAACGGCAGCCCCACGTTGCCCGCGGCAACGGCCCGGTGGCCGGCCGCCTGCAGGATCGCGGTCAGCATCTGCACCGTCGTGGTCTTGCCGTTGGTTCCGGTGATGCACAGCCAGGGCGCCGCGGTCGCCGGGTCGCGCAGCCGCCAGGCGAGCTCGATCTCGCTCCAGATGGGTACGTCCCGCTCGGCCGCCTGTGCCAGCAAGGGCGCGTGCGGTGGTACGCCGGGTGAGGTGACGACGACGTCGACCTCCTTCGGCAGCTCGGCCGTACTGCCGGGACCGAGCGTGATGGTCGCGCCGAGCGTCTCCAGGATCTGCGCCTTCTCCCGCAGCGCCTCGGTGTCCCGGTCGTCCAGTACGACGAGATGCTCCGCCCCGGCCTGGATCAGCGAGTCGGCGCACGCGTACCCGGCCGTACCGAACCCGAGCACCACGAACTGGGTGGTCGCCCAGCCGTCGGCGGTCCGTGACTCCAAGCTCATCCTGTGACCCATTCCGCGTAGAAGATGCCGAGGCCGATCACCACGCACAGCCCCTGGATGATCCAGAACCGGATCACCACGTTCACCTGTTCCCAGCCGAGCATCTCGAAGTGGTGCTGCAGTGGTGCCATCCGGAACAGCCGTTTCCCGACGCCGGCCGTACGTTTGGTGATCTTGAAGTAGCCGACCTGCAGGATCACGGACGCGGTGACGATGACGAACAGCCCGCCCAGCACCAGCACCAGCAGCTCGGTCCGGGTCATCACCGCCATCCCGGCCAGCGCGCCACCGAGCGACAGCGAACCGGTGTCACCCATGAAGATCTTGGCCGGCGACGCGTTCCACCAGAGGAAGCCGAACAGTGCGCCGGTCAGACAGGCCGCGACGACCGCGAGATCACGTGGATCGCGTACTTCGTAGCACTTGGCGCCGACGCCCCGCTCGGTCGCGCAGCTCTGGTTGAACTGCCAGATGCAGATCAGCGTGTACGCGCCGAACACCATCATCGACGCGCCGGTGGCCAGACCGTCCAGACCGTCGACCAGGTTGACGCCGTTGGACATGCCGGCGATCAGCAGCAGAATCCAGATCACGACGATGATCAGCGGCAGCTCCAGCCAGCCGATGTCGCGGATGAATGAGATGAACGGCGACGCCGGCCGCTGCCCGCGGTCGTCCGGGAACTGCAGCGCGAGCACCGCGAACACCACCGCGACCATCGTCTGGCCGGCCAGTTTCGCCTTGCTGCGCAGGCCCAGGCTGCGCTGCCGGAAGATCTTGATGAAGTCGTCCAGGAAGCCGACCGCGCCCATCCCGGCGAACAGGAACAGCACCAGGATCGCGGACGCGCTCGGTCCGCTGCCGGCGCCGGTGGTGAGCATCGCGAACAGCTTCGCGCTGAAGTACCCGACGATGGTCGCGATGATGAACACGGTGCCGCCCATCGTCGGCGTACCGCGTTTGATCTGGTGCGACTGCAGTCCGTCGTCGCGGATCTCCTGGCCGTACCCGCGGCTGGCCAGCCACTTGATCGCCCAGCGGGTGCCGATCAGGGTCAGCACCATCGAGACGGCGCCGCCGAACAGGATCGAGATCACTGCACGTCCTCCAGCAGGGCGTCGGCGAGGCTGCGCAGTTTCGCCGCCTTGGACGACTTCACCAGGACGACGTCACCGGCGCGCAGCTCGGACCGGAGCAGCGCGAGCGCGTCCGGGATGGTCTCGACGTACGCGGACTCGTTGCCCCACGATCCTTCCAGTGAAGCACCGAGATGGATCGGTTTCGCGCCGGCGCCGACCACGACCAGCCGGTTCACGTCCAGCCGGACGACCAGCCGGCCGATCGCGTCGTGTTCGGCCATCGAGGTGTCGCCGAGCTCGAGCATCTCGCCGAGCACCGCCCAGGTCCGGGCGCCGCGGGACCGGCCGATCGCGGCCAGCGACTTGAGCGCGGCGCGGGTCGACTCGGGGTTCGCGTTGAACGCGTCGTTGATGATCGTGACGCCGTCCGGCCGCTCGGTCAGCTCCATCCGGGCCGCCGAGATCGGGGTCGCGGCGTTCAGGCCGGCCGTGATCTGCTCCGGGGTCAGCCCGAGCGCGGACCCGACCGCAGCGGCGGCCAGCGCGTTCGAAACGTAGTGCTCACCGATGAACCGCAGCGAGACCGACGCACTGAACGTTCCGTGGTGCAGGGTGAATGTCGGCCGGCCTTCGCCGTCGATCTTGATCTCCGAGGCGCGGACGTCGGCCTCAGCCGCTTCGCCGAAGGTCAGCACCTTCTCCCGCGTCCGGCTCCGCATCCCGGCGACCCGGTCGTCGTCGGCGTTCAGGATCGCCGTACCGCCGGCCTTCACGGCCTCGATCAGCTCACCCTTGGCCAGCGCGATGTTGTCCTGACTACCCAGCTTCCCGATGTGCGAAGTACCGACGTTCAGCACCAGCCCGATCCCCGGCGGCGTGATTCCGGCCAGGTAGGTGATGTCGCCGAGGCTGCGTACGCCCATCTCCGCGATCAGGTACTTCGTCGACCCGGTCGCCTGCAGCGCGGTCAGCGGATGCCCGATCTCGTTGTTGAACGAGCCTTCCGGCGACACGGTCTCGCCGTACGGGCGGATCACCTGGGCGATCAGGTCCTTCGTACTGGTTTTGCCGGATGACCCGGTCAGCGCGATCACCGTCAGCTCGGGCAGCTTGGCCACCACGTACCGGGCCAGATCGCCGAGCGCGCGCTGGGCGTCGCCGACGACGATGCACGGGCTGCCGTCGACCGGGCGGGTGGTGAGCGAGACCGTGACGCCGGCCGTGGTCGCCGCGGCGACGAAGTCGTGCCCGTCGACGCGCTCGCCGGGCAGGGCGACGAACAACCCGCCCGGTCCGGCCTTCCGCGAGTCGATGACTACCGCGCCGTCGACGACGGCCGTGGGCTCGGCGCCCACCAGCTCGCCGCCGACGACCTCGGCGATCTCTCCGCAACTGACAGGGATCACCGGTTTGCCTCCAGCAGCTCACGCACGGTTTCGCGGTCGTCGAACGGGTGGATCACACCGCCGACGTCCTGGCCTGTTTCATGTCCTTTGCCGAGGACGACAACGGTGTCGCCCGGCCCGGCGAGCCGGATCGCGGCCGCGATCGCCTGCCGCCGGTCGCCGATTTCCTGCAGGTCCGCGCCGGGCACCGCCTCGCGGGCGCCAGCCAGCGCGGCGGCCCGGATCGCGGCCGGGTCCTCGCTGCGCGGGTTGTCGTCGGTGACGATCACGACATCGGCGGCGCGGGCCGCCTCGGCGCCCATCGCCGGCCGCTTCCACGGATCCCGGTCACCACCGCAGCCGACGACGGCGAACAGCCGGCCCTTGGTCGCGGTCCGGGCGGCCGTCAGCGCCAGCGCGACCGCGTCCGGCGTGTGCGCGTAGTCGACGATCACGGTCAGTCCGTCGTCGCGCGTGAACGGTTCCATCCGGCCGGGCACGGTCGCCGTGCGCAATCCGGCCGCGATCGCCTCGGCGGGTACGTCCAGCTGGCGCAGCATCGCCGTGGCGAGCAGCGCGTTGGCGACATTGAAGTCCCCCGGCAGCCCGATCTCCACGGTCAGCGTCTCCCCCGGCCCTTCAATGTCAACGACTGTGGTGCCGTGCTCGGAGCGGTGCTTGTTCGCGACGGTCCAGTCGGCGTCGCCGGTGGTGGACACGGTGACCAGCGGTACGACGGTCTGCTCGGCCAGCCGGCGCCCGTACGCGTCGTCGATCGTCACCACGGCGACATCACAGCGCTCCGGAGTGAACAATGACGCCTTCGCCTGGAAGTAGTCCTCGAACGTCTTGTGGAAGTCGAGGTGATCCTGCGAAAGGTTGAGGAATCCCGCGACCGCGAAGCGCGCGCCGTCGACGCGCCCCAGCGCCAGCGCGTGGCTGGACACCTCCATCGAGCACCACGGCACCGCCCGCTCACGCATCACCGCGAACAAGGCTTGCAGATCAGTGGCTTCGGGAGTCGTTCGTACGCTCGGGACCACCTCGTCGCCGATCCGCGTTTGGATTGTGCCGATCAATGCGGTGGGGCCGAGCTGCCGGAGTACGGAGTCGAGCAGGAAGCTGGTGGTGGTCTTGCCGTTCGTACCGGTGATGCCGATCAGCCGCAGCTCGCTGGTGGGCTCGCCGTAGATCCGGGATGCGACCGCGCCGAGTACGTCGCGCGGCTTGTCGACCACCAGCACCGGAAGTCCGCTCGCGGCGGCACGCTCCGCACCGGTCGGGTCGGTCAGTACGGCGACCGCGCCGGCCTGCTGTGCTTTCGCGACGAACTCCGCACCGTGCGTGACCGCACCGGGAAGGGCGGCGTACAAGTCACCGGGGAGAACAGAGCGCGAGTCTAGGGAGACGCCGGTCACGGTCACCGGCGACCCTGACGGTACTGCCGGTCCGGACGGTCCAGCCGGTGAGTGGGCGTGGGCGACGGTCGCGAGGTCGGCGAGGCCGACCGGCACGACGTGCCGGGGCCGGATCGCTGCGACCGCGCCGCCGGCGGCGGTAGGGGTGGACACGGGCCCTGAGGCTACCGCCACCGGCCCTGTGACTCCTACCTGACCCTGCGTCACGAAGCCGGACTTCACCAGGTCAGCGGGATGTTCGGCTGCTGCGCACCCGTCGGCGGCACCACGTACTTCTGCAGTGCGTAGCTCATCACATCGCGGAACACCGGTCCTCCTTGCAGGCCACCACCCCGAACGCCGTCGCTCGGGTCGTGCAGTACGACGTACGTCACGAACCGTGGGTTGTCTGCCGGGGCGAATCCGGCGAAAGAAGTCGCCCACTTGCCGTACTTGCCGGTCTTCGGGTCGACCTGCTGCGCGGTACCGGTCTTGCCGGCCACCAGGTAGCCGTCGATCGCGGCCTGGGGCGCGGTGCCCTTCTTCGCGGTCACCGCCTCCATCATCGTGGTGACTTCCTTGGCCGCCTTCTCGCTGACCACGCGGCGCGGGGCGCCGGCCTGATTCGGTACCACCGTGCCGTCGGCATCGACGTAGCTGCGGACCAGTTGCGGCGGCACGTACACACCGCCGTTCGCGACCGCGTTCACCGCGGCGGTCTCCTGGATCGCGTTCACCGACAGGCCCTGGCCGAACGCGACGTTCGACCGGGTCAGCTCGGGCCACTCGTCACCCGGGGTCAGCAGGCCCTTCGTCTCGCCCGGGAAGTTCAGCCCGGTCGGCTCGCCGAACCCGAAGTCGTGCAGGTACTTCACGAACTGCGCGATCGGCATCTGCTGCGCGGCGATGATCGTGCCGACGTTCGAGGACTTCGCGATCACGCCGGAGATGGTCAGGTTCATCTCGCCGTGGTTCCAGTGGTCCTTGATGATCCGGCGCTGGACGTCGATGCTCCCCGGCACCTTCAGCTTCGTGTTCAGGTTGATCTTCCCGGCGTCGGCCAGCGCCGCCATCGTGACCACCTTCTGCACACTGCCCGGTTCGTAGCTGCGCTCCAGTGCCGGGTTGGATAGGTCCGCCGCGGTGTACTTCTTCTTGTTCGGGTCGAACGACGGGTAGTTCGCGACCGCCATCAGCTGGCCGGACTTCACATCCATCACGACCACGGTGCCCGAGCTGGCCTTGTACTGCTCGACGGCCTGCCGGATGCGCTGCTCGGCGAAGTACTGCAGGTCGGTGTCCAGAGTCAGCTGGACGCCGACACCGGGCTTCGGGTCCTGCACGGTGTGGTTCGCGTTCGGGATCTTGTTGCCGTTGGCGTCGACCTCGTACATCGCCTTGCCGTCCTGGCCGGACAGTTTGTCGTTCAGGCTGTACTCGAGCCCGGACTGGCCCTTGCCGTCGTGACCGGTGACGCCGACCAGGGACGCGGCGATGCTGCCGTTCGGGTGGCTGCGGACCGGGTCCTGCTCGGTGTACAGGCCGACCAGCAGCGGTGCCTGCTGCTCCTGCGGCTTGCCCTTGTTCGCCTTGCTGATGATCGCGTTCTGGGCCTTGATCTCGGCCTGGATCTGGCTCCACACCGGCGGGGTGACCTGGCGGGCGATGTACGTGAAGCGGCCCTTGCCGGTCAGCGCGGCGATCAGCTTGTCCGAGGTGGTGCCGGTCAGCTTCGGCGCGAGGATCGCGGCGAGTTGCTGGGCCACCGGCTTGGTCTGGCTCGGGTCCGCGGTGATCGCGACCGCGTCCTCGGTGACCGCCAGCTCGACACCGTTCCGGTCCTCGATGCTGCCGCGGGAGGCGGGCAGGATGAACGTCCGCGCGTTCTCCCGGGTCGCCGCCTGCGCGTAGCTGTCCGGGTCGACACCCTGGAGCAGTACGAGCCGGCCCGCGAACAGTGACAGGACGAACGCCATCACTCCCAGCGTCACCCGCAACCGCACCATCGGCCGCCCCAGCCGCAACATCCGCGGCGGCTTCCGCACCTTCTTCTTAGGCCGAGCCGCCGGCCGCTTCCCCACCGGCCGCTTGGCCGCAGCCTTCTTCACCGGCCTGGCTGTTCTGTTGCTTGGAGCCTGCTTGCGTGCGCTGCCTTCGGTAGGCCGGGCAGGACGCTTCGCCGCGGTCTTCCGAGGTGCCGGGCGACCAGTACCTTCAGGAGCTGGGCGCCGGCGCCGTACGCCATCTGCAGCTGGGCGGCGGGGGGTGGCTTCTTCTGGTGGGCGGCGGTTGCGGGTGGGGTTGGTGCGGGGACTGTCTGTAGCGGATGGACGACGGGGCTGAGCCTTGCGTGGCGGGTTGCCCCGGTCCGGTGCGGTACCACGTTTGCGTGGCGGCTCGTTTCCCCGTCGGTCCGTCATCCGATCATCCCCGTGTGGTCGTGGCGGGTGGCTTCGTCGTGGCCGCCGGTGGCTTGGTGGTACCGGTCGGCGGCTTGGTGGTCCCAGTGGTTCCTGCGGTACCGGCCGGCGGCTTGGTAGCACCCACCGGCGGCTTGGTAGTGCCTGCTGGTGGTGTGACTCCGGTGCTGGCCGGCGGCTTCACCGCGACAGGTGGCTTGACCACGGCGGGTGGCTTCGTGGTGGCGGTTCCGGTCGGCGTACCCGGACCGAACATCGCCGTCCCGGTACCAGCCTTGCCCTCGGCCGGCACCCCGAGTACGCGTCCGTCGGACAGCCGCAGGAACACCGGGTTCGGGTTCGGCACCATGCCCATCCGGAGCGCCCGGTCGGACAGGTTCTGCGGCGACTCCAGCGTGCGTACCTGCTTCTCCAGCGCCTCCTGCTGGTCCTTCAGCTGGTTCGCCTGGTTGTTCAGCTTGGTGATGTCGAACGTCCCGCTCTGCAGTTGCGTGTTCAGCAGCAACAGACCGACCAGTCCGGCCGCCAGCAACGACACCACGAAGATGACGAAGGGCATCCGCGGCGGCCGGAACGGTGCGCCGTACACGACACGCAGCCGCGGTTGCGCCTTCTTCGCCGCCTTCGCGGGGACCGGTGTCACCCGCGCCTTCTGCGGGCTGAAGACAGTGCTCATCAGGCCACCAGTCCCTTCTCCCGGACACGCTCGGCCGCCCGCACGCGAGCGGAGGCAGCCCGCGGGTTCACCGCAACCTCCTCCTCGGTCGGCCGTTCGGCACCCCGGGTCAGCAGTTTCAGGTACGGCTCGTGACCGGCCGGGATCACCGGCAGGTCATCGGGTACATCGGTCTTGGTGGCGGCCGCGAACACCTGCTTGGTGATCCGGTCCTCCAGCGACTGGTAGCTCATCACCACGATCCGGCCGTGCAGCGCGAGCGCCTCGAGCGCCGCGGGCAGCGCGCGGCGCAGCACCTCGAGCTCGCCGTTCACCTCGATCCGCAGTGCCTGGAACGTGCGCTTGGCCGGGTGTCCCCCGGTCCGGCGGGCCGCCTGCGGGATCGCGTTCCGGACCAGCTCGGACAGCCGCGCGCTGTTCGTGAAGGGTTCGGTCTCGCGCTCCCGGACGATCCGGTCGGCGATCCGGCGGGCGAACTTCTCCTCGCCGTACTGGAACAGCACCCGGGCCAGCTCGGCCGCGCTGTACGTGTTCACGATGTCGGCGGCCGTGACCGGTCCGGTGGAGTCCATCCGCATGTCCAAAGGCGCGTCCTGCGCGTACGCGAACCCGCGCTCCGCCTCGTCCAGCTGCATCGAGGAGACCCCGAGGTCGAACAGGATGCCGTCGATCGCCGGAACGCCCAGCTCGGCGAGGACACGCGGCAGCTCGTCGTACACGGCGTGGACCAGCGTGATCCGCTCCGCGAACGGAGCCAGCCGCTCGCCGGCCAGCCGCAGCGCGGCTGGATCGCGGTCGAGCCCGATCAGGCGTACGTCCGGGAACTGCCGCAGGAACGCCTCGGAGTGACCACCGAGGCCGAGGGTGGCGTCGACGACGACCGCGCCGGGCCGCGCCAGCGCCGGGGCCAGCAGCGCGACCACGCGCTCCAGCATCACCGGCACATGCCGCTCCGCAGCGTTCATCTCGACCCTTCCCGTCACTGCCCTGCCATCGCGGGAGCGACCCTGCCCCCGCAGGTCCTGTGTGTTCCGGCCCGGCGTCGCGGTGCCGGTCCCTTCTGCTGCGTGGATGGTGGTGCGTCGACTGCTGACCGGGGTGCGGAGGTAGACAACACCGTCCGGTCAGATCGCGGGTACGCCTTCCGGGGAAGTACCTGCTGGTCTTGGCGCCGGGGAAGTGGCGTCAACACTCCAGGTCGGAAGTCGGACCCGTGATCTCACCGGACGGTCGGTGTGTCGCGGTTCGCACTGTTCAGCTGAAACTTCGTCGCGCTCAGAAGATGCCTGGCAGGACTTCCTCGGAGAGGTCGGCGAACGCCTGCTCCTGCTCCGCGGAGTACCTGTTCCAGTTCTCCGTGTTCCAGATCTCCACCCGATTCATCGCCCCGATGACGACACAGTCGCGATCCAGCGTTGCGTAATCGCGCAGCATCGGTGGGATGGTGACCCGGCCCTGCTTGTCCGGCATCTCGTTGGAGGCACCGGCGAACAACATCCGTAGGTAGTCCCGCGCACCCTTGTTGGTGATCGGAGCCTGCTTCAACTGCTCGGTCAGCTGGACGAACTCACGCTCCGGCCACACCGACAGCGATCGCTCCTGCCCGCGTGTGATCACCAGACCGTCGGCCAGCTCGTCCCGGAACTTCGCCGGCAGGAACAGCCGCCCCTTGTCGTCGAGCTTGGGGAAGTGAGTTCCGAGGAACACGCTCCACCTCCCCGTTGCGGACCTTCCGACTCAGGCGAGTGTTTCCACCACTTCAGTTCCACTGCGCTCCACCTTACTCCACTTTGCCCCACCGTCAACCAACTTCCGCCCCATTCCGCCCCCGCGCCGCCTGAATCCAGCGCCTGCGGCCCGCGTGTCGCTGCCGGCTCAACCGGTTGGTGGTAACGCCCTGGGAGGCGCAATTCAGGCGTAATCGAGGCCTGGTGGAGCGAAGTGGAGGAGACAAGTGGAGCGAAGTGGAGGAACCGGTGGAGGAAAGTGGAGCGGGTGGGGAGCTAGCGGACCGGTCAGCTGAACCGTCAGCGGGTTCCGGGCCGTGTTCCGAACATGCACCGAACCAGTTCGGTGTTCGTGGCGTCGTACGCCGCACGCACGCTTTTCCCGCCCGTACGCTTGGGGGGACGACTTCCGACTCCCGCCGTGAGGGCGTGTGCCGATGAACATCGAAATGCCAGGTAACGAAACCTCCGCCGCGCTGGGCCAGAACCCCGCGGCGGGTGAGAATGTGTCGGCAGTCAACGAATGGGGAGGACCCAGAGTGAGCACCACCGCGACCAGCTCGCCGCTGGCAGGAGCCGGGGACTTCGACGAGCTGTCCGAGGTGGCGGGCCGGGTCCGCCGGGCCATGGAGCAGGTGATCGAGGGCAAGCCCGACGTGGTCGAGGTGGCCATCACGGTCCTGCTGGCCGAGGGCCATCTGCTGATCGAGGACGTCCCGGGCGTCGGCAAGACGATGCTGGCCAAGGCGCTGGCGAAGTCGATCGACTGCAGCGTGCGGCGGATTCAGTTCACGCCGGACCTGCTGCCGTCCGACATCACCGGGGTGTCGGTCTTCAACCAGGAGATCCGCGACTTCGAGTTCAAGCCCGGCGCGGTGTTCGCGAACATCGTCGTCGGCGACGAGATCAACCGGGCCTCGCCGAAGACCCAGGCCGCGCTGCTGGAGTCGATGGAGGAGCGTCAGGTCACCGTCGACACCACCACGTACCACCTCGAGTCGCCGTTCATGGTGATCGCCACCCAAAACCCGATCGAGATGGAAGGTACGTACCCGCTGCCTGAGGCGCAGCGCGACCGGTTCATGGCCCGCGTCTCGATGGGCTACCCGGAGCCGGCCGCCGAGCTGCGGATGCTCGACGGGCATGCCGCCGACGACCCGCTGCTGAGCCTGCAGGCGGTGACCGACGGGCAGCAGATCCTGCGGCTGGTGAAGACAGTGCAGTCCGTGCACGTGTCCGAGTCGGTGAAGGAGTACGCGGTCGCACTGGTCGGCGCGACCCGGCGGTCGCAGGAGCTCCGGCTCGGCGCCAGCCCGCGGTCGACGCTGCACCTCGTGCGGGCGGCGCGGGCGGCGGCAGCGCTGGACGCACGGGAGTTCGTGCTGCCGGACGACATTCAGGAGCTCGCGGTGCCAGTACTGGCTCACCGCGTGCTTCCGGCGGCTGAGGCGCATCTCGGTGGGCGCGGTGCAGCCGAAATCATCTCCGGGTTGGTGTCCAGCGTGGCCCTTCCCCGTTCGCGTCGGGACTGAACCATGCGGCAGGCACTGCGCGGACTGACCACCAGAGGGCGGGCGTTCGTCGCGGCCGGGATCACGGCGTCGTTGTGCGCGCTCCTGCTCGGCCAGAAGGACCTGCTCCGCGTCGGCATCCTGCTCGCCGCGCTGCCGGTGGTCGCGGCGCTGGTCGTCGGCCGGACCCGGCTGCGGCTTCAGGTGCGGCGCAGTCTGGCACCGGACCAGGTACCGGTCGGCGTCCAGGCGAACGTCGAGCTGACACTGAGCAACCAAGGCCGGATGCCAGCCGGGCTGCTCTTACTGGAGGACCGGATTCCGTACGTGCTCGGTCACCGGCCGCGGTTCGTCGTCGACCGCGTCAGCCCGAACTGGCGGCGTACGGTCACGTACCCGGTGAAGTCGGATGTCCGCGGGCTGTTCCAGGTCGGGCCGTTGATGCTGACCGTGGCCGACCCGTTCGGGTTGGTGGAGACCAGCCGGACGTTCACCCGGAGCCACCACCTGCTGGTGACGCCGCGGGTGCACCGGCTGCCGGAGATCCGGCTCGGCGCGGACCGGGCCGGCTCGGGTGAGAACCGGCCGCGGGCGATCTCGTCGGCCGGCGAAGAGGATGCGACGGTCCGTGAGTACCGCGACGGTGACGACCTGCGCCGGGTGCACTGGCGGTCCACCGCGCGCCGGGGCGAGCTGATGGTGCGCCGCGAGGAGCAGCCGTGGCAGAGCCGGTGTGCATTGTTCCTGGACGCGCGGACGATCTCGCACCACGGGCACGGTCCGTCGTCGAGCCTCGAATGGGCCGTCAGCGCGGCGGCGTCGATCGGCATCGACCGGGTCCGCCGCGGGTACGCGACCACAATGCTCGGCGGACCGACCACGCTCTCGGCGATCAACCACCGGTCGTCGGCCGCGGTGCATCAGCCGCTCTCGCAGCAACAATTGCTGACCGAGTGCGCGACGGTCGAAGAACACCGGTACGCCGAGCTCGGCCCGCTGCTGACTGTCGATCGGCATGCACAGGAGCCCAGCCTGGTGATCGCGATCCTTGGCGCGTGCAGTACTGATGACGTGATTTCGCTGAACCGCTGGCGGACCAGCCAGGCGACCGGAGTCGCGCTGCTGCTGGATGCCGCCAGCTGGGCGGTCGGCGCCGAGGCGATCGAGAAGGCCGCCCGCCTGACCGCGACCACGGACGCCACCGAACACGAGCTCCGCCGCAACGGCTGGCGAGTGGCCCGGGTCCGCCGCGGTGACCACCTACCTACTGTTTGGTCCAGCCTCGGCCTTCGCAGCGGAAGGATCGCCTGATGACCGGTCACGCCAGGATTTCCATTGCCGCTTGGGGCGCGACCGTGCTGGGCTCGTTGGTGCTGACGCCGGTCTTCTCCGGGCCCTTCCTGTTCATCAGTGCGTTCTTGTGTGCGCTGATCACCGGCATCGGGGTGCTGCTGCAGAACCTGCGTGCTCCGCGATTCCTCGTACCGATCGTCCAGCTGGTCGCGGTGGTGGAGCTGCTGTCGCTGTTCTTCCTGCACGGGACGATGAAGTTCGGAGTGATCCCGTGGCGGGCGACCGCTGTGGAGTTCAACTCGCGGATGGTCGATGCGATGGACTCCATCAACCGGTTCAGCGCACCGCTGCCGCAGGACTCGCATCTGACGCTGTTCGCGGTCACGGTGATCGCGGTGACCGGGCTGCTGATCCACGTCGTCGCCGTGCAACTCCGGCAGGCCGCGTGGTCTGGCCTGCTGTTGCTGATCATGTACACGGTGCCTGCCGCGACCGTGCACGGCGGCCTCCCGTGGCTGCTGTTCATCCCACCGGCGATCGGCTACATCCTGTTGCTCTCGGCCGAAGGGCGCAGCCGGCTCAGCCGCTGGGGGCGCCGCATCTCCGGCGTCTCGCACCTGGACGCGGCCGAGCCGGTGGAGGCGTCCGCGCTCGGCCAGGCCGGCCGCCGGATCGGCCTGACCGTGGTCGCGATCGCCGCGCTGCTGCCTGCATTGCTACCGGCCCTGCCGGAAGGTGTCCTCGGCAACGGCCTGGCCGGCGGCACCGGGTCCGGAATCGGCGCGTCGATCTCGTCGACCAACCCGATGCTGGACATGGGCAAGAACTTGAAACAGGGCGAGAACTCGGTCGCGCTGACGTACAAGGGCGGTCCGTCCGGCGGTTCGTACCTGCGGCTGACCGCGCTCGACCTGTTCAACGGCAACACCTGGGACATCGCACCGCGGCCGGAAGGCCAGAAGATCACCGGCGACTTGAACCCGCCACCCGGATTCACCGGCGACCTGTCGACGGTGCAGCAGAACAGCATGCAGATCGACGTCACCCGGGACTTCCGGTCCGTGTACGTCCCGGTGCCGTACCCGCTGCACTCGATCTCGCTGAAGAAGGACTGGCGCTACGACCCGAATGCGCTCGACGTCGTTTCGGCCAACGGGTCGACCATTGCCGGCAAGAAGTACGACCTCACTTCGTACGACATCCAGCCGACACCGGATCAGTTGCACGAGTCGATCACGACCGCGGCGCCGGACGCGTACACGATGACGGTGCCGCGGAACACGCCGATGGACATCAAGCAGCTGACGAATCAGGTCACCGCGCCGGCGGAGGGCAACAAGTTCGAGATGGCGGTGCTGATCCAGAACTGGTTCCGCAGCACCGGTGGCTTCACCTACAGCACCGCGAACGCCAAGGGCAGCGGGATGCCCGCGCTCGAGGACTTCCTGCTGAAGAACAAGGAAGGGTACTGCGAGCAGTTCGCGACCGGGATGGCGCTGATGGCGCGGCTGATCGGGATTCCGTCCCGGGTCGGCATCGGCTTCCTGCCCGGTCAGGCCGGCAAGGACGGCACGTACACGGTCCGGATGCACGACATGCACGCGTGGCCGGAGCTGTACTTCCAGGGCACCGGCTGGGTCCGGTTCGAGCCGACCCCCTCGGCCCGGGTCGCGAGTACGCCGAACTGGACCGTCGCCGCGACCGGTGAGACGACCAGCCCGACCACCGCGCCGACCAACGCGCCGACCACGCCGGGCAGCGCGAACACGCCGGGGATCGACAAGCCGCGGCACGACCCGAACCTGCCGGACCAGAGCGGCGCGCCGGTCGTTGGCTCCGGCAACTGGTTCACCAACGGCGGCGGACAGGTCCTGGCCGGCGTCTTCGGGGCATTGCTGGTGCTGTCGATTCCGTGGCTGGCACGGGTGCTGACCCGGCGCCGGCGATTCCTGCGGCCGCCGGGACGTGCGGCGGCTGAGGGGTTGTGGTCGGAGGTACGCGATACCTCGCGGGACCTGGGGCTGGACTGGTCGGAGGTTTCGACACCTCGGCAGACCGGTCAGTGGCTGGTTTCGAAGCTTCCGGACGAGACGCATCCCGCGGCGCGGCGGCTGGCTCGGGGCATCGAGGCGTTGCGGTACGCGGAGGGTGCGAATCCTGAGCTGGACCTGCGGCCCGAGGCTGAGGCCGTCCGCAAGGCGCTGTGGGCTCAGGCGCCGGCGCGACGCAAGTGGCGGGCACGCTTGCTGCCGCCGTCGTGGCGCTGGTACCTCAGGCGCGGGACCACCGAGGCGTCGGACCTACTCGACGACTTCGACCTGCTCCTGGCCCGGCTCCGCACCCGCCTGCTCCCGGCCCGGCGCACCAACTGACCCACCGGCAAGCCTCCCCAGAAGAGTTGGGGAGGCTTGTTCATGCGGTGTGCGGTGCTGGACAGACGAACACACCCGTACCGGTTCGGTACGGGTGTGGTGGGTGCCGGGAGCTCAGTAGGTCAGAGGTCCTCGTCGCGGCGGCGGCGCCAGCGGTCTTCCATCCGCTCCATGAAGGTGCCGGAGGAGTCGTGCTTCGTCCGGTGCCGTTTGGTCGGCGGCGGCGGTGGGATGTCGTCCGAGTCCCCCGCGTTGCTGATCCGCTTCATACTCAGCGCCGCGATGTACAGACACGCGACCATCATCACGAACCCGATCACACCGATGATCGTGTTCGGGAGGATGGCACCGGTCATCAGCACCGCGATACCCAGCACGAACCCAGCGCCGGCAAGCACTGCCCGGCGCTTGTAGTACAAGCGCACATTGGTCCCACGCATGGCGGAAACGAACTTCGGGTCTTCCGCAGCAAGGGCACGTTCGAGCTGCTCGAACTGGCGCTGCTCTTCTTCCGAGAGGGGCACCGTCGATCCCTCCATGATGAGCGCGATCTCGATAGGCCGCCTCCAGTCTAGGCCGCGTGTGCGTCACACGAAACCCTGACCGCCTGTCCAGCGCGTCACGGTCCGGCAACTGCCCCACCAACGTCGGTCCCAAACCCGTGTCCATCGGCGTGTCGCTCACAGCCTGTTCACAGCAACCATCCGCCCAGCCGTGCCGAAGGTGACGTCGCCATCACCCTCCGTACTGATGCGTGTCAGCGGGTGGCGAGGATGTGGAGTTGGGTGGCCAGGGCGCGGAAGGCGGGGTGCTGACTGGCGGCGCGTTCCAGGTCGGCGAGGGATTCGGCGGCGCCGGGCTCGGAGTCGACGAAAGCGGACGGCACCAGATCGGCGAACGTACGCACGCCATGCACCGTGTGCACCATGAACCCGGCGTCGGCCAATTGCCCGGTGATCCCGGCCTCGTCGAACCGGCGCGGCATCGGATCGGTGGCGCCCCATCGCCCGTCCGGGTCCTGCAACGCGATCCGCGCCTCGGCCAGATGCCCGGCCAAGGCCCGCGCCAGTACCACCGCGTTGCGCTGGGCAACCAGCAGACTCAGTACGCCACCCTCACGCAGTACCGACGCCATCGCCTGCAATGCCTGGACCGGATCGTCCACAACCTCGAGCACGCCGTGACACAGGACCGCATCCGCGCTCGACTCCCCCGCCAGACCCGGGAGCTCGGCCGCGTCACCCTGCACACCACGGACCAGTTCGCTGACACCTTCGTCGCTCGCCCGCCGTTCCAGGGACGCCAGCGCGTCCGGGCTCGGGTCGACGACGGTCACGCGGTGCCCTTCAACCGCCAACGGCACGGCAAACCCGCCAGTGCCGCCACCGAGATCGACAATGTCCAGCCCGGCGCCCGGATCGGTCCGTTCCCGCCCGGCCAGCGCGACGCGTAACGCCTCCCCGATCAACGCAGTACGCACACTCCGCCGCCGCCGATCCACCATCAATCCTCCTGCCGATCCCCCGACACGGTGCTCTGACACATCCCTGACGTCTACCCCCGACGCCCCAGCTCCAGCCACCACACCGGCCCCGGAGCCACCACCGCGCCACACCCTACTTCCACCCCAACCCCACACCCCGCCCCCGGGTCACGCGGCGCAATCCCTCCGCCCTCCCCAAACCGGTTTGGGGAACCAAGCTGCCCATTCCGGGGGCATCGGGCGCCCCAAACCGGTTTGGGGGCACAGTGGTTGGCTCGTCTGGGGCGGCTGGCGTCCGGGTGGATCGGGGGGTGTTAGCCGGGGTTGCGGGCTATGACGTAGAGGCGGCGGGTGGATTCGGAGCGGGTGGTGAGCGGACCGCGGAGGTACCACTCGATGTCGGTCAGGCCGGCGGTCTCCAACAGTGCGACGATCTGAGCGGGATCGTGCAGGACATAGTCCAGATTGACCTCATGTCCGAGGAACTCCTCGACGTGCCGGATCTCGGCGCCCGCATGCAGCGCGAGCACCAGCCAGCCGCCTGGATCGAGCGGTCGCGTCAACGCCGCGATCGCCTCGGGTAGCTCGGATGCGGCCAGGTGGATCAGCGAGTACCACCCGAGCACAGCAGCCCACCCGGAACTGGTCGGCGGGCGACCGAGCCGGCGCAGATCCCCCACGTCGTACGTGTGCTCGGGAAACCGCCGACGCGCTTCGGCAACCATCTCCGCCGCGATATCGATCCCGGTCGCCGCGGCACCGCCCTCGGCCAGGTACGCGGTGATGTGCCCCGGCCCAGAACCAACTTCCACGACGGGCCGGCCGTTGGCGTGGGCGATCACCCGATCCAGCAACCACCTCTCGAACGGCAATCCATCAAGCTCATCGAGCAGCTCGTCCGCGTACGCCGACGCAACCGTGTCGTACGCGGCCCGCACCCGAGCGTCTCGTGCTTCGGTGCCATCGGCTATCACCTGGTCGCGATCGACCTGTTCGGCGACAACAGCCTCGTCCTCCTCGCTGACCGGACCGAGGAGATGAATCCACCGGCGATCGTGCTGCCCGGCGCGCCGCTCCAACTCCCGCACCAGCGGCTCGGACCGCTCAGCCATCCGCCGCAGGCACGCCTCGACCTCGCCGCGATCCTCGAACTTGTGCAGTCGCTCGGTCCGCGTACGCAACTCACCGGGCGCCTGCGCACCGCGCAGCAACAGCACCGTGATCAGCGCACGCTCGTCCGGCGCGAGCTCCAGCTTCTCGTCCAGGATCTGGTGGTACTTGAGAGTGCGCCGCCCGGTGTCGACCCAGACGATCCGCAACAGCTCCCGGTCCCGCAGCCCACGCGCGACCCGCTCGACCGTGCCTTGGTCGTAGTCGACGACCGGCTCACGATTACTGGTCTGATTGCACGCCGTCCGCAACGCGTTGGCAGTCAGCGGGTACGACGCGGGCACGGTCGCCTGTTTCTCCAGCAAGCTCCCGAGAACCCGCTGCTCCTCGACATCCAGCACAGGAAGATCGCTCACACAGGCGACCTTAGTGCCCACCCAGGACCGGCGGGACGCTTGGTGGGTGGGCAGGTCGGCCGCGTTGCAGGTCAGCCCGGCTGGTAGGTCTCGGGGAGGGTCAGGGGCTCGAAGGCGGTGCCGTTGCAGGTTGGGCAGAGGGCGTCGTCGGACAGTCCGGAGCCGGCGCACTGGGTGCAGAGGCCGTCATGCCAGGACTCGCCGGACAGGGAGTGGTGTGGGCGCGGGTAGTGGGTGTCCGGCAGGTAGCACTCGGCTCCGGTCAGGGCGTGCAAGCGACCGCACAGGTCCTTGCCCAGGCCTCTTTGTTCGGTCACGGTCGGGATCTCCTCAGTGCTGGGTGTTGCTGGGTGTTGCTGGGGTGTTGCTGGGTGGCTCAGCTGGCTTGCATCCAAGGTTGGGTGAGCACCGACTGCGGGTCGGTGGTGGCGGTCAGGACAGGGCTGGTGGACAGCCGCAGGCTCGCCTCGACCTGGGTGTAGAAGGTCTCGGCGGCCCGGATCAGGTCATCCGCCTCGCGGGTGCTGACGGCGCGCTCCAGCCCGGCCTCGGCGGCGGCGCGCTGGGCAGCCCCGGCGGCGAAGAACGTCGCCCATTCACCGAACTCGGGCGCGACCTCGGCGAGCAGGACCCAGGCGTTCTTCTGGACGCGGCGGCGGCTGCCGGACCGGACCGGGCGAGCCCGGACGGCGAGCACCGCGGCCGCGACCCGGAGCGCCGCGACGTGGGCGCTGGAGTAGCGAATCAGGCGGTCAGTGGTCTCGGTCGCCTCGGCCAGGGCGGCCCGGGCGCGGGACAGCTCACGGCTGGCCGCGCCGGCGGCTACCGGGGACACCGGTGAAACGGTCATCGGTCGGTCACCCTCTCCAGTTGCCAACGGCCCGAGTGCGGGTCGTGGGCGAGATCGAAAAGCTCCCTGCGTCCGTGCCGGCCACACCCGGCCTCGACGCGGTACACCGCGCGCTGCGGGCCCCAGTCCGCATCCAGCACCCCGACCGCCGCCGGCGACGTGGCCGCCGCAACCACGGCAGTACCCCCAGCGGGGGCGGCAGCGACGCCGGTGGGGTGAGGTTGCGTGGCAGCGGGGCGTGAACGGGGGTTCGCCGCCGCTGCCACGCTGTTCAGGTGGGCCCGGGTGGTGCGCTGGGCCACGTGGGCGTCGTAGGTCGAGCCGGTGCCGATGACGCCGCGCTCCCACCAGGCGGCCGTCTCGGTCCACTGCGACCGGAGCGCGCAGACCCGCCAGAGCCGGCCACGCCAGAGGAACTGGTCAGGGGTCTCGATGCCGTCCACGAACACCGAGTGCACCTCGACGGCGTCGTCGATCTCCCACATGGTCCATCTCCTCCTCTGGAACTGCTTCCCCTGGGCGACGGCCCGGCGGGGAGCACCAAGGTGGGGGTCGAGGTCCACCCCGGTGCCCGGCCCGCCGGGACCACCGGATTCCGATGCGGCCGCAACTCCGCACCGGAGCCGTCCAGCTGTCCGGGTCACCCCGGTCCGGCCTCCCGACGAAACCGGGGCCGAGGTAATCGAACATCTGTTCGAACACTGGAAGCGTAGCGCCGTCCACCGACAGTCGTCAACGGCCGGGCCACCCGGCGCGCCGGGCTCCTGGGCCGCCGGGCCGGCGACGGTGCCTTCGATCCACATGCCACTGATCGTTCCGGACGCCACCGACAGTTTTCGGTCCCGGGGTTCCGCGCAGCCTTCCGGGCGTGATATCCGGGGCGTGGTATTCAGGTGCCGGCCGGCAGCGGGCCGAATAGGCTGCCCAGGGTGAGCAGTCATCCCAACGTGCAGAAAGTCGCCGACGCCCTGCGGGCCGCCGGCGCGACCGGTGAGATCAAGATCCTGGACGACGCGGTACCGACCGCGGCGGCAGCGGCCGCCGGGCTCGGCTGCGAGGTCGGCGCGATCGCGAACAGCCTGATCTTCGACGGCGACGGCGGCCCGGTGCTGATCCTGACCTCGGGCGCGCACCGGGTGGACACGGCGAAGGTCGCAGCCGAGCTCGGGATCACGAAGCTGAAGCGGGCCACGCCGGAGTTCGTCAAGCAGCACACCGGCCAGTCGATCGGCGGCGTCGCCCCGGTCGGCCACCCGGGGCAGGTCCCCACCTACGTAGACACCGCCCTGGAGCAGTACGAGGTGGTCTGGGCCGCCGCGGGCATCCCGCACTCGGTCTTCCCGACCACGTACGCCGAGCTGCTCGAGCTGACCAACGGAACGCCGATCACCGTCAACTGAAACGACGAAGCCGTCCAGCAGGTCGCTGGACGGCTTCGCTTACAGCAGGCGGATCAGATAGCGGGGCGTACGTCCACGTCGGCCGCGCGTACGTAGGCCATCCGGTGCCCGAACCAGATCTGGTAGTACCGGTCCTTGCCGATGACCTGGACGTGGTCGGTCGGCGGCTGGCCGTCGAACGTCACGGCCCGGTAGTAGTCGGTCTCGATGTTCAGGTCACCCACCGGGTACGCCTGTCCGGCACCGATCGTGTACTGCAGCGGCGTCACCGTCTGGTACGGAATACCGGCCGGGTACGCGGACTGCTCCGGGTACGCACGCCCGTACACCGGGACAGCCGTCTTACCCGCCTTCGGCTTCACGACCAGCCCGGGCTTCACGAACGCGTCCGGAGCGGATGCCGGGCTCTTGAACCAGCCCAGTGCGCCCAAGTACCAGACAGCTACCCAATCGCCCTGGCGCTGCGCCACCACGTACTCCGAACCCGCAGCTGCCCGCGAGCCCATGTCGGCCACATCAGTGGTGCCGTTGGAGCCGTCCGGGTGCAGACCGAGGTCCTTGACCAGCGGAGCGCTGTCGTCCGGCGCCTGGCGCAGGTACACGAAGTTGGTGCCCTGCGGCTTGCACGGTGTACCCGGGGCGTCGCAGTTGTCGACAACCTGCACATTGCCCTGGAAGCCCGGCTTGATGGTCACGATCGACCCGGTACGTACCGGCAGCACCGACTTGCCCCAGATCGGCGCACCGACCAGGTCCATGTAGTGCTCCCAGTCCCAGTACGGTCCCGGGTCCCAGTGCATGCCGCGGACCGTACTCGGGAGCGTGCCCGGCACCTGGTCGTGGCCGATGATGTGCGCCCGGTCGAGCGGGATGTTGTTCTTGACCGCCAGGTAGCGCACCAGCTTGGCCGAGTTGCGATAGAGCGACTCGGTGAACCAGGTGGCGCCCTGTGGCGCGAAGCCCTCGTGCTCGATACCGATGCTGTGCTGGTTCACGTACCAGTTGCCGGCGTGCCAGGCGACGTCCTTGGCCTTCACGTGCTGCCAGGTGTGTCCGTCCGACGACCGCATCGTGTACTGCCAGCTGACGTACGTCGGGTCCTGCACCAGGTTCAGCACGCCCTGCCAGTGGCCCTCGGTGTCGTGGATGACGATGTAGTCGATCTTGCCGGTCTTCGGCCGGTTCGCGAGGTCGTGGTTGCCGTAGTCGCCCGCACCGAACTGTGAGTACGGCGCCGGCAGCCACTCGCAGCCGAGCGACGCCGGGCACTCCACGTCGGACTTGGACGGCTGCACACCGGCCGGCAGCGACAGCTTGTTCACCTGTGACTTGTCCGGCTTCACAGCCAGAGCAGGCATCGCGATCTGCTGACCGGTGTTGGTCGTACGGGCTGCACCGCGCGCCATGATCGAGTAGACGTCGTCGGCGAAACCAGCCGCGCCGACCTTGTCCCCTGCCTCCGCGTACGACGCCACCGCGCCGTACCAGTCGGCCGGTGACGTGCTTTCGCCAACCGGCAGCCCCAGGGACTTCTGGTACGCCGCGAGCACCGCGGCGCCACCACTGATGTTGTCCGTGACGTTGTTGCGCAGTGAGCTCTGGTCGAGGCCGGTCAGCTCGGACGCCTTCTTCAGCGTCTGCAGCGACTCGGCGGTCGCGACCTTCTGTTTGCCGGACAGGTCGGCGACCTCCGACGCACCCAGTCCGGTGAGGTGCATCGGGCCGTACCCACCGGTCGTACTCGGTGCGCCGGCGTGGTCGTCCCAGCGGGACTCGGCGTACGAAACGGCCAGCAGGACGGACTCCGGCACGCCGTACTTCGCGGCGGCCGCGCTGTACGCGGTAGCGGCGACAGCGGACGGTGCGGGAGCCGGCGCCGCCTGGGCGGGTGGACCTCCCAACGACACGCCGACCAGTGCGGCCGGCAGCGCTACCGCACCCAGTGCGGCAAGAATTCTCGGACGACGAAGCATGATGTTCTCCTGAACCCGTGGGCGGAGTGCCGGTCACACAGACCGGCAGCCTAGTCACTGTGAGTCGAGGCGACGCGGATGTCAACGGTTAACCAAAGTTCGCGTCTACGGGTTCGATACTGACGAAAACATGCCGCGCCGACGGACGGCGACCGAGGGTTACGGAGCACGGGGATGGAAGCACTGCCGCTGGCGGTGACGACTGGCTGGGCCAGTGGCATCAACGCCTACGCCTGCGTGCTGATCCTCGGTCTGCTCGGCCGCTTCGCCGGTGCCGGCGACGTGCCGCACGCCCTGACCACCACACCGGTGCTGATCGCGGCGGGCGTACTTTTCGCGTTCGAGTTCGTCGCCGACAAGATCCCCTACGTCGACTCCGCGTGGGACGCGATCTCCACGGTGATCCGGCCGACCATCGGCGCCGTACTTGCTGCGCTGATGTCCGGTCAGGCGAGCACGCTGCACCAGGCGCTGATCGCCACTACCGGTGGTCTGGTGGCGCTGCTGTCGCATGCGGTGAAGTCGAGTCTGCGGCTGGCGATCAACACCTCCCCCGAGCCGGTCACCAACATCGCCGCGTCGTCCGGCGAGGATGTAGCGGTCGCCGGCGTGGTGTCGCTGGCCGCCTTCCATCCGGAGGCGGCCCTCATCATCGCCGGTGTCCTCCTGCTACTCGGTCTGATCGGTGTGTACTTCGCGTTCCGGTTCATCCGCCGCGGGTACCTCCGGTTCAAGGCCTGGCGGGCGAAACGAAGTAGTACCCCTGCAACCGGAAGCGGCACTGCCTTGCCTGAGGAAAAGTAATGGCCAATGTGATTGTCATCGGGGCCGGTCTGGCCGGTCTCGCCAGTGCTGTGCGGTTGGCCAAGCTGGGCCATCAGGTCACCATCTGCGAGCAGGACGAGCACCTGGGTGGGGTACTGGGCCGGGTCGAAGCTGATGGGTTCGGTTGGGACGCCGGCGCGGCCAGTACGACACTGCCGGCCGCGCTACGCGACCTGTTCCGCAAGAGCGGCCGTCCGATCGAGAGCCTGGTCCAGCTGGAGCCAGTGACCGAGCCGCGCCGCCACATGTTCGCTGACGGCTCAGTACTCGATCTACCGGTCAGCGACCGCGGTGCACAGGAGGAGGCGTGGACCGGGCTGGCCGGTGCCGCTGTAGCCGAGCAGTGGACCGCACTGGTCGACAAGTACGGCGACACCTGGCAGATACTTCGTAAGACCTCACTGGAGCCACCGCTCGAGGACAAGCTGCCGATCAAGACGATCCGCGCGCTCAAGCCGTGGCAGTCGTTGGAGAAGGTCGCGCAGCGGGAGCTGAGCGACGAACGGGCCCGTGCGGTGCTCCGGCACTTCGCGGCACAAGGCGGTTCGGACGCCAAGCTCACTCCGGGGTACGTGGGCGTCTGGTCGTACTTGGAGCGGACGTTCGGCCGCTGGACGATCGCTGGTGGTTTCGGCTCGCTCGCGGAGGCCCTGGCGAAGCGCGCTGACGAACGGAAGATCACCGTCCGTACCAGCACCGAGGTAGCTGCCATAACCACAACTGCTGGAGCAGTCACCGGAGTACGCCTTGCTGACGGGACTGAGCTTCCCGCTGACATCGTGGTGAGTGACATCGACCCACGGGTGCTCTACGAGAGCCTCATCGAGGACTCGGTGGCCAAGAAGGTCCGCAAGAAGATCCGGTCGACGCACCAAGCACAGGCGGCGTACGTAGTACACCTCGGGCTGAAGGAGCCAGTACCGGAGCTGCCCTTCGAGACTGTTCTGCACGGCACACCGACCGTGGTGGTGCGGACCGGTGGTACGGCACCAGCGGGACACCAGGCGTGGTCCGTACTGGTCCATGGCTACCCCACCGATGACGTACTGGACCTGCTGGTCGCCCGTGGCCTGCATGTACGGGAGAGCGTGGTGTCCCGGCAGACGTCGCCGTCCTGGTGGGCCGGTGTGGCCTGGGAGGGGTACAAGACCGCCCGCCGCCGCGCCGCGAACGTGTCACCGGTCAAGGGCCTGTACTGCGTCGGTGCGGGTGCTCACCCGGGCTCCGGCGTGCCCGCGACCACGCTGGGCGCCGCGATCGTGGCGGACGCGATCGGGAAGGCCTGAGACCCCGGTGGGGTTGGACATGGGAGCGAACTAAGATTGGTTGTTCCTGTGTTCTGAGTCGGGACAGTGCCCGGCCGTAGAGAGGACCTCGGTGGACCAAACCCCCACATCGGCCGATCACGACTCTGTCCGCGCCGAGGGCGCAAGCAGCGCTGACAGCGCGGACAGCATGGAGCGGGCTGAGCTGGCCGCCGAGCAACAACATGTCGACCGGGTGTACGGCCGGGTCGAGGAGGCCGCGCGGTCGGCGTCCCGGATCGCCGTCGACGGCTACCAGCGCGGCCAGGCGCAGAACGTCGGCCGGGTACGTGACGAGGAGCAGACCGGCCTGTACGAGCGGGACGTGCTCGTGTTCGCAGCTGCCCGCCGGATCGCCGAGCTGGACGCGGAGCACGAGGGCCTGGTGTTCGGCCGGCTGGACTCCGACCGGGGTGACGACGAGCCGCAGGCCGAGACCGCGGCCGGGCTCGACAAGCTGTACGTCGGCCGGATCGGCGTCCGCGACGCCGAATACGAGCCGCTGGTGATCGACTGGCGCGCGCCCGCCGCGGAGCCGTTCTACCGCGCCACCGCGACCGACCGGCAGAAGGTGGTCCGCCGCCGCGTGCTGCGCAACAAGGGGCCGCGGATCGTCGGTCTCGAGGACGACCTGCTGGCGCCGGAGCGGGCGCCGGAGGACCTGCCGGTGATGGGCGAGGGCGCCTTGATGGCCTCGCTGTCCCGGGCGCGCGGTCACACGATGCGCGACATCGTCGCCACCATCCAGGCCGAGCAGGACAAGGCGATCCGGTCGACGGCCCGTGGTGTCACGGTGATCGGCGGCGGACCGGGTACCGGCAAGACGGTGGTTGCGCTGCACCGCGCCGCGTACCTGCTGTACAGCGACCGCAGGCGCTTCGAGCGTGGCGGCGTACTGGTGGTCGGCCCGTCGGCAGCGTTCATGGCGTACATCGAGCGCGTACTACCAAGCCTTGGCGAGAACACCGTGTCGCTCCGCGCCGTCGGCGAGCTGGTCGACGGTGTGAAGGCCACTGTGGTCGACGAGGCCGAGGTAGCGGCGATCAAGGGCTCCCTGCCGATGCGTGGCGTGCTGTCGCGTGCTGCTCGCGACCGGGTGCCCACCGCGCCGACCACGCTGCGGGTGTTCATCGGTGGCGCCACGGTGGAGCTGGACGCCAACCAGCTCGACAACGTACGCCGCAACGCACTACGCCGGACTGCACGCAACCGGGCAGCCAGCGAGGCGCGCAAGGGTCTGATCGCCGCGCTGTGGCAGCGGTTCCCGGAGGACCTGCGAACTGGTCCGCTGGGCGACCGTGAGGCGTTCGGCGACCGAGTCACTGACACTCCGGCGTTCCGCACGTTCTTCAGCCAGTGGTGGCCGGTGGTGACTCCGGAGGCGGCACTGCGCTGGCTTGGTGACCCACGCCGGCTGCAGCGCTGGGCCCGGAACGACCTGACCCCCAGAGAGGTCGACGCACTCGCCAGGGGCATCAGGACGACGGACGAGTTCACCATCGCCGATGTGGCGCTGCTGGACGAGCTGACCACTCTGCTGGGCAAGCCGCTGGCAAACGAGAACACCGATGAGGAGTTCGACTGGCTGGAAGGGCTCAGCGAGGGTGTGAACGAGGTGCTGACCAGCTCGGAGCGCAGGGCTCGCGCCGCGGCCGCACGCGAGGCGGAAGAGCCGGAGGAGTACGCGCACGTGCTGGTGGACGAGGCACAGGACCTCTCCCCCATGCAGTGGCGCATGGTCACCCGGCGCGGTCCGCAGGCGAGCTGGACGATCGTCGGCGACCCGGCGCAAAGCTCCTGGCCGGACCCGGACGAGGCACGCGGTGCGATGGACTCCATGCTGTCGCACCTGCAGCGGCACACGTACCGGCTGTCCACCAACTACCGGAACTCGGCTGAGATCTACTCGTTCGCCGGTGAGGTGATCCGGCAGTCCATCCCGGACGCCGACCTGCCGAATGCGGTGCGCAGTACCGGCGTCGAGCCGGAGCATCGGGTCTTCGACGACGGCAAGGTGTCCCAGGCGGCCGGTGAAGCTGCTGCTGAGCTGCTGCAGCTGGTCGAGGGCACAGTCGGCGTCATCGTGCCGCCGGCGCTGCGGCCGATCGTCGAGCCGGTGCTGGCCGAGCTGGGCGACCCCCGGGTCGTCGCGGTGAGCCCACTGGATTCGAAGGGCCTGGAGTACGACGGTGTCGTGGTGGTCGAGCCGGACCGGATCGTCAGCGACACACTGGGCGGCGTACGCGCCCTGTATGTCGTTCTGACCCGGGCGACGCAGCGGTTGATCACGATCAACAGCACCACCCATTGGTTGCCCGCCCGCGACTCCTGAGCAGGAACCAGCTTGACTGGGCAGCTGCCGGCTGACGGCAACTGCCCAGCACCGGGTTAGCCGCGGGGTACTACGTACTGCACCAGGTCGGCCTCGTTCGCCGCGAGGTCGGCCCACTTGCAGGTGAGGCGCAGGATCGTCAGTCCGGTGGTCGGGTACTTCTGCGTGAGCTCGATGCGCTCCGGACTGGTGCCGTCCAGCGCCAGCTCGTCCGCCAGCCACGGGATGCCCGGCGCATGCCCGACCATGACCACCGTCCGCGCCTCCGCCGGCGCCTCGTGGACCACATCCAGCAGCTCGTCGGTGCCGGCGTTGTAGATCCGCTTGTCGTACCAGACGTCGCCCGCACCGACGCCGGCCTCGGCGACCTGCTTCCAGGTCTCCCGGGTGCGCTTCGACGGCGAGCACAGGACCAGGTCCGCTTCGATGCCCTGGGCAACGAGATGCCGGCCGGCCGCCGCGGCGTCGGCGCGGCCGCGGTCGGTCAGTGGACGCTCCGGGTCCGGCATCGACTCCGGCGGCACCGCCTTGGCGTGCCGGAGCAGGACGAGGGTTCGGTCGATCAACAGGTCCGACGGGTCAGCCATTGCGTCAGGATACGACCGATGCGCCGAGGTTGCGGAACACCTGCCGGGTCGCGGTCGATCTGTTCAAGGTAATGAAATGAATCCCCGGCGCGCCGCCCGCGAGCAGCCGCTCACACAGCTCGGTGGCGATCTCGATCCCGACCTCACGGACCGCCGCCGGATCGTCCCCGACCGCGAGCAACCGCTCGGTGACGGCGGCCGGCAAGGCCATCCCGGTCAGCTCGGCCATCCGCTGGATCTGCTTGATGTTGGTGACCGGCATGATGCCGGGCAGCACCGGCATCTCACAGCCGAGCGCCGACGACCGGTCGATCAGCCGGAAGTAGTCGTCCGCGCCGAAGAACATCTGCGTGATCGCGTAGTCCGCACCGGCTTGCGCTTTCGCGGCGAGCACGGCGGCGTCCGCCTCCAGCGACGTCGCCTCCGGATGCTTGTCGGGGAAGGCAGCGACGCCGACACAGAAGTCACCGAGCGAACGGATCAGCTCGACCAGCTCGACCGCGTGGTTCAGTCCCTCCGGGTGCGCGACCCACGGCTGGTTCGGCCCACCGGGCGGGTCGCCGCGAAGGGCGAGCATGTTGCGGACACCCGCGCCCGCGTACGCCCCGATCACCGAGCGCAGCTCGTCCCGGGAGTGCGCGACGCAGGTCAGATGACCGAGCGGGGTCAGCGAGGTGTCCTGCGCGACCCGCTCGGTGACCCGGATGGTGCCGTCCCGGGTGGTGCCGCCGGCGCCGTACGTGATCGAGACGAAGGTCGGCCGGAGCTGCTCGATCTCGCGGATCGACCGCCACAGCACCTCCTCCGCCTCGGGCGTCTTCGGCGGGAAGAACTCGAACGAGAACGACCGGCCGCCGGACCTGAGCAGCTCGCGGATCGTCGGCGCACCGCCGGGAAGCGTCGAGGGAAGTCCGTTCGCCATGCGCTCAGGTTACCCGCGGTGCCCGGCCGCGTCTGCCCACCGACTACGCTCCGAGACGTGGATGGCGATGTGGACGTCCCGGCCGGGATTCAGCGCGCGCTGAGCGGGTTTCTCGACCGGCAGGAAGAGCGGCTGGCAGCGCTCGGCCCGGAGCTGGCCGAGCAGGTACAGGCCGCGCGGGACGCGACCAGTGGCGGCAAGCGGCTGCGGCCGGCCTTCTGCTATTGGGGTTTCCGGGCCGCGGGTGGTGATCGGTCGCTGCCGATCCTGACCGCCGCGGCGAGCCTGGAGATGCTGCACGTCAGTGCGCTCGTGCACGACGACGTGATGGATTCCTCGGACGTACGGCGGGGTGCGCCGTCGGCCCATCGCCGCTTCGAGGCACTGCAGCGCGAGCGCGGCGAGAAGAGCGGGTCCGGCGGTGACCCGGTCGGCTTCGGCGTCGGCGCCGCGATCCTGCTCGGCGACCTGTGCCTGATCTGGGCCGACGAGTTGCTGCACACGTCGGGCTTCGACGCCGCGGCGCTGGCTCGGGCGGAGCAGTTCTTCGATGCCGTACGCGTCGAGGTGACCGCCGGTCAGTACCTCGATCTGGTCGCGCAGGCCAGTGGCCAATCGGACATGGACCTGGCGTTGCGGGTGCTGCGCTACAAGTCGGCGACGTACACGATCGAGCGGCCGCTGCACATCGGCGCGGCGCTGGCCGGCGGGGACGCACAGCTCATCTCGGCACTGTCGGGGTACGGGCTGCCGCTCGGCGAGGCGTTCCAGCTGCGCGACGACCTGCTCGGGGTGTTCGGCGACCCGGCGGTGACGGGCAAGCCGGCCGGTGACGATCTGCGCGAAGGCAAGCGGACAGTACTGATCGCGTACGCGGTCGACCGTGCTTCCGAGGCCCAGCTGACCGAGTTCGACCGGCTGTTCGGGCGACCGGACCTGGACGACGACGAGATCCAGCTGCTCCGCGAGATCCTCCAGGACTGCCGCGCCGTGCAGGCGACCGAGGACCTGATCACCAACCGTACCGAGGACGCGCTGGACGCCCTGGACCGGGCACCACTCGCCGACGACGCCACCCGCAAGGCCCTCACCGACCTGGCCATCGCAGCCACCGCCCGCGACGTCTGACGCCTGCTCCAGCACCAGCCCCGTGCCTGGCGCGGGACTAGTGCTGGTCCTGGGCTAGTGCTGGTCCTGGGCTAGTGCTGGTCCTGGGCGGCCATCAGGTCGATCAGGCGGAGCAGTTCGGCGGTGCTGGAGAGGTCGCCGACCACGATCACCTTGAGCACCGCCCGGTCCTCGTCGTAGATCGTCTCGGCCCGCAACCGCACCGCCTCCGGCTGGTTCAGCGCGCCGAAGATGTGCGTACTGAGCCGGTCCGCCGTCGCCCGGTCGACGGAATCGATGTGCACGATGCTGGACGCCTCCACGTGCCGGTCCGACCGGTCGGCAGCGGCCGGCGGCGTGGGCGCACCGGTGAACTCCTCCAGATCCGCACGGCTGATCCGGTACTGCTTGCCGATCCGCACTGCCTTCAGCCGCCCGTCGCGGACGTAGTTGCGGATGGTGCGGACGTGCAGGCCCAGCCGGCTCGCCACCTGCTCGACCGAGTAGAGCTCCTGCGCCATGCGGCCAGCCTAGGGCACTTCCTTAGAATTCCCTATAATTGGTCGAATAGGGATGTTTAGGGTAATTTGAGGTACATGGTGATGCTGGCCGGACGACAGGTCCACGTGAGCGAGGCGCCGCTCCACGACGAGCGCGAGGTCGTTCAGGTGATCGTCGACGCGTACTACGGGCATCAGGCCGAGTGGATCGCGTTCACGCCGGAGCAGCTGGGCGACGAGTTCTTCGAGCTGCGGACCGGCCGGGCCGGTGCGATCACGCAGAAGTTCGTCGACTACCGGATGGGTCTCGCGGTCGTCGGTGACATCACGGAGCGGGTCGCGCGGAGTACGCCGCTGGCCGACTGGGTGCGGGAGAGCAACCGCGGCCACAACCTGCTGTTCGCCACGGACCTGGAGAAGCTGGCCGAGCTGCTACAGCACCGGCAGTGAGCTGAGCAGGTCAGGCGTCCGCGCACCGGCCTGTTCGCGGATGAGCACCCGGAGCTGACCGGAGTTCGTGGTGTCCTCGGCGAAGATCTGCAGGGCTACGTCGACAGTGTCGTGGTCGTGCTCGAGCAGGTTCGGCAGGCCGGTCCACAGTACGACCTCGGGCGCACCTGTCGACCGGTCGCTCAGTGAGTCGGCCAGTGCGTCCCAGTTCCGGCCGAACCAGCGGGGCAGGTCGAACGCGGTAGCGCAGAGGTCCAGGAACCCTGTCTTGTCGTGGATCTCGGCGGTGTCCAGTAGTACGAAGCCAAAACCCGCAGCGGTCGCGTCCCGCCGTACACCGTCCACTGCGGCCTTGGACGGCCAGCGGTACACCCCAGGGCGCAGGCCCTCCGTCAGCAGCGTCCGCAGGTCCGTCATGAGGCTCCCCCGTTGTCCGCGATCCGTCGGAACGACTTGTAGTGGTCGTCCGTGTAGTAGCGCTGCCCACCGTTGCCCGTGACGATTCGCCGGGCACCACGGTCCTTCGATCCCGGTGTCGGCACGGTGTACTCGTGGTAGTACCCGCGGTCGTGCTTCGGCAGGATCTTCTCCAGGTTGCCGAACACCACACCGTCCCGGCTGTACGGGTACGGGCCGCCCTGGTCGATCAGCTTCAGCGTGGACTGTGCCTCCTTCGGCAGGTCCTTCACCGCAACGACCTTCAGTCCACTCTCCGGATCGGTGTCCGAGGTGGTCTTCGGGCCGGCGGAGCAGCCGAACAGCGAGGCCGCCAAGGTGATCACCAGCATCGCGATCACCACGACCGCGACGATCCGCGCGGCCTTCGGGTTGTTGATCACCCGGCCTCCCGCAGCCGCCGGGCGAACTCCGCGGCCGCCGCGCCCGGGTCGTCCGCAGCGGTGATCGCGCGGACCACCACCACTCGGGTCGCACCGGCTTCCAGTACGTCGTCCAGCCGCTCCAGGTCGATCCCACCGATCGCGAACCACGGCTTCGACTGAGTTCGGCTGGCTGCGTACGACACCAGCTCCAGACCGGCGGCCTTGCGGCCTGGCTTGGTGGGTGTCTCCCAGGTCGGTCCGACGCAGAAGTAGTCCGACCCCTGCTCGTCCACAGCCGCGTTCACCTGGCTGAAGGTGTGCGTCGACCGTCCGACGATCGGCTCCGGTCCGATGATCGCCCGGGCGGCGTGTACCGGCAGATCACGCTGACCCAGGTGCAGTACGTCCGCTCCGGCCGCGAAAGCGATGTCAGCGCGGTCGTTCACCGCGAGCAGCTTCCCGTGCCGCTTACAGCTGTCCGCGAACACCTCCAGTGCGGCCAGCTCGTCGGCAGCCTCCATGTCCTTCTGCCGGAGCTGCACGATGTCCACGCCACCAGCCAGCGCGGTGTCCAGGAACTGTTCGAGGTCACCCTGCTTCTCGCGCGCGTCGGTACACAGGTAAAGGCGGGCATCAGCCAAACGGTCGGTGTGGTCGCTCACACCCCAAAGCCTGCCATGCTCGGCCAGAAGTAGGCTGACGGCATGCCTGAGCACACATCCGATGTAGTGGTTGTCGGCGCCGGGCTGATCGGGCTTTCGGTTGCCTGGCGGCTTGCTGCGGACGGTGTGCGGGTGACGGTGTGCGATCCCACACCCGGAGCGCAGACTTCCAATGTCGCAGCGGGGATGCTGGCGCCGGTCACTGAGGTGGAGTTCGGCGAGGACGACCTACTCGCGCTGAACCTGGCGTCAGTCAACGCGTGGCCGACGTTCGCCGCGGAGCTCGAGGAGTTCACCGGACTGCCCGCCGGACTGCACCAGACCGGTACGCTGGCGGTCGCGTACGACGTAGATGACGCGGCCGCACTACGCCGGCTCGCGGAGTACCAGCGGCGCCTCGGACTCGAGGTAGAAGAGCTGTCCGGTCGCGACGCCCGCCGCCGCGAGCCGCTACTCGCTACTGGTGTGTCAGGCGGCGTATGGGTTCCAGGTGATCACTCCGTCGACAACAGACAGGCAGTGACCACGCTCCTCGAAGCTGTCGACCGCTCCGGCGTACTGCTACTACGGCGGCGCGTTACTCGTGTACTCACTACCGGTACGACGGCCGTCGGCGTCCTACTCGACAACGGCGACACTGTGCACGCCGATCAGGTCGTAGTCGCGGCCGGACCGTGGTCATCGCAGTTGGACGGCGTACCAGAAGAGCTCCGTCCACCAGTCCGGCCGGTCAAGGGCGAGCTGCTACGGCTGCGTGTCCCCGAGGCGTACCGGCCCGCGCTGCAACACACTGTCCGCGCAACAGCCCGTGGCTTCTCGGTCTATCTGGTCCCACGACCAGGCGGTGAGCTCGTCGTCGGCGCAACCACCAGTGAGCTCGGCTACGACACCAGAGTGCTTGCCGGGGGCGCCTTTGCCCTGTTGCGCGACGCACGGACCGTACTGCCGATCACCGACGAGCTGGAGCTGGTGGAGACCATCGCGGGCCTTCGACCGGCCACTCCGGACAACGCGCCGGTGCTCGGCCCGTCCGGTCTGGATCGGTTGCTCTGGGCAACCGGTCACTACCGGAACGGCGTGCTGCTGACACCCGTCACCGCACAGGTGATCGCCGACACGATCCGTACCGGAACTGTGCCGGAGCTCGCCAAACCGTTCCTCGCCGGCCGCTTCGAGCACTGACTCACAGTTGCCGTCGGCAACCGGAATCCTTGTGAACGACAACGATGTAGTTCAGCCTTGAATTGTAAACATTGAGTTACAGGCGTAACACTCACCCCATCCACCCCTGTTGTCACATCAGTAACAGCACATACGGTCAGTGGACGTTCACACGGGGAGTTGGATGCCATGCGCAACGTCTTACGAGTCCTCAGCGGACTCGCAGTACCGGTTCTCGCCGCGGCCGTGATCACGGCCGGCGCACCGGGTTTCGGTGCCTACAAGGTCAAACAGGGTGACACCCTGAGCCACATCGCCGACCAGTACGGCACGTCGGTCCGCCGACTGGTGGCGCTGAACAACCTGCCGGGCAACGGCAACGCGATCTACGCCGGCGAGCTGCTCAAGGTGCCCACCCCCGGAACCGCGGCCAAACCCGCGCAGCCGGCCAAACGGTCCCAGCTCGGCCGGGTGACGTACGTGGTGAAGTCCGGCGACACGATTTCCGGGATCGCGAAGCGGTTCAAGTGCTCGCAGGCCAATCTGCTCGCCGCCAACGCACTCAAGCCAGGCGACCACATCTACGCCGGCAAGCCGCTGCAGGTCCCGGTGAAGATCCGGCCGAAGGCGCGGACCGACAACACGTTCGCGGGGCGTACGTACGCCGATCATGTGGTCGCCCAGGCGAACCGGAACCGGGCGATCCTGAAGAAGCGCAAGCTGCCGACCCGCGCACACATGCGGTCACTCATCGTCACCACTTCCAAGCGCTACGGAGTCGATCCGGAGCTCGCGCTCGCGGTCAGCTGGCAGGAGTCCGGCTGGAAACAGCGCGTCGTCTCCCCCGCGAACGCGGTCGGCGCGATGCAGGTGATCCCGTCGACCGGCAAGTTCGCGTCCCAGATCGTCGGCCGCGACCTGGATCTACTGAAGCCGGCTGACAACGTCACCGCCGGAGTCGTCCTGCTCAGTCGCCTCACCGGCGCCGCCAAGCTGGACATCGCCGTCGCCGGCTACTACCAGGGCCTCGGCGGCGTGAAGAAGAACGGCATGTACGCCGACACCAAGCTGTACGTCAAAAACATCCTCCGCATCAAGGCTCAACTGGAACGGGGTTGGGACCCCCTGCGGTGAGCCTGGCGCGGGTGGGCTGAGACGTTATCTACACTCTCTGAGCAGACGGTTTGGGGAGAGGCGGCTCACCGCAAGTGACGGACGACGTGGACACGCAGGTCAGCGACCGCCTCGTCGGGCGCGTGCTCGACGGTCGGTACCGCGTTGGCCCACGCGTCGCCAAGGGCGGGATGGCCACCGTCTACCAGGCGCTGGACATGCGGCTGGACCGGACCGTCGCGGTCAAGGTGATGCACGACGGGCTCGGTGACGACGCTCAGTTCACCCGCCGGTTCGTGGCCGAGGCCCGCGCCGCCGCCCGCTTGTCGAACCCGAACGTGGTCGCGGTCTTCGACCAGGGCGACGACAACGGCACGCTGTTCCTGGCGATGGAGTATGTACCCGGCCGCACGCTGCGGGACGTGATCCGCGAGGAGGCACCGCTCTCCCCCGCCCGCGCGCTGGACCTGCTGTCACCAGTGCTGTCCGCACTGTCGGCCGCGCACGACGCCGGCATCGTGCACCGCGACATCAAGCCCGAGAACGTCCTGATCTCGACCAAGGGTGAGGTGAAGGTCGCCGACTTCGGTCTGGCCCGTGCGGTCAGTGCGAGCGGCAACACCGCCACCCAGGGGCTCCTGATGGGCACAGTGTCGTACCTGGCGCCGGAACTGGTCACCGACGGCAGCGCCGACGCCCGATCGGACGTGTACTCAGCGGGCATCCTCCTGTACGAAATGCTCACCGGTAACAAGCCGCACTCCGGTGACACCCCGATCCAGGTCGCGTACGCCCATGTGCACGCCGATGTACCTGCACCGTCGCTGGAGCAGCCAGGCATCCCGCCGTACGTCGATGCACTCGTGCAACGCGCCACTGCCCGTGACCGCGACCTGCGGCCAACAGACGCGCGAGTGTTCAGCCGACAGGTCCACCGGGTGCGCAGTGCGCTCGACGAGGGACTACCGGACGACCCGGAGCTCACGGGCGATCTCACTGTGCCGATCCAGCAGATCCGGCAGGACAGCGGGTACGACGACGGCTACACGCGCGGCGTCTCCACAGAACAAGGGCCTCTCCGCCACGACACCATCATCGTACCGGTTGAGCAGGGACGTCCTACCGGAGCACCGGCGCACACTGCGCACACGGGGCAAATGGGGCCGCCGCCGAAGCAGACAGCACCACCGGTACGCCGCAGGTCGCGTGGACCGATCGCACTGATCATCATCCTCGCCGCGGCGATCGCTATCGGTACAGCAGCCTGGTACTACGGCATTCACCGCTACACGACCACGCCGAACCTGGTGAACATGACACCGGCCGTAGCAGCCGCTGACGCCGGGAAGGCCGGTCTCCACACCACTCTGGACAACCAGGACTACTCCGAGGACGTACCCCTTGGCAAGGTCATCCGGACCGACCCGGCGGCGGGCGACCGGATCCGGAAGAACGGCGACATCGGACTGACCGTGTCGAAGGGGCCGGAGCGCTACCGCGTACCGCAGCTCGTCGGCCTGCAGCTCGATGCCGCGCAGCAAGCACTGTCTCCGATCAAGCTGGTCACCGGGCAGATCACCCAGCAGTACAACGAGACTGTGCCGCAGGGCCGGGTGATCGCGATCAGCCCGAAGTTCAACACCGTGGTCAAGCCGGGTACCGCGGTGAACTTCGCGGTCAGCAAGGGCAAGCGGCCGATCGGCGTACCCGACTTCACCGGCAAGTCGTACCGGGACGCGAACAAGGCGCTGAAGAAGCTCGGCTTCGTCGTCAGCCGCAGTCAGCAGTACGACGACAAGGTCGCCGAGGGCGACGTGATCAGCCAGACCCCGAACAACGGCACCCTGTTCGCCAAGGACAAGGTCTCGCTGGTCGTCTCGCTCGGCCCGCCGCTGGTCGCGGTACCGGACGTGAAGCGGAAGACCACCGCGGACGCGCAGAAGATCCTCGGCGACGCCGGTTTCCAGGTGCGGGTCGAGAAGGCCCCGTTCAACCTCGGCCTGAACATCGTCGCCGCCCAGAACCCCGGCGCCGGCCAGAAGGTCAAGCCGGGTACGACGATCGTGATCACTGTCCTTTAGGTCACGTTTTGCCTTGTGTTCAAGGCGTCTGATGAGATGTGCGGCGTGAACCACCCGCGGATCGCCGTCGTCGCCCTGCTGTCGGTCGCGGCCGCGTGGGGTTCGACGTTCTTCCTGACCAAGGACCTGCTCACCAGGATGGACGTCGCCGACTACCTGGCGTTGCGATTCCTGATCGCGTCGGTCGCGCTGATCCTCGTCCATCCGCCGTCGATCGCCCGGCTGAGCCGCCTGGACCGCGGCCGCGCGGTGGTGCTCGGCATCACCTACGGCGTCGCCCAGCTGGTCCAGACCGAGGGCCTGCGGCACACCTCGGCGAGCGTCTCCGGCTTCATCACCGGCATGTACGTCGTCCTCACCCCACTGCTCGCCGCGGTGATCCTGCGGCACCGGATCGGCCGCTGGGCCTGGCTGGCTGTGATCCTCGCCACGACCGGCCTCGGCGTCCTGTCCCTCCAGGGCCTGAGCCTCGGCACCGGTGAGCTGCTGACGCTCGCCTCCGCCGGCCTGTACGCGCTGCACATCATCGGCCTGGGCGCCTGGTCGACGTCCCGGAACGCGTTCGGTCTGTCGGCGCTGCAGATGATCGTGATCACCTGTGTTTGTGCGATCGGTGCGCTGCCGGGCGGGTTCTCGATGCCGAGCACCGGCGGCGACTGGGTCAGTGTCGTGTACATGGCACTGATCGCCGGCGCGCTCGCACTGATCGTCCAGACCTGGGCGCAGGCGCACCTGACGCCGACCCGCGCGGCGATCGCGATGACAATGGAACCGGTGTTCGCGTCGGCGTTCGCCGTGCTGTTCGGCTCGGACAGCCTGACCTGGCGGATGCTGGTCGGCGGCGCGCTTGTCGTATCGGCGATGTACCTGGTCGAGCTGGCGCCACGGCGTAAGTTCGAGGCCGAAGTGCAGCACCTGGCGCAGTAGGAGGGTCCGATGCGGGACAACACCCGGCGGCGCGACCGGTGGTACCCGCCGGTCGTGATTGCCGTGCTGCTCGCGATCCTGGCCGTCGGCACGATCAACAACCTGGTCCGCAACCCGCAACCCCGGCTGGTCGCGGACGGCATCCCCGGCATGGTGGCGCGCAGCGGTGACTCGTCGCTGAGCAGCAGCGACCCCAAGTACGACGACCTGTACCGGCACGCACTGGCCGACCTGGACGGACTCACCCTGCCCAACGGCGCCACTCTGGCCGGCTGGGACGGTCCGTGGCGGTACGTGTGGCCGCGGGACGCCTCGTTCGTAGCGGTCGCCCGTTGCGCGATCGGCCAGTACGACGAGGCGCTGCGGGTGCTGTCGTTCCTGGAGAGCGTCCGGCCTACCAGCGGGCGGTGGGAGGCGCGGTACACGGAGACAGGTGGCCGGGTCAACGACGGGCGTCCCAAGCAGCTGGACGGCTCCGGTTGGGTGCTGTGGGCCACCTGGTTCTGTCACGCGGGCGGTAAGTACTGGGATCTCGTACGCGAGTCAGCCGATCAGATAGTCAACGAGCTCGGGCCGAACGGCCTGCCTGGTGCATCGTCCGACTACTGGGAGCGCCCTGAGACACAGGTGACGCTGGGTACGGTCGCACCGTTGCTGACTGGCCTACGAGCAGCAGTCCGGATCGCCACTGACCAACAGCATCCCGCAGAGGCCGTACGTTGGCGCGCTGCCGCCGAGACCTTGTCCAAAGCAACAGACCGGGTGTTCGGACCGGACTACCCGAGGACACCACCAGTGGCGACCAGCTTCGTGGCACCGGGTGTGGAGCCGCTTGGTCTGAACGGTGGCGCGGACGCGATCGTCACAGTGCTAGGCCCGCCGTTCGCTCCGGCCCGTCCGGTTGTCACAACAGCGATTGACGACGCGCATGCCGTACTGACGCAACCAAACGGCGGTGTGACCCCAGGAGAGGTATGGCGGGCGGACGGGGTGTCGTGGACTCCGCAGACCGCTCTGTTCGCACTGAGTGCCGCAGCACGTGGTGACCGGGCTACAGCCGACACGCTGCTGTCCTGGCTCGACAAGCACCGCACGAGCACCGGTGCACTGCCTGAGAAGGTCAACCGGGACCTGGAGCCGGCCGGCGAGGCACCACTCGCGTGGACTGCGGCGCTTGTTGTTCTCGCCGACTCGGCTCTCCAGAACCCGCTGCCTATCCCCTAGTCAGCAGATCTCCATTACGTCATGCACTGGCGCGTCCGGGCGTGCCGTACTCGTCTTACCCGAGTAGAAGAACGCAGTGGAGGCGATGTCGTCCTGGAGGGGCAGGTAGCGACCACCAGAACGCCAGCCCAGCGCCTGTACGTCGACCCGCAGCTTCTCCTTGAACCGGATCGGGTCTGGGAGATGGAAGCGGTACATGCCGAACCGTTGCTGGCTCTGGTACTGCCCATCCGGCCGGATCACTTGCGGCAAGTCGGAGGCCAAGCGGTCTTAGGAAGACAACTCACAAGACCAACTCCTTGGCTCACAGAACGACATGGCTACGATCCGACTTTAATCCTCGGTTCCGGTACCGCAGATGGTCGGGAACTCGTCGTCACTGTCCACGTAGAACTTGACCTCGCCCTCACCCCACCAGCCGGAGCTGTTGACGCCCCAGGCGATGTACGTGCCTACGTAGTGCCCTGGTCCTTCTACTCCGTCCAGCAGCGTGTGCACGGTGGCCGACTGAAGTGGGTTGCTCCGTCGCCACTGCGCATGCAAGTACGCCGACTTGTCCGGTACTGCACCGAGCCAGTAGTCCACCTGGAAGTACACCACCACCGGCTCGTCGTGGGTGTTCTCGATGGTCAGCTGCGCCTGCGACTGGAACGGCATCTCCCAGTAGCAGTTGAAGCCGCCGATCGGGTTCACCGCGACCGGTAGCGAGTTCACCTGCGCGAACCGGCCCCAGCCGGAGCAGAAGAAGTCACCCACCGGTGTCTCGATCGCCGGCGCCGCGTCACCGTCCCAGTACCCGCGGAACACCAGGCGCCGCCAGTGGTCGACGTGCGTGGTCAGCCAGATGTGCGTGATGCAGCCGGACCCGGCGATGTCGGCGAGCGTCGCGGTCTCCCCTGGCCCGATCTCGATCGACGGCGAGACCTTCCAGCCCTGACCGAGGTCCCGGGCCGCGTGCGCGCCGGTCCCCTCGGTCCGCCGCGCACCCTGACCGGGCTCGCCGGTCGGATTCTCCGCACTGATGGAGCGCGACTCGACGTCGGCGAGCGCGCTGATGCCGGTCAGATTCCCAAGAGTCATACCCGGGACCTTAAGACCGACCAGGTCCGCTAAGAAATCGATTGCCCAGCAACTGGGATCGTTGACCCTTTATATGCCTTGCTGGTTATATTGTGGGTATGGACAAACGTGGCACGGTGTTCGAGACCGAGGACGGGCGCACGGCGATCAGGTTCGTCCGGTTGCTGCCGCACCCACCGGAGAAGGTGTGGGCGGCGATCACGGACCCATCACAGCTGTCCGTCTGGTTCCCGGCGGTCGTCGACCTGAACCGCCCCGCCGGCAGCGAGCTGCACTTCGGGGTGACAGCCGAACAACAGCGCCGGTACGGGATGATCCCCGATCCGTCCCGCAAACCGAACGGCCGGATGCTGCGTCACGAACCACCCACCATCCTCGAGTACGAATGGTCCGGCGAACTCCTCAGCTGGGAAATCACCGGCACGCCCGAGGGCAGCCGGCTGGTCTTCACCAACGTCCTGACCGACCCCACCATCGCCAACCCAGCCGCCGCCGGCTGGCAAGCCGGCCTGGAGGTAGTCGAGGCCCAACTGAACAACCACCCCATCACCTGGAACCCCCTGGACCGAGCCACCGAACTAGCCGCCAACGACAAGTAGGCCACCCACCCACAACCGCACCCACCGCGCCTCACCCGCACCCCTCACCCGCACCCCCGCCCCTCACCCGCACCCCTCACCCGCACCCCCGCCCCTCACCCACCGCCCTCACTCCCACCCACCGCCCTCACTCCCACCCACGGCACCCGCACGCACCATCTCCCTGCGGCACGCTGATACCACAGGAACTCGGGCGACGGGCGGGGGCCGCCTCCTGCGGGACCGGCTAGGGGTTGTACTGCCTTGGGTGGATTGACTAGCAGGCGGTGACCTTGGCTTTCAGGCCGGTGAAGGTGATGCAGGCCCACGGGCGGCCCTGGTCCTGTTTTGCGCGGACGATCAGCGGGTACGCGGTCGCGCCTCGTACCTGCGGGCTCTTCTCGGTAGGAAGCGACCCAACAGCTCCCCCACGCGCCTCAGCAGCCGTCTTCACCTGATCCACGGTCACATTGCTCGCGGCCGCCTTCTCCGCCGCGCTCTTCGCATCGGTAGCGACCTGCAGCGCGAACTCGATCTCCGGCGGTTTCGACCACTGCGTCTGGGTCAGCGGAATGACCAGCCCGAACATCGCCAGCCCGACAAGCGTCACGATCTGCCGAAGCCGGCGCGTCTGGTCGCTGAGCAGCAGCGCCGCGCAGCACAGTGCGAGTACTGCCGTCACCCCGCGCAGTATCCAGTGCCGGTCGAGCCGGCTGTCCACCGCGAGACCGGCGCCGACAGCGATCACCAGACAGAGCACAGCCGCGCCGAGCGCCCGCGCCCGTGGAGACAGAGATTGCATGCCGCAGACGATAGACGCCCACCGTTCGGCGCACGGTAGCGGCCGTTGGGCGCCACGTACGCCGGTCAGGATCGTGCTACCCGAACACTCCTGGCACATTCAGCCACATCCCACCCGCCCCCGAGGGACTGGAGCCACGCTGTGACCGACGACATGACCGACCACATGACCGCCCACCCGGCCGAGCAGCCAGTCGACCAGCCCCACAACCAAACCAGCAACACCACCAAGCCCCCGGCCACCGACCAGGTAGTTGCGAAGCTCAGTGAGTCGAGCAGCCAGGCAGGTGAGCCGACCCGCCAGGTAAGTGAGGCGAGCAGCCGGGTAGGTGAGCTGAGCGGCCAGATGGGCGAGCCGAGCGGCCAGGTGGGTGAGTTGGATGATGGGGTGATTGAGCGGCCGGGGTCCTGGGGGATTTCCCGGCGGCGGGCGTTGCAGCTTTCCGGTGGAGTCGCGGCGGTTGGAGCCGTCGGTGCCGGGGAACTGCCGGCACTCGCCACCGAAGCCGCCCCGGACCAGCATCGCACCCCCGCCACCGACGTCCGCGAGAACCAAGCAGTGCTCCGGGAAGGCACCAACTTCATGGTGTCCGTCTCTCCGGACGGGAACTGGCTGGCCCTCGACCTGGTGACCGCGATCTGGGTACTACCAGCCGCCGGCGGTACGGCCCGTCGCCTCACCGACGACCTGCAAGACGCGACCCGCCCGCGCTGGTCGCCGGACGGGCGCTCGATCGTCTTCCAGTCCTACCGCGACGGCAACTTCCATTTGTGGACAATCCGGCCAGACGGCAGCGGCCTGCGACAGTTGACCACCGGCCGGTACGACCACCGCGAGCCGCACGTCACGCCCGACGGACGGTCGATCGTCTTCTCGTCCGACCGTGGTGGAAACGGCAGCTACGGCATCCACCGCCTCGACCTAGCGACCGGCACCATCACCAAACTCACCGACGACGCCAGCGAGGAGGCCGAGCCAACCGCCTCCCCCGACGGCCGGAAGATCGCCTTCACCGTCGACACGAGTTCGATCGTCGAACTGGACCTGGCCTCCGGCACCCGCACCACGCTGGTACCCGCCAAGACCGGCATCACCCTCTTCGGCCCGGCCTACTCCCCCGCCGGCAAACTCGCGTACGTCCGCCTGACCGGACCAGCTTGCGCGCTGATTGTTGACAATAAACAATTGACAATCGACCAGGACGTCTTCGCCGTACCCCCCTCCTGGTCCTCCGCAGCCGGCATCTTCTACTCCGCCGACGGCACAATCCACCACCATCACCTCACGGCTGGACCTACCGTCGTACCGTTTGCGGCGGTCGTGCCGGTGACGTCGAAGCGGCCTCGGGCGAAGAGTCCGGACCTCGAGTCGACCGCCAAGCGACCCGTTCGCGGGATTGCCAGTCCGACCGCGTCCCCGGACGGACGTTGGCTCGCGTTCCGCGCATTGAACGCGATCTGGCTGGCCCCCACCGACGGCAGGACCACCCCACGCAAACTAGTTGCCGACGGCTACTTCAATTCCGATCCGGACTTCTCCCCCGACGGCAAGACGTTGCTGTACGCAAGCGATCGCGACGGCACTGCCGACCTCTGGCTGCACGACCTCGCGACCGGCAAGAACAGCAAACTTTCCGGCCTCCCCGGCGCTCAGACCGCGCCGCGTTTCGCGCCGGACGGCAAGCGGATCGCGTACCAGGATCAGGACGGCATCGCCTGGATCCTCGATCTCAACTCCGGCCAGGTCCGCCAAATCACGCCGACGCTCTTCCAACCCGGCCGAGTCAGCTGGTCGCGCGACGGCAAGACCCTCGTACTCGCAGCAGTCAAACCGTTCTCAAAGCGCTTCCGCGAAGGCACCAGCCAGCTCCTGTACGTCGACGTCGCCACCGCCGCGCTCGAGTACGTCGAGCCGATGCCCTTCCGTTCACTCGCCACGCGCGGCGACGACGGCCCGGTGTTCTCCCCCGATGGCAAGCACCTGGCCTTCGTCGTCGAGAGCCTGCTGTACGTCGTACCCGTCGACGCCCGCGGCCGCTTCACCGCCGAACCACGCGCGATCACCAAGGAGGTCACGGACTCGCCCGTCTGGCAGGACAACCGCACCCTGCTCTACCTGCACAACGGAACGTTGCGCAGGACAACAATCACCGGCGGCCGCCCGGCAACCGTCAAACTCGATCTGCAGTACCGGCGCGCAACGATCAAGCAACACGTCACGATCCACGCCGGCGCGCTCTGGGACGGCCGCTCCACCACACTGCGCCGCGACGTCGACATCGTCATCGACGGTGCGCGGATCGCCGCCGTACGCGACCACAACGGCCGTCACGGCGCAGCCGACATCGACGCGTCGAAGCTGACCGTGATGCCGGGCCTGATCGACGCCCACAACCACTGGCATCTGCGCGGCCGCGCGTGGGGCGCACGCCAGGGAAATCTCTGGCTGGCGTACGGAATCACGTCGACGCGATCACCAGGCGACCCGGTGTACCAAATGCAGGAAACCCGCGAAGCACTCGCCAGCGGGGCGCTGAGAGGACCGAGGTACTTCGCGACCGGCGAGGCAATCGACGGATCCCGCGTGTACTACAACTTCATGCGCCCAACCCTTTCCGTACAGCAGCTCGCGCTGGAACTCGATCGCGTCCAAGGACTCGCGTACGACCTGGTGAAAACCTACGTACGCCTGCCGATCGAGTACCAGCGGCGCGCGATCGCGTACGTCCATCGGCTCGGGCTGCAACTGTCATCGCATTACCTCTACCCCGCCGAGCACCTCGGCATGGACGGCATGGAGCACACCGGCGCAACGAACCGCCTCGGGTACTCGCACACCGTCAGCCGATTGGGACGCGCGTACGCGGACGTGGTCACGCTCTTCACCCAGGCGGGGCTGTCCGTGACGCCGACGTTGTTCAACTCGACGATGGCGCATGTCGACGATCCGAGCTTGCTGACGGACCGCCGTACGACCACGCTCTATCCGTCCTGGGAGTACGACTACCTGATCGGCGAGGTCGAGACCGCGAAAGGACCGGCCGGCGTCACCACCCGCGAACTCCTCCGCGGCAACGTCGACATGGTCCTCCGCATCCACCGCGGCGGCGGCCTCGTCATCGCGGGCACCGACACACCTCTCGACAACATGGCGATCTCGCTGCACGCCAACCTCCGCTCGATGGTCGCGGGCGGTTTCACCCCGTACGAGGCCCTCACCACCGCGACCCACAACCCCGCCAAGTGGCTCCGCCTGGAAGACAAGCTCGGCGTCGTACGCCCCGGCGCCCAGGCCGACCTGTCCTTCATTGTCGGCGATCCACTTGCAGACATTCGCGCAGCCGCCGCCGTCCAGCAGGTGATGATTGTCGGCAATCTACATTCCGTCGACGCACTGCTCGCCCCGTACACCCACACCACCCAACGCACCGCCGCCCTCCGAACCGCCAACGCTCCCCAACCCCTGACCCGCTCCCAAGCCCACGCCACCACCCCCAACCACTGGTGGCACGAACCCGAATGGCTGCACCGCGCCTGCTGCGAAGGCTGACAACCGACTAGCAAGGATGGGGGCCGCCGCCGGAAAGAATTCTGGTGGCGGCCCCCAACGTTGCGGTCTGGTTGTTCGTCTGGGTGGTGACAGGGAATGGACGGTGGTGCTGTGGCGGACTGGGAGCGCGCGTTTCGCGAGTTGCTGGCTGCGCGTGGGAGTGCGCTGCGGAGCTACGCCTACGTGCTGACCGGGGATGCGGCCGCGGCGAGTGATCTGTTGCAGGAGGCGCTCACTCGAGTCTTCGGGCGCCGGCGGATCGGCGCGGACATCGCGCAGTTGGAGGCGTACGTCCGGCGGGCCATGCTCAATCACCACGTCGACGGCAGCCGGCGACTCAAGCGGTGGAACGCGACGCGTCATCTGCTGGTGGAACCAGTGCGCGACGACAGCGATCAGGTGGTCGTGGCTGATCAGGTACGAAGGGCACTGAGCGGGCTGTCCCCGAAGCAGCGTGCGTGCATCACCCTGCGGTACTACGAAGACCTGACCGTCAGCGAGATCGCCGAGCAACTCAACTGTGCGGAAGGCACCGTGAAGCGTCACCTGGCGGATGCACGGGCCAGACTGGCCGATCAGCTCGGTATGACTGAAGAGGGTGCCCGATGAGTGATGACGAGCTGCGAGACCTGCTGCGGAAGGCAGGAGCCGACGGGAGCGGCTCTGTCGAGGTTGACGAGGACGAGCTCGTAGACCTCATTCGGCGACGCCGGAAGCGTTCCAGTGTCTTGCTGGCTGGTGGGGTGGCGGTAGTCGTCGCTGTGGTTGGAGTGGGTGCTGCTTGGGTGGTGCGACCGGACGGGCCGGAGCCGGCTGTTGCCGGTGGTCCGCCGGCTGTTACCGGCTCGCCTGCTGTCGTGGCTCCGGTGCCGTTTCCGCATCGGTGCGGAGCTGAGCTGGTGGGAGATCATCCGGTTGAGTCACCGCTGCGGGTCACGATCGACCGGCAGGAGATCGCCAGGCCTGAGGGCGCCGCTGATGAGTACGGCCGGGTGCGCGCCACACTCACCAACAGCTCGAACCAGAGCTTGGCGGGAGCTACTGCGAGTACGGTGCGGCTTGTTGTCGTACAGGACGGTGCAGTGGTCGCCACCACTAGTGCAATCACAGACGACGCGCTTGCGCTGACGCTAGCGCCGGGTCAGAGCAAGACGCTGGCCGTACCGGTTCCGCTGCGGCGCTGCACTCCCACCACAACCGAAGGCAGCGGACCACCACTGAAGCCTGGCGCATACCAGCTGTACACGGAGTACTCCGTGGCAGCAGACAGCCCACACGCAAAACCCGGCGCCGACTTCAAGGTCCTACGCAGCGGCCCATGGACAGTCGACCTCAAGTAGCCGCAGCCGTACTGAGTCAGGCGCGTTGCTGATGTTCGGTGCCGGTGTCGAAGAAGCGGTCCAAGTACTTCTGGGCTTTGTGCTTGCTTTGGCGGATCAGGGAAAAGACCTCGGCACCGTCTCCAGGTGCGTCAGCCAGGTGGTACGCCTGGGCGAGACCCAGATAGCTGTTCGGCGAGCCGGTGACGGCCATCGCGTATTCACGGGCTTCTGCCTCGGCACGTTCGATCGCGTGATCCAATGAGCGCGCCTGCCACAAGGTGATGCGTTCCTCGTACGCCGTGAGCTCGCTGGACTTGTCGCCTCGGATGACGCAGCGGACCGCGTACCAGTCTGGGCCATCTTGGGTGGTCATGGCGAACACACTGACACGGGATCCGCGACCAATGCACTTGGCCCTGGCGGTAGACCTCAGGTCGCCGGGACGGTCCGACGGACGCTGATAATGAGGATCGATGTCCCGGCCAGGGCGCCGGCGATTCCGAGGCAGAGGATGAAGTACCGGCTCCAGAAGTCCGGTTGCCAGCCGGCCTCGCGGGCCAGTACCTCACTGCCGGCGTACGCGTACTGGATGTTGATGCTCTGGCCTTTGCGACGGCGTGGTTCGAGGTACTTCTCGATGTTCAGCTCGACGCGTTGACCTCGCGAGGTTGTGAAGGCCACGCGGAGAGGCTGGCCTCGGTCGACGATCGGAACCGGCTCATCGACAACCACCCCCGGTACGACGGGGCCGTCGGCCAGCCGGCTGTCCTCTTGCTGATCGAGCACCGTGACGGCAATGCCCAACGGCAGCACAAGCATGCAGACGGCAGCCCACACCGCACTACCGGCCATCCGGCGCTTCCGAGGCTGTCGCGCGCGAAACATTCTCCGGTACCCCACGCCCGGACGCACTGCCGCGATGCTGCCCGCGAGGAGCGGGTCGGCCGGTTCTCCACTGGTGTTGAGGGTTCTCCACCCGCACACCGACGGAGAACCCTCAAGAGCGGTGGAGAACCCCTCGCACGTCAGCCGGTCTGGTCGCCGTGGACCGGTTTGGGCCGGCAGGTCAGCGGAGTGTGGGCGCAGTCCGTTCGTTCGCAGGCGGTTCGGTTTGCGTACTAGGCGCGCTAAGCGCCGACTGTCCGGCGAGAGCCCAGGAGGATGTGCCGGCGCTAAGCCGGGGCGGGTGGGAGCGTGCGGAGCAGGTGCGGGAGAAGCGCGGGAGGAGCGCAGCGACGGAGTGCCCGCGGAGGCACACGTGGGTGCCTGAGTACGTGGGCCGTGTACGCGGGCGTTCTTCCGAGCAGGAGTGGATCAGTGCAGTCCACGTGGTCACGGACGGTGCGGGTGGCGTACGAGGCGCGCTAAGTGCCGACTGTCCGGCGAGAGCCCGGGAGGGACGTGCCGGCGCTGAGCCGGGGGTAGGTGGGAGCGCCCGGAGCGGGTGCGGGAGGAGCACAGCGACGGAGCGCCCGCGAAGCACGCGTGGGGGCACCGTACGCGTCGAGTTAGAACGGCAGTTTGGGTTGGGGTGGGGCGTGGGTTGGGTCAACGCCGTCGAAGAGGCTGCTGACTGATTCGCCGTCGTGGATTCGTTTGATGGCTTGGGCGAACAGGCCGGAGACTGAGGTGACCTGGAGTTCGGGGAAGCCGGTGGGGCGGGGGACGGTGTCGGTGCTGATGACTTCGGTGACGGAGGGGTGGGTGCGGAGGCGGTCGACGGCGGGGCCGGCGAACAGGCCGTGGGTGCAGGCGACGGCGGCCTGGGTGCAGCCGCGGTCCTTGAGGCGGTCGAGGAGTTCGATGATGGAACCGCCGGTGGCGATCTCGTCGTCGAGGATGATGGCGCGCCGGCCGGCGACCTCGCCGACGATCGCGTCGATGACCACTCGGTCGTCGGCGAGACGTTGCTTGCTGCCGGCGGCGACCGGCACCCCGAGCAAGCGGGCGAACTGGGTGGCGGTTTTCGCGTTGCCGAGGTCGGGGCTGACCACGACCGTGTCGGAGAGGTCACGCCCGCGGAAGTGGTCGGCGAGTACGCCGATGGCCGTCAGGTGGTCGACGGGTACGGAAAAGAAGCCATGTACTTGGGGCGCGTGCAACGCCATCGTGAGGACGCGATTGGCACCGGCGGTCGTGAGCATGTCCGCGACCAGACGGCCCCCGATCGAGATCCGGGACGCGTCCTTCTTGTCGGAGCGTGCATACGCGTAGTGCGGGATGACGGCGGTGATCTGCGCGGCCGAGGCGCCACGAGCGGCGTCGATCATCAGCAGGAGCTCCATCAGGTGTTCCTGCGTCGGCGGTACGAGCGGTTGCACGATGTACACGTCTCGTTGCCGGCAGTTCGTCTGGAGTTGCACTTGCAGGCAGTCGTTGCTGAAACGATGGATTTCCACCGGTGAGAGCGGGACGCCGAGATCACTACAGATCTGCTCCGCCAACTCGGTGTGGGCACTTCCGCTGAACACGACGATCTCTCGCACGGCTCTCCCCGAACGCTCCGACCCGAACAGCAGCACCCTATCCCGGCGAGGTCAGCCGGCGATGATCCGGGCCAGCGTTTCCGCGGCCGTACGGCAGTCGGCCGCCGACGCGTCGAGGTGCGTCACCACCCGAAGCTGCGTCGCCCCGACCCCGCCAACCAGCACCCCACTGTCGCGAGCAGCCTCAACCACCTGCGCCACCGACTTCCCGGTACCAGCGAGGTCCGCGACCACGATGTTCGTATCGACCTGATCCGGCTTCACCGACCCCGGCGCCGCGTCAGCAAGCACCAAGGCGATCACGCGAGCATTCGCATGATCCTCAGCCAACCGCTCGATGTTGTGCTCCAACGCATAAAGACCAGCCGCAGCCAGCACCCCGGCCTGCCGCCACCCAGCACCCAACCGCTTCCGCCAAACCCGAGCCTCCCGGATGAGCTCCGCGGAACCAACCAAGACCGACCCGACCGGCGCGCCCAAGCCCTTCGAGAGACAAACACTCGCGGCCGCCGCCCGAGACGCATAGGACGCCGCCGTACGCCCGGTGGCCACCGCGGCGTTCCACAGCCGAGCGCCGTCCAGATGCAGCGGCAGACCGCGCGCGTTGAGCTCGTCGGCGAGCGCGTCGTACCCGTGCTGGATCGACCCGCCGCCGAAGTTGTGCGTGTTCTCGACCGAAACAGCCGAGGTCTGTACGAAGTACGGCCCCAGGTCCGGTGCGATCAGCGTACGGACCTGTTCGAGATCGATCTGCCCCGCCGGCGCGCTCCACGTACGCGTGGTGACGCCGCTGGCCGCCGCATGCGAGCCGAGCTCGGCGCGGACGATGTGGGCGCTCGCCTCGCACAGCACCTCGCCGCCGCGCGGGACCAGGGCGCGTACGCCGAGGATGTTCGCCAGCGAACCGGTCACCGTGAACAGACCCGCTTCGTGCCCGAGCAGGCCGGCGACCTGCTCTTCAAGAGCATTGACGGTCGGGTCCTCGCCGTACACATCGTCGCCGAGCGGCGCGGACGTCATCGCCGCCAGCATCCCCGCCGACGGCCGCGTGACGGTGTCCGACCGCAAATCGATAACGCCGGTCATGCCTGCGCGCCCCGCAGCCGCTCAGCCACCAGGAACGCCAGCTCGAGCGACTGATGCCGGTTCAGCCGCGGGTCGCAGGCGGTCTCGTACCGGTTCACCAGGTCCTCCGCGACCAGCTCCTCGCCGCCGCCGAGGCACTCGGTGACGTCGTCGCCAGTGAGCTCCATGTGTACGCCGCCCGGCCACGTCCCGACCTGTTCGTGCGCGTCGAAGAAGCCCTGCACCTCGTCCATCACGTCGTCGAAGTTGCGGGTCTTGTACCCGTTCGGCGTCTCGTACGTGTTGCCGTGCATCGGGTCGCACACCCAGGCGATCGGCGAGCCGTGGTCGCGGACCGCCTCCAGCAGCGGCGGCAGCGCGGACCGGATCTTGCCGGCGCCCATCCGGGTGATGAAAGTCAGGCGGCCCTCGATGCCCTTCGGGTTCAGCTTGTCGATCAGCTCGCGGATGTACTCGGGCGTGGTGGTCGGGCCGATCTTCACGCCGAGCGGGTTCGACAGCGAGGACAGGAACTCGACGTGCGCACCGTCCAGTTGCCGGGTCCGCTCCCCCACCCAGAGCAGGTGGCCGGAGACGTTGTACGGCTGTTCGGTGCGCGAGTCGATCCGGGTCAGCGCGTGCTCGTACTCCAGGATCAGCGCCTCGTGGGACGCGTAGAAGTCGACGGTCCGGAACTCGTCGGAGGTCGCGCCGCAGGCCCGCATGAAGGCGAGCGCGCGCTCGATCTCGGACGCCAGCTGCTCGTACCGGCGGCCGACCGGCGAGGACTTCACGAAGTCGGTGTTCCAGGCGTGCACCTGGTGCAGGTCCGCGTACCCACCGGTGGTGAACGCGCGGGTCAGGTTCAGCGTCGCGGCGGCAGCGTTGTACACGCCGCGCAGGCGCTGCGGGTCCGGGATCCGCGACTCGGGGGTGAAGTCGAAGCCGTTCACGGCGTCACCCCGGTACGACGGCAGCGTCACGCCGTCGCGAGTCTCCTCGCCGGACGACCGCGGTTTCGCGTACTGGCCCGCGATCCGCCCGATCTTGACCACCGGCACGCTCGCGGCGTACTGGAGCACGACCGACATCTGCAGCAGCACCCGGAGTTTGGCGCGGATGTTCTCCGCGGTCACGCCGGCGAACGTCTCGGCGCAGTCACCGCCCTGCAGGATGAACGCCTCACCGCGGGCGACCGCCCCGATCTTGGTGGTCAGGTCGTCGCACTCACCGGCGAACACCAGCGGCGGCAGCGTCCGAAGCTCACCGATCACCTGATCGAGCACGGCCGAGTCCGGCCATTCCGGCTGCTGCAGCGGCTTCAGCGCCCGCAACTCGTCAAGAGTCGGAACCCCAGGCACATCACCGGTCGTCAACGTCGCAAATTGCATGCCCCAACTCTAGGCGAACCCGCCCAACAGACCGTGATCGTCTCAGGTGAGTGAGCCTGGGTCAGGGGGTACGTCGACGGCGTGGTTGCGGAGGACGCCGAGGGGGACGGTTTCGAGGGAGCGTACGTGGGTGGCCGCGAGTACGACGGGGGCCGCGGCGCCGGCGCGGTAGGACTGGAGCCAGCGGGCTGCCACCACGCACCAGCGGTCGCCGGGCTCCAGGCCGGGGAAGCCGTACTCGGGGCGGGGCGTGATCAGGTCGTTTCCGACCGACGCCTGATGGGTCAGGAACTCGGCGGTGACGACCGCGCAGACCGTGTGGCTGCCGAGGTCCTCGGGGCCGGTGGTGCAGCAGCCGTCGCGGTAGAAACCGGTGACCGGGTCGGTGCCGCACTCCTCCAACGGCCCGCCGAGTACGTTCAGGTCGCCGTCCATGGCGGGAGCGGTCAGCTGGCCTTCGTGTCGCCGAGGCGGAGGTGCTCGTCGACCGACTCGCCGGCCTTGATCAGCTCCTTGGCCTTGTCCGCGTACATGTCGACGTACTCCTGGCCGGACAGGTCCATCAGCGCGTACATGATCTCGTCGGTGACCGAGCGGAGGACGAACCGGTCGCGCTCCATGCCCTCGTACCGGGAGAAGTCCATCGGCGTGCCGAACGCCACACCCGGACGGATCAGGCGCGGCAGCAGCCGGCCCTTCTCGCGGTAGAACCACTTCGGCCAGATCCGGCCCGGCGGCTGCAGCTTCTCGGTGTCGATCATCGCCACCGGGATCACCGGCACACCGGCCACGATCGCCATCCGGGCGACGCCGGTCTTGCCCTTGTACAGCCGGCCGTCGGGCGAGCGGGTGCCCTCCGGGTAGATCCCGAACAGGCCGCCCTGCTCGAGGATGCCGAGGCCGGTGTTCAGCGCGGCCAGCGAGGCGCGGCCGCCGGAGCGGTCGATCGGGATCTGGCCGACCGAGCGGAAGAAGGTGGCGACCAGCTTGCCCTTCAGGCCGGGCGCGGTGAAGTACTCCGACTTGGCCGGGAAGACGATCTGCCGTGGCACCGAGACCGGCAGGAAGATCGAGTCCGAGAAGGCCAGGTGGTTGCTGACCAGCAGTGCCGGACCCTCGGTCGGCACGTGCTCCACGCCGGTCACCTTCGGCCGGAAGAACAGCTTGACCAGTGGCGCGACCAGGAACCGTCTCAGGAACAGGTACAGCATTCGCCTCGACCTCCGTCATTCGCCGGCATCATTCCGACTCGCTCACCCGACAACGCTCACCGACCCATGGTCGGTCAGTACCCACTTCCGGCACCAGTGCCCGCCGGTGGCGGTCTGGCGACGACATCGGCACCGACCGTTCCGGACCGGACACTACGTTCCAGCTTCCCTCTCAGGCAATGTCACCGCCAGGAATGTAGGCGTTGCTCACCGTGTTGTCACCTGGATGCAGACTGGACGCAGCCCAGATGCGACCATTGACACAGTGCTTCGGCCGGCCTCGGTCGCGGCGCTGTGCGGACCGTGAAGCGGCGAGGAGTCGAGCGTGCCAGTGCAAGCCCACGCGGAGGAGTTTCGCAGTCCCGGCGCCGGGGAGAACGCGGCCGTCGGCGTCCTGCTGAGCCATGGGTTCACCGGTTCGCCGGTCTCGATGCGGCCCTTCGGCGAGCACCTGGCCGCGCAGGGGTACGGCGTCGCGATCCCCCGCCTGCCCGGTCACGGCACCAACTGGCAGGAGATGAACACCACTGGCTGGCCGGACTGGTACGCCGTGCTCGACAACGAGCTCACCCGCCTGCGCAAGGAGCACGACCAGGTGTTTCTGGTCGGACTGTCGATGGGCGGCTGCCTGGTGCTGCGGCTGGCCGAGCAGCACGGCGCCGACATTTCCGGACTGGTCCTGATCAACCCATCGGTGCGTACGGACGACAAGCGGCTCGTACTGCTCCCGGTGCTGTCCCGCCTGGTGCCGTCCTTCCCGGGCATCGCGAACGACATCAAGAAACCCGGCGCGAACGAGCACGCGTACGACCGGATGCCCTTGCGCGCACTGCACTCGCTGTCCCAGCTGTGGAAGGTCACCCGGGACGATCTGGCCAAAGTCACTCAGCCGGTGCTGCTGTTCCGCAGTACTGTCGATCATGTGGTGGAACCGAGCTCGGGGCGGACGGTGCTGTCCTCGATCTCGTCCCGCGACGTGACCGAGACCCTGCTCGAGGACAGCTATCACGTGGCAACTCTGGACAACGACGCACCGCGGATCTTCGCGGACTCGGCAGCCTTCATCCAGCGGCTGAGCGGGTCGGTGAGCGGTCGCGATGATGCGTGACAACGGACTGACGGCGGCGTCGTACACGTCGCTCGGCGGGATCGACCCGTTGGTGGCCGAACCGGTGCTGGACGCGCTCGCGGCGGCCGGCATCGCGGCGTACTGCGAGAACCAGTCCGAAGCCCGGACGCCGGAGGAGGCCGACGAGCCGCCGGTCCGGATTCCGGCCGGGTACGAGCTGATCTACGTCGACGCCGAGGCGGTCGAGAAGGCCCGGCCGGTGATCGACCGGAGCACCGAGGACGCGGAGTGGAAGTCGCTGGTCGAGCAGTTCAACCAGCCGTCCGCGCCCGGGCACGACGGCGCCGAGGACCCGGTGCCGCGCTGGCCGGTCAGTGAGGATGTCGACGACAAGTACGAGCCGCTGATCGACGTACCCACCGGACTCACCATCCGGGCCCCGGCCGACGAGGACGAGGACGAGGACGAGGAGCCGGTGAAGAAGCCGGCCGACGACCCGCACGACCACTTCGTCCCGCCGGAGCCACCGCGCGGTCCGCGGCTGGACTGGATCAGCCGGGCCGCCTGGCTCGGGCTGCTCGGCGGTCCGCTGCTGCTGATCGTCGCTGCCCTGTTCGACTTCGGGACCGGCCGGATCACCACGCTCGCAGTCGCCGGGTTCATCGGCGGCTTCCTGACGCTGGTGCTGCGGATGAAGGACCGGCTGCCCCCGGGCAGTGGCGGCGACGACGGCGCAGTCGTCTGAACCTCGTGGTCCTTCTGCGTTAGAGTGCGGATCGTCGGACAATCCGACGACTGCAGTCCGACAGTTCCGACAGCTGGGGAGGTACCCGTGCAGGTCACCGAGACCGTCGAGATCACCGGTCACCTGATGGATTCCGGGCTGCTGTCCCGGGTCCTCGACGACATTCGCGGGTACGGCGGTGAGTACACGCTCGACAAGTTCGACCTCGGCTACGACAAGGACGATCCGTCCACCGTACGGATGACGGTCGGCGCCGAGGACGAGGAATCGCTGCAGCGGCTGCTGATGCGGATCCAGACCAAGGGCGCGAACCTGGTCGACCCCGGCACGGTGGAGATCACCGAGGTGAGCCAGGACGGCGTGTTCCCGGACGGGTTCTACTCGACCACCAACCTGCCGACGAGCGTACGGCTCGGCGGTCACTGGGTGCAGGTGCGGAACCCGGAGATGGACTGCGGCCTGCTCGTCGAAGGTGACACCGTCCGGACCATCCCGATGTCGGACGTCCGCGCCGGGATGCGGATCGTCACCAGCGCGCAGGGCGTCCGCGTGACGCCGCCGATCGTGGTGAACACCGAGGAAGGGTTCGGCTTCATGGAGTCGGACGTGTCGTCGGAGAAGCCCCAGCGGGTGCTGGTCAAGCAGGTCGCGGACGGGATGCGCGAGGCGAAGGCGAACGGGCAGAAGGTGCTCTGGGTCGGCGGCCCCGGCATCGTCCACACCGGCGCCGCGCCGGCCATGGTCGCGATCGTCGAGGCCGGGTACGTGGACGTGCTCTTCGCCGGGAACGCACTCGCCACGCACGACATCGAGTCGTCGCTGTACGGCACGTCGCTGGGCGTCGACCTGGCCCGCGGGCGTGGTGTCGAGCACGGGCACGAGCACCACATCCGGGCGATCAACACGATCCGCAAGGCCGGGTCGATCGCGGACGCCGTCCAGCAGGGCGTACTGACCTCGGGCGTGATGCACGCGCTGGTACGGAACGGGAAGACGTTCGTCCTGGTCGGATCGGTGCGCGACGACGGGCCGCTGCCCGACGTGTACACCGATGTGCTCGAGGGGCAGCGCGCGATGCGGGCCGAGCTGGACGGCGTCGGCTACTGCCTGATGGCCGCGACCATGCTGCACTCGGTTGCTACTGGCAACATTTTGCCGGCGTCCATTCCGCTGACCTGCGTGGACATCAACCCGGCGACGGTGACCAAGCTCGCCGACCGCGGCTCGTCCCAGGCCCGCGGCATCGTCACCGACGTCGGCCTGTTCATCGAACACCTGGCCCGCGAGCTGTCCCCGGAGTACGCCGCCGGCAAGTGACCCTGTCGGCGGTCAGGCTAGTGCCATGATCGAGGATTTCGCCACGTTCCTGCGCCGTTTCGAGGAGGCGAACACCGCGTTCGTGAACGGTGATCCGTCGTTGTGGCTGCCGTTGGTGTCGCACAGCGAGCAGAGCTCGATCTTCGGCGGGTTCGGCGGGCAGGAGGTCGGCTGGGCGCAGATCGGGCCGCGGTACGAGTGGGCGTCGCAACAGTTCCGCGAGCTCGGGGCGAAGGTCGAGTTCGAGTACCTGGTGCAGCACGTCGGCGCGGACACCGCGTACACGGTCGCGATCGAACGCTGCACCGTCCAGCACATCACCCAGCCGGAACCCGTACCCCACGTGCTCCGCGCGACGATGATCTTCCGCCTCGAAGACAACACCTGGAAAATCACCCACCGCCACGCCGACCCCCTCAACCCGAAGTCCGCCCCCTCCGGCCCCTGAAACAGCCCGCACGCTCATCCTTGCACCGACCGGTCGCACGGGGGGGGGTCGTCCGCCGGCGATCCGTCAGCGAGTCGGCGATCCGTCGGCGCGGCCTCTTGCCGAACCGCCGTCCCATCGCCGGTCGGCACTCGCGGCCGGCGCCTGCGCGGGCCGCGGGACGCCGGTCAACGCATTCGGGTCGAGCCCCTTCTCCAGCGCGGGCTCCTGTTGCTGCCCGACAACCCGCGTCAGCTGTTCGCTGAACGCGAGAACGGACGCGATCTCGTCGTCACGGCTGTAGGGCCGACTCTCGTTGTACATCCGCCCAGCCACCGGCCGATCGTGCCGAACAACCACCGCCGACGTGTACGTTTCGCCGAGCTCGATCGCCGCAGTCGTCTTGTCCGGGGTCACCAACAGGTTGTCGGCATCGCTCCAGCCCTGCCGGCCGACGAGATACATGATGTCCTCATTGAGGATCTTCTCGTGGTACACGGAAGTCTGCGTCTGCTCACAGGCCTTTCGCACTGCGTCGATCAGCTCCTGGCCCGTGATCGCACGGCCGAACTCGACGGTCTTCATCGCGGGCGAACCGCTCAGGTCTACCAAGGCACTCTCTCCAGTTGTCGCCGACGCCGGGTCGAAGACCTGGCTCGTCGTAGGGATCAAGGGGTGTGCGGCACCGGGTGCTGGTGCGGTGCTGGGGTGATGAGCGGTCAGCCTCGGCTCAGGTTGTCGCCTGGGCGGCGGGTGTGGTCGTGAGCCGGGCCGCCCGGTCCGTCGCCGCGGCTGCCGTCGGAGGTGGACTGGCGGGCGTTGGCGCTCCGGGTCGGGTTCAGGGCCTTGCGGCCGGCGTCGGCGAGCTGTTGGCCGCGGCGGACGTTCCGGTCGAGTTGCTTGGCGAACTCGCCGACCGCCGCGGCCTTCTGCTCGGGGCCGGGGATCGCCGGGAAGCGCATCTGCCAAGGTACGGGATTGTGGTGCTTCGCGACGATCACCTCGTCGTACCCGCGGTCCGGATCGATGAAGCCCGAGCCGTCCGTGGGTACTACCACCAGACTGTGCTGTTCCAGCCCGGAGCTCTGCCCGACGACCACGCCGGAATTCGTACCGTCGGAGGTCGCCGCCTCGTAGTACTTCGTGCCGTACATGTCGTCGGTCGGGCACGACGCCTGGACCGCGGCGATCACGTCCCGCCCCGTCGCCTCCCGGTCGAACGTGACCGGTACCCGGGTGGCCGACATACTCAGCTGCACCGGGCGTACGCCGCGCTCCCGCTCCGCGTCGAGCCCAGCCGCCACCGCGGCCTCCCGCTGCAGGTCGTCGCCGAACTCCTCCAGCGAACGAACCACATTCTCCAGACTGGCACCCTGCGGCCGGATCACCGGTCCCGCGTCCGGCAGGTAGTAATGCACGGCAAGAACCTCGTTGTACGTCTGCTGCGGATCCAGGTACGGCGAGTCCGGCGCCTGGTCCGGCGAGTCCGGGACCGGGGCGATCACGACGTTGCGCTCGAGATACTCCGAAGCGCGCCCGACGATACTGAGCGGGCGGTTGTGATGCTCGTCCGTCTGGTGATGCTCGTCACCGGATTTCCCGCTGACGGCCTTCGACGCGGCGATGAGCTGGGCACCGGTCAGAGGTGGGTTGAGCGTCACCTTGTGCCAGGCGTTGGAGTCGCTGAGGTCGATCATCCGGTCTCCTCGCGGGGGTTGGCTCGAGCGCGGTCGATCCTAGTGACCGAAGGGGTCCTGGGCTGTGGGACAGCGGGTGATGGGTGTTGGATGGGGCGCATGACCGAACTCGTGCAGCTTGCGGTGGCCGACGGCGTGGCGACGATCACGCTCAACTAAGTCGGATCGTAGCCATGTCGTTCTGTGAGCCAAGGAGTTGGTCTTGTGAGTTGTCTTCCTAAGACCGCTTGGCCTCCGACTTTGGGCGCGGGTGATCGTGGTGCGGTCCGCGCTGGAGGTGTTCTGCTCGGGCGCCGACCTGTCCGAGGCGACCACGGTCGGGATGGGCGTCGGCGCGCAGCGGATGGTCGACGTCCAGCGGGCGATCGTGGCGAACCCCAAGCCGGTGGTCGCGCGGGTCGCCGGGCCCGTACGCGCCGGTGGGATCGGGATCGTCGCGGCGGCCGACCTCAGCGTGGCCGGGGAGAGCGCGTCGTTCGCGTTGACGGAGGTCCGGCTGGGACTGGCGGCGGCGACGATCTCGCTGACCGTACTGCCGCGGCTGACCGATCGCGCGGCCGCGTACACGTTCCTGACCGGTAATGCGTTCGATGCGCTGGAGGCCGCCCGGCTTGGTCTGGTGACACTCACCGTCCCCGACAGCGAACTCGACGCCGCCGTCGGCACCGTGCTGGAGTCCCTTCTGAAGGGTGTCCCTCAGGGTCTGCGGGAGACCAAGAAGCTGCTCAACCGCACCCTGCTTGCGGACATCGATGCCCGCGGCAACGAGCTCGCGGAGCTCTCGGCCGGGCTGTTCGGCTCCCCCGCCGCTCAGGAAGCCATGCTCGCCTTCCTCAATCGGAAGAAGAAGGGCTGAGTTCGACCAGCATCGGGAGGTGGTCGGAGGCGGCGGCCAGGTCCTCGCGGGTGGCCGGCACGTGACGGAGGCGGCCGGTCAGCGGCGGTTTGAGCAGGGCGCCGTCGATGCGTTTGTACGGGGTTCTGGAGTTGAAGGTCGGGCCGGCGTCGGCGCCGAGGTCGGTCAGGCCTTCCTCGGCGAGGCGTTTCCAGATCGGGCCGTCGGGCTCTTCGTTCAGGTCGCCGGTCAGCAGGTAGGGCGTACCGAACGAGTTGCACAAGCTCAGCACCTGGGCGAGCTCGTGGGTGCGGCCGCGAGGGTGCAGGCCGAGGTGGCAGACGACCACCGCCAGCCGGGTCGAGCCGAGGTGTACGACGCCGCCGACCGTTCCGCCGGGGAGCTGGGTCGCGATGAAGTTGAGCCGGCGGCGGACGAACGGGCGCCAGGTGCGGCGGCCGCGGAGGCCGGTCAGTTCGATGCCGTCGGCAACCAGGATCGCGTTCCGCGCGGACGCCGCCACGTACCGCAGCCCGAAGGTCGCCGCCATCGCCCGCCGCTTCCGCCGCGTCCCCCACCAGGTCGGCGCCTCCTGCACCAGCATCACATCCGGCCGGCAAGCCCGCACCACCCGCTCCAGCGCCACCCGGTCATCCCCCCACCGATGCACGTTGTACGACAACACCCGCAACCCAACGCCGCCGCGCACTTCCTCCGACTGCCCGTCCCCGTCGGGCGCCGAACTATCCACCCGCCGATCCCCCGGCGCACCGTTCCCGCCGCGCATTTCCCCCGACTGCCCGTTCCCCGCGGGCGGTGTGGTCATCCTTCGTTGTCGCCGTTCGCGTCGGCTGGGTGCAGGTCGGGTTCCTGGGCGGCGGCGCGCATGCCCGTACGCCGTCCGGTGCTCTTCCGGGCCGCTCGCTCCGTCCGCGTCGACCGCCCTCGGGCCGCGGCCGTCTTCGCCGTCACCGCGGTCGTCTTGACCCGGACGCGCCGCAACCAGGTCGCCTCTTCCCGCGCCAGATCGGCCGCCCCGACCATCCCGGCCTCCGGACCGAGCACCGCGCGCACGATCCGCGCCTCCGGCCGGAACCCACGCCCGGTCAGCGTCCGCTTGAACGCCTCCCGCGCCGGCGCCAGCAGCAACTCGCCCGCGTCCGACACCCCGCCACCGATCACGAACGTCCCGGGGTCCAGCGCGGCAGCGAGATTGGCCAGCCCGATCCCGAGCCACCGCCCGACATCCTCGAGCAGCTCGACCGCGACCGGATCGCCGTCCTTCGCCAGCTCGGTCACCATCGGCCCGTTGATGTTCCGCGGATCACCGTCGGCCGCCCGCATCAGGTTGTGCGCCACCGGCGACCCGGACAGCGCCAGCTCGCGCGCCTCCCGGGTCAGCGCGTTACCCGACGCGTACTGCTCCCAGCAGCCCCGGTTCCCGCACTCGCACCGATGCCCGCCCGGCACCACCTGCATGTGCCCGAACTCGCCCGCGATGCCGAACTTCCCACGCTGCAACGCGCCGTCGTTCAGGATCGCGCCACCGATACCGGTCCCGAGCGTCACACAGACCAGATGGCTCTCGCCCTGACCGCCACCGAACCGCCACTCCGACCACGCGGCCGCGTTCGCGTCGTTCTCGACCACGACCGGCAGGCCGAGCCGGCGCTCGACCGCATCCCGGAGCGGCTCGTGCCGCCAGGCCAGATGCGGCGCGAACAGGACCGACGACCTGGTCCCGTCGACGAACCCGGCGGCACCGATCCCGACGGCGATCACGTCGTGCCGGGACTCCAGGTCGTGGACGATCTCGGCGATCGCGTCCTCGGTCTCCTTCGGGTCCTTGGTCGGCGTGTCCCGGCGCAACCGGTCCAGGATGTTGCCCTCCGGGTCGACCACACCGGCGGCGACCTTGGTGCCACCGATGTCGATCCCGATCGTCAGAGCCTGCGTCAGAGCCAAGATTCGACCTTCCTCGCGGTACCTACGGCCCCCGCCGGAACACTGCCAGTATCCCGCGTCACCCGTCCCAGCACCCGGAACCAGTGGTTCCGGCGGGTGGTCACCGGGCCGCGTCCGGGTCCACGCCGGTACCGCCTGGCGCCGCGCCCGCGGTGGGGTCCAGCCCGGCCGCGCTCGGGTGCCGGGCCAGGTCGGCGGCGCCGATCAGGCCGGCGTCGTTGCCCAGCTCGGCGAGCGTGAACTCGGCGTGCGGCCGGTTCGACTTGGCCGGCAGGTTCTTCTCGAACGCGACCTGGGCCGACTTCATCAGCAGTTCCTTGGCCGCGCTCACCCCGCCGCCGATGACGATCTGGGTCGGGTCGAACATGGTCGCCAGGCTGGCCAGCCCCTCGCCGAGCCAGCGGCCCAGGTCCTCGAGCAGCTCGACCGCGCACGGGTCGGCGGCCATTGCGGCCTCGGTGATCATCGGTCCGGTCAGCTGCGCCGGGTCGGAGATCCCGCACACGCTGAGCATCTGCGCCGCCGCCAGCGATCCCGATTCGGCCCGGGCGCGGCCTTCGCGGACGAGGGCCGTACCGGACGCGTACTGCTCCAGGCAGCCGCGCGCCCCGCACCCGCAGCGATGCCCACCGGGTACGACGCGCATGTGCCCGAGCTCCGCGGCGACGCCATGTGCGCCGCGCAGCAGCTGTCCGGCGATCACCACGCCGCCACCGATGCCGGTACCGACGGTGATGCACACCATGTGCTCGACGTTCTTGGCCGCACCGAACGCGAACTCGCCCCAGGCGGCCGCGTTCGCGTCGTTCTCGACCACGACCGGGACGTTCAGCTTCGCCGCCACCCGGGCGCCGAGCGGCTCGTCCCGCCAGGCCAGGTTCGGGGCGAAGAGTACGGTCGAGCGGTCCGCCGAGACGAACCCGGCGGCGCCGATCCCGACCGCTTCCACGTCATGGCCGGCGATCAGTTCGGCGGCCGCGTCGCAGATCGCGTCCGCGGTCGCGTCCACCGAGCTGGCCGGGGTGTCGCGGTGCGTCCGGACGCCGATCCGGCCGTCCTCGTCCACCACGCCGGCCGCGATCTTCGTACCGCCGACATCGATGCCGATCGTCAGTCCCATGGTTCGGGGTCCTCACTCACGTCGATCCGGTCCACCCGGGACCGGGCCGGTTCCTCGTCTGGTGGCGAGGAGCGCGACGCTGCGTCCTCCCGCGCCTGCCGGGCCGCGTCCGCCGCCGCCTCGAGCAGAGATCTCAACGAGCCCAGGACATGCGCGGCAGCGGTGGACAGCTGCTCGATCGTCTCCGGGCTGGTGTTCCGTACCTTGTGGATCAGCTGACAGACCGGGCACCAGACACAGTCCGGCCCGAGCTTGTGCTCATGCTCTTCCGCGTGCTTGTGCTCGGCCTTCTCCTCGGCAGCCGGCGCCTCACTCGCCGCGTTCTGCAGCACGGCGAAGAGTTTCGCGGCCTCTTCGGCGACAGACCCGACCGGTTCCTTGCTCATGGCGCCTTCCCGAGCGCGGCTTCGCGGCGGGCCAGCTGTTCGTGGTACTCGGCGGTCAGCCCTTGCGCCAACTCCTGCGCCGACTCCAGCGGCCCCGCACCACTCGGCACCTCGCCCGCCGGCACCGGACGCGCCGTCTCACGTGGCGCGAACCGTACCTGCAGGCGCCCCTCGTCCAGCCGGGCGCCCGCGACCACACCGCGCGCCAGCGCCGCGGGCAGCGGCAGCACCCGCCGGTACGAGCCGACCGTGATGATCAGCTCGTCCCCGTGCCGGGCCAGCTCCAGTTCATCGGCCGATGCCAAGGGCAACGGCATCGTCAGGGTGTACGTACGCCCGTCGGTGTCGATGTGCCGATCGACCCACAACGAGGTCTCGTCGGTCGCCCGGGCGAACGGATCGTCACCGCCGTACATCTCGACCGCGAACGCGGCCAGCTCCTCGACGCCGACCGGCTCACAGACCCGGTACGGCGATTCCCAGATCGGCAGCGGGCGGAACGAGTCGGCGACCTCCTCGAGGATGCCGCGCTGGGCGGCGACCCACTGCCGGCGCCAGGTGTCGGCGCCGGCGGCCGGGAACACCCGGTTCGCCACGACGCCGTCGACGCGGTAGCCGTACAGCGACAGGCGGGTCAGCGACCGCCGGGCTTCGGCGACCACGACCGCCTCCGGCGTCAGCACCAGCCGCACCGAGGCGTCCGGGCCGGCCAGCAGCGTACGGATGTCGGCGAGATCGTTCTGCAGCCGGCGCAGCGCGTCGAACACAGTGTCGTCCGGCATCGGGAGACTCGACCCGCGGCTCAGGAACGGCCGGAACGTCCGCATCATCTTCCGCTCGGCGCTGAAGATCCGCTCCAGGTACCAGTTCAGGGCCTCGGGCAGCGCCAGCAGCCGCAGGGTCTCCGCGGTCGGCGCACAGTCGACGACGATCACGTCCCAGCGACCGGACCGGACGTGGTCGCGCACTTCGAGCAGCGCGAGCACCTCCGCGGCGCCGGGCAGTACGGTCAGCTCCTCGGCTTCGATCGGGTCGACCCCGACCATGTGCAGCACCGACCGCAGGTACGCCTGGATGTCGCCCCAGGACCGCTCGAACTTGCGCTGCGCGTCGATCTGCTGGACGAACAGCAGGTCGTCGATCTCGGTCGGCTCCGGTCCGGCCTGCGAGTCGAACGCGTCCGACAGCGAATGCGCCGCGTCCGTCGACAGCACCAGCGTCCGCAACCCCCGCAACGCCGCCAGCGTCGCGGTCCCCGCGGCCGACGTGGTCTTCCCCACGCCGCCTTTACCCGTGTACAGCAGAACCCGTGTCACCGGACCAGTGTCCTGGGTTGGGGGGTGTTCGAGTGATCGCGGTGTGCAGGTGCGTGCATCGCGGCGCCGGACGGGCGTCCTCGATGCGGAGCATCGTGGGCGGTCGGCCGGTGCCGTGAGGTGCGTGCCTGCGCGCCGCGAGCGCCGAACAACCCCCAACCCAGGACACTCACGACTCGACGCGCTTCTTGAGGCCCTTGAGGGCGGTGTCGATGATGACCTTCTCCGCTTTGCGTTTCAGCATCCCGATCATCGGAATCGCCACGTCCACCGCCAGCCGGTACGTCACCTCGGTCCCCCCGCCGTTCGCCGTGCCCAGGTCGCGCAGTACGTACGCGCCGTCCATCCCCTTCACCATCTTCGCCTCGACCAGCGTCCAGGTCACCTCGTTCCGGGACCAGACGTAGGCCAGCGTGTACTCGTCGGAGATCGCGCCGGCGTCGACCTTGAACCGTACCCGATTGGGCCGCCCGGCCTCGTCGGTGGCCAGCACCTCGGTCTCGCGCATCGAGTCGGCCCACTCCGGGTACGCCGCGAAGTCCGCGATCACCGCCATGATCTCTTTGGGGGTCGCGTTCACGACTATGGTCGAGGTGGTCTGTTCCGCCATCAATTCACCTCTTAGCTGGGACGACTGCAGTGCGTGCTGGTTCCGGCGGCCGCGGTGCGTGGTGCCGTGTCTGGTACGTCATTGCTTGCCGGGCGTACTGCCCTCCCCGGAGACTATCGCGGGATCGGCTTCGGTACGGCGTTCGCCTGCCGCGCGGCCCGCTTCGGCCGCATCCTTGAACCGCCAGAGCCGCTCCCGGTACGCCGCCACGTACCGCTCTTTCAGCCGCGCCAGCGCCCGCCCGCGGACCGGCCGGGCCGGGTCGACGCGCAGGTACCAGTGCACGACCACGCCGTCGCGCACCGGCTCCAGCCACCACTCGGCCGTACCGATCGCGGCGCCCGTGACGGCCCATCGCACGCCCTCGACCCCACGGCGCTCGGTGGGGGTCAGAGTCAGTTCCGGCCACCATTCACGCCACAGGGTGTCGGAACCGAGCCGCTCGGCAACGTAGGCTGGATCAGCAACGACCAAGTCGTCGCAACTGATGTCGAGCGTGGGCATGGCTAGAACCTAGTCTGCTGGGTCACATAAACCTGGCTACTTGTGGGTAGGTGACTGTAGCGTGCGCCGGAAGTCGACAATTCGTGACCGACTGAGGAGACGCGGATGCGTGAGTACACCGTTCCTGCTGTGACCGAGCCGCCCGCCGGTAGCTTGAGCGACCCGGTGTGGGCGAACGCGTCCTCCCATCCTGGCACCGCGGTGTTCAGCCGCCGGACCGGGGCCGGCCCGGGCGCGACCTGGACCGATGTGACCGCCGCCGAGTTCGCCGAGCAGGTCACCGGCGTCGCCAAGGGCCTGCTGGCGGCCGGGGTCAAGCACGGCGAGCGGGTCGCCCTGCTCAGCCCGACCCGGTACGAGTGGACGCTGATCGACTACGCGATCTGGAGCATCGGCGCGGTCACCGTACCGATCTACGAGACCTCCTCCCCCTCGCAGGTGCAGTGGATTCTGAGCGACTCCGAGGCCGTTGTCGCCGTCGTCGAGAACCCGGCCCACGGCGCGGTGGTGGAGTCCGCGCGGACCGAGGCGCCGGCGCTGCGGGAGATCTGGCAGATCGAGGCCGGCGCGGTCGACGAACTGACCGCGCTGGGGCACGAGGTCACCGACGCCGAGTTCGACAAGCGCCGGTCCGCGGTCACGCCGGACGATCTGGCCACGCTGATCTACACCTCCGGCACGACGGGCCGGCCGAAAGGCTGCCGGCTCACCCACGCGAACTTCATGGAAGAGCTCAACCCGGCCGTCAAGATCCTGGACAACCTCTTCGACACGACCGGTGCGAGCACGCTGCTGTTCCTGCCGCTGGCGCACGTGTTCGCCCGGATCATCCAGGTCGGCTGCGTGATGAAGCGCGTGAAGGTCGCCCACAGCGCCGACGTGAAGAACCTGGTCGACGACCTCGGCGCGTTCCGGCCGACGTTCATCCTGAGCGTGCCGCGGGTGTTCGAGAAGGTGTACAACTCGGCCGCGCAGAAGGCGCACGCGGACGGCAAGGGCAAGATCTTCGACGCCGCCGCGGAGACCGCGATCGCGTATTCGCAGGCGCTCGACAAGGGCGGGCCGTCGTTCGGGCTGAAGGCCAAGCACCTGCTGTTCGACAAGCTGGTGTTCGGCAAGCTGCGGGCGGTCCTCGGCGGCCAGGTGCAGTACTCGGTGTCCGGCGGCGCACCGCTCGGCGACAAGCTCGGCCACTTCTTCCGGGGCATCGGCGCCCCCGTACTCGAGGGGTACGGGCTGACCGAAACCACCGCCGCGGTCTCGGTGAACCTGCCCGACGACATCCGGATCGGTACCGTCGGCCGGCCGCTTCCCGGCGTCACGGTCGCGATCGCGGACGACGGCGAGCTGCTGTTCAAGGGCGGCCAGGTGATGCCCGGGTACTGGAAGAACGACGAGGCGACCGCTGCCACGATCGACGCCGACGGCTGGTTCCACAGCGGTGACCTCGGCGAGTTCGACGTCGACGGCTTCATCCGGATCACCGGCCGGAAGAAGGAGATCCTGGTCACGGCCGGCGGCAAGAACGTGGCACCGACCCTGCTCGAGGACCAGATCCGGCTGCATCCGCTGGTCAGCCAGTGCATGGTCGTCGGCGACGGCAAGCCGTTCATCGCCGCCCTGATCACGATCGACCCGGAGACCGTGGTCCCATGGGCGACCGAACGCGGCAAGCCGACCGACGTCGCGTCCCTGACCAAGGACCCGGACCTGCTCGCCGAAGTACAGAAGGCCATCGACGAGGCCAACACTTCGGTCTCACACGCCGAAGCAATCAAGAAGTTCGCCATCCTCCCCACCGACTGGACCCAGGAATCCGGCGAACTCTCCCTCAAACTCTCCCTCCGCCGCCACATAGTCATGAAAAACCACGAACCCGACGTAGAGGCCCTGTACGCCAAGTAGGTAGGAGCCCCGCGATCAGCCGAATGGTTGATGGTGGGATGGGCTGGTTGGGCGATGTGCGGCGGGTGCCTGGTCGGCGAGGGTTCTTGCATGGTTGTGAAACTTGGGGCCGGTGGAGCTGGGCCGATTGTCGAAGTCAGTGGGCTGCGTAAGGCGTACGGCGAGCGGACTGTTGTGGACGACGTGTCGTTCACGGTCGATGAAGGCGAGATCTTCGGGATTCTCGGGCCGAATGGGGCCGGGAAGACGACCACAGTCGAATGCGTCGAGGGGTTGCGGGTCGCTGACGGCGGGTGGGTTCGGGTGGCCGGGCTTGACCCGGTTGCGGATCACGCGGCGGTCACGCAGGTGCTGGGCGCGCAGTTGCAGGAGAGTGAGCTGCAGGCGAAGCTCACGGTGCGCGAGGCGCTGGAGCTGTATGCGGCCTTGTATCCGAACCCGGCCGATTGGCGACCGCTGGCCGAACGGCTTGGTCTGTCGAGTCACCTGAAGACGCGATTCGGCGTACTGAGCGGCGGCCAGAAGCAGCGGTTGTTCATCGCGCTCGCGTTGATCGGCAACCCGCGCGTGGTCGTACTGGACGAGCTGACCACCGGCCTCGACCCGCGCGCCCGGCGCGACACCTGGGAGGTCGTGGAGGACATCCGCGACCGCGGCGTCACGGTCCTGCTGGTCACGCATTTCATGGAGGAAGCGCAGCGGCTGTGTGACCGGATCGCGCTGATCGACAAGGGCCGGATCACCGCGCTGGACACCCCGCAGGGGCTGATCAACCGGACGGCGGGCTCGACGATCATCTCGTTCACCCCGTCGGCACCGCTCGACGACGAGGACCTGGCCACGCTGCCGGCGCTCGCTTCGATCGAGGACAAGGACGGCCGCCTCACCCTCGGCGGCTCCGACGAAACCGTCACCGCGCTGCTGTCGCTGCTCGCCCGGCATCGCATCACCGCCCACCAACTCCGCGTCACCGACGCGACTCTCGACGACGCCTTCCTCGACCTGACCGGAGCCACCAAATGACGACAATCGCCGCGCCCGTACGCCGCCCGTCGCCGCAGCTCGCCGTGCTGCGTACCGAGGCACGGCTGTTGCTCCGCGAGCCCGGCTCACTGTTCTGGGTGCTCGCGTTTCCGTCGTTGCTGCTGGTGATTCTCGGATCGGTCCCGAGCTTCCGGCGGATCGACGCCGGCCTCGGCGGCGTCCGACTGATCGACGTGTACGTGCCGGTGCTCGTACTGACCGCGCAAATCGTCACCGGGCTGCAGGCGATGCCGCCGATCATCACCGGGTACCGCGAGCGTGGCATCCTGCGCCGGATGTCCGCGACCCCGGTCCGGCCGTCCGCGCTGCTGACCGCGCAGATGGGACTGAACGGCGCGACCGGTCTAGTGTCGGCGCTGCTCTGCCTGACGATCGGCCGGCTGGCGTTCGACGTACACCTCCCGGGCCAGCTCGCCGGGTACGTGCTGGCGCTGCTCCTCGCCGCCGCGGCCGCGCTCGCACTCGGTGCGCTGGTATCGGCAGTGGCCCGGACCGCCCGGCTCGCGACCGCCATCGGCATGGTGCTGTTCTTCCCGAGCCTGTTCTCGGCCGGCTTGTGGGCTCCCGTTCAGGCGATGCCGCACGTGCTGCGGGAGATCGTGGTGGTGCTGCCGTTCGGTGCCGCGACGCGGGCGCTCGATCAGGCCGCGACCGGACACTGGCCGGACTGGTCGCACCTCGGCGTACTGGCGGCCTGGACAATTGTCCTGTCAGCAGCGGCCGCACGGTGGTTCCGGTGGGAGTAGGGCCGGGGTCGTGCACACTGGACGCGTGACAACGGCCGACGGGGAGCTGGAGCGGCGCGAGGCTGTCTTTCACCGCTGGGCGCCGTATTTCATGCTCGGGCTCGGCACCTTGCTGGCCTCTGCTACGGCCGGCCGGATCATGCCGCACACCGGCGAGCGGATCGCGGCGGCGGTGCTGGTGGCGGCCGCACTCGTGCTCCAACTGTGGTGGACGCGGAGCGGCCGGTATCACCGTGGCCCGAACACGATCTCGGCGACGTACTTCGTGGCACGCTGGGCCATCGCGTCTACGCTGACGATCTTGAACGGCTTCTTCGCGTTCTACGTCGTGGCAGGGTATTACGACACCAACGAGCTGATCCCAGGCCGCCGGCGGAAACGGCTGGCGCTGTTTGCCTGTTCGGTCCCGGTGGCCATCGCGCAGGCCGGCGGCTTGCCGTTCGGCAACGTGTCCGGCTGGCTGGTGTTCGCGGGTCTCCTGATCGCGAACAACGCGCTGGTGATCGTCCTCAAGCACTTCGCCGACCAGCAGGAGGCCCGTTCGCTGAGCCGGGCCGCGACGATCGCCGAGCTGGAGCAGGCGCACAAGGAGAACGCCGCGCTGCAGGCTCAGCTCCTGGTCCAGGCGCGCGAGGCCGGGATCGCGGACGAGCGCCGGAGGCTGGCCGCGGAGATCCACGACACCATCGCGCAGGGCCTGACCGGCATCATCGCCCAGCTCCAGGTGGTGTCGAACACTTCCGACCCGGCGACCATTCAGGATCACGTCAGCCGCGCCAGCGACCTGGCCCGGCACAGTCTCGGCGAAGCACGTCGCTCCGTGCAGAACCTTGCCCCGGCGGGCCTCTCGTACGACGGGCTGCCGGAAGCGCTGCGCAAGACCGTCGAGCAGTGGTCGGAGCGTACTGGCGTGCCGGCCGAGTTCACCTTGACCGGTACGGCACAGCATCTGCACGGTGAGTTCTCGGCGACCATTCTGCGGATCACCCAGGAGGCGCTGGCGAACGTGTCGAAACACGCGGCGGCGACCCGCGTCGGCGTGACACTCAGCTTCATGGACAGCGAGGTGACGGTGGACATCCGTGACGACGGCAAGGGCTTCGACCCGCTGACACTCCCGGCCCGGTCGGGTACCGGCGGTTTCGGCCTGGAGGGGATGCGGGCCCGGGCCGAGCGGATCGCCGGGTCGCTCACGGTCGAAGCCGAACCAGGCTTCGGTACGGCGGTCTCGGCTCGCGTACCGTTGGTGCTCCATGCCTGAGATCTCACTACTCCTCGTCGACGACCACCCGGTGGTCCGGAACGGCCTGCGCGGCATGTTCGAATCGACCCCTGGCTTCACCGTGCTTGCCGAGGCGTCGAACGGGGTCGAGGCGGTCGAGCTGGCCGCCGAGCTGGACCCGGACGTGATCTTGATGGACCTGCGGATGCCCGGTGGCGGCGGTCTCGACGCGATCACCGAGCTGGGCCGCCGGGGGCTGCGGTCGAAGGTGCTTGTCCTCACCACGTGGGACACCGACACGGACACCCTGCCTGCGATCGAGGCCGGCGCCACCGGGTACCTGCTCAAGGACGCGCCGCAGGAAGATCTGTTCAACGCTGTCCGTCAAGCGGCAGCCGGGCGGACCGTGCTCTCCCCCGCCGTCGCGTCGCGGCTGGTGTCAGCCGTACGCTCCCCGGCGCCGAGCCCGTTGGCCGCGCGTGAACGCCAGGTCCTGGAGCTCGTCGCGAAGGGTACGTCGAATCGGGACATCGCCCGCGAGCTGTTCATCAGCGAGGCAACGGTGAAGACGCATCTCAGTCATGTGTTCACGAAGCTTGGTGTCACCGATCGCGCGGCTGCCGTGGCCAAGGGGTACGACCAGGGCATCCTCGGCCGGGACTGACCTCGCGGAGTGACTCCGGGTCAGGCCGCGGGGTCGGGCTGGGGTCGGGCTGGGGTCGGGGCTGCGGGGTCAGGCGCCGGGGTTAGCTCTCGGGTACAGGTCAGGACATGAAGCCATCTCCAGGACCCCGAGTGGTCAGCTCCACTCGCCCGCCCCGGGCCGCCGGTCCGGCCTTCGTCTGCAGCTGGAGCGCCGTCGGCGACTGCGCGGTCTTCCGCGTCGCCGGCGCGATCGACGTCGCCACTCTGCCCACACTCGCCGACGAGCTGCGGCACGTGATCACCACCAAACTGCCCCGGGTCGTCGTCGACCTGCGCCGGATCACCGGGATGGACTCGGGCGGTCTCGACGTACTCGCCGACGCCCACGACCTGGCTGTCGAACAAGGCGGCTGGCTCCGCGCTTCCGGCGCCGGCCAATGGCTCGCCGACCTGATCCGGAGTACCGGCAGCAACCGCCCGCTGGACCACTACATGACCCTCGCCGACGCCCTGCCCTCCTACCGAAGGGCCTCCGTCAGCGGCTGACGGATCTCGGTACTGAGAGCTCGGCGGGCGATCAACAGGACCGTGATCGTGCCGAGGACACCGGCGGCGGCGATGGTCAGGTTCGGTGCGATGAACGAACCGACGACGCCGCCGAGCGCGATGCTCACACCTTGGATCGCCATCAAGCCGCTGCTTTGTACGGTGAACAGCCGACCGCGATGTGACGGCTCAACCGCCGCCAGGATCAGCGGATCAATGCCCTGGTTGAACGCGTACCCGGCGCCGGTCACCGCGAGCAGACACGCGGCAACCGGGATCGGCGGCACGGCCAGGAAGGCGATCGCCGGCAGCTGACCGGCGATCAGGAACGGGACGACGAGCCGTCGCCGCACGGAAGGGGTGAACCGTGCGACGACGAGCTCGCCGAGTACACCGCCGACCGCGTACCCGGTGAACATCGCACCGGCCGCGGCGGCCGCCGTACCGACCTGAGCCGTGTACGCCACCGCGAGCCCGTCCGGCAGGGACGAGAACGCGGGCGCCACCCAGGTCAGCAGAATCAGGTTGCGGAGCTTTCGATCGGCGAACAGGTCCTTGATCCCGGTCCACGAGTCGCGGACCGCGTTACCGGTCCGCTCCCCCGCCGGAGTCCACGGCGTACCGGTGCCGATCAGTACCGCGGACAGCACGAACGTCACCACCTCGACCACCAGCAGCGACTTCGCGCCGATCGCCGCGACCGCGATCCCACCGGCCGCGAATCCGGTCAGCACAGCCAGCTGACCGATTGCCCGTAGCAACGATCTGCCGACCGGGAACAGGTCCGTCGGCAACAGGTGGGCCAGGCTCGCGGCCCGGGCACCGGCGAAGATCGGCGCGATCATCCCCAGACAGAGCAGCAATCCGAGCAGCCCGGCCACCGGCATCCCCGACACCAGCATCCCGGCCACCCCGGTCGCGCTGAGCAGATTGCAGGTCACCAGCACCCGGCGTGCCGGAAACCGATCGGCGAGCGACGAGAACAGCGTGCCACCGACCGCGTACGGCAGAAACGAGCAGACCAGCACCAGCGCCGACAGCAGCGGCGACCCGGTCCGCTCGAAGATCATGATCGAGAGCGCGACCTCGGCGCCGATCGTCCCGAGCATCGACACGGCGTGCGCGGCGAAGATGGCGCGCAGGCCGGGCAGGCTGAGTACGGCTCCGTAGGACCTCACGGCGTGAGCCTGCGGTACCAGGGTGGTGGCGGCGTAGAGTTTTGGTTGTGGCCGAAAGTTCCTGCCGATGAGCGTGCTGCGGTTCACCCAGGCGGACGCGCTGCGCTGCCGGTTCGGCGCGTCGCCGTTGTGGGAGACGATGTCCGCGGTCCGGGTCCTGCACGGCTCGCAGCACCGGGCCTTGTACCGGGAGTGGATCGACGCCCGCCGGGAGGCCGCGGCGAGGCTCGACCTGCGTGGGCTGAAGGCGGTACAGCCGCGGGTCGGCTTCACGCCCGACTTCCTGACCCCGCCGCCGAAGGCTTCCCGGGCCAAGTTCGGCACCGAGATCGCCCGGGTACGAAGTACGCCGCTGGAGCGCGTACGCACCGAACTGATCCGGTCGCGCGATGAGCTGAAGAACCCCGGCGCGCCGATCATCGACACGATGCTGACCGATCTGGCCGGTGCGCGGGAACGGCTGGCGGACGAGATCGAGAGCGCCTGGGAGACCCTGATCCGGCCGGACTGGCCGTTGATCAGCCGCGTACTCGAGGACGACATCGCGTACCGCGGTCAGCAACTCACCGACGGCGGGCTGGCCGGCTTGTTCGACGACCTGCACCCCACGCTGACCTGGGAGGACGATCGCCTGATCGCCACCCGGTACCGCGCCGAGGATCGTGATCTCACCGGGCAGGGGCTGCTGCTGGTACCCGGCGTCTTCGCCTGGCCGTACCTCGTGATCGTCGCGGACCTCGCGTATCACCCGACGCTCGTCTACCCGGCCCGCGGCGCCGCCCGGCTCTGGTCCGACGCGCCGGCTCCCCCGGATCCGTTGGCACGCCTCCTGGGGCGTACGCGCGCAACGCTCCTGGTAGCGCTCGATCCGCCCGCGACGACCAGTGCGCTCGCGGCCCAGTACGGGCTGGCGCTGGCGACCGTCGCGGAACATCTGTCCGCGTTGTCGGACGCTGGCCTCGCGACGCGCCGGCGTACCGGGCATCAGGTGCACTACCGCCGTACCGAAGTGGGACAGGCCGTCATCGACGCATCCGTCGGCTGAGGGCTGATCGGCGTCAGAATGCTGCTGTGAAGACGCAAACGCGGCATACCCGGCGGTGGCCGGCCTCGCTGGCCGTGATCGCGGTCCTGATCCTGCAACTGCTGGTGCCGACCCAAGTGAACGCGCTGCCCCGCTGGCTGATGCCGGCCCTCGGCCTGTTGCTGCTGCTCCCGCTGATCTGGACGAACCCGTTCCACCTGCGCCGGGACGAACCGTGGCTGCGCTGGGTCGCGCTGGTCCTGGTCGCCGTACTGGTCGCGGTGAACGCGTACTACCTGGCCGGGATGATCTTCCTGCTCAACCACGGCGACGCGAACCAGGGCGTGGTACTGGTGAAGAGCGCGCTGCTGATCTGGGTGACGAATGTGGTCGCGTTCGCGGTCTGGTTCTGGGAGATCGACCGCGGCGGGCCGTTCGCCCGGGCGCCCGAGCACGAACGGGACGCCGAGCGGCCCGATCTGATGTTCCCGCAGATGACCGTCGACCTGCCCGGCTGGAAGGGCTGGCTGCCCGGCTTCACCGACTACCTGTACGTGTCGTTCACCAACGCGACCGCCTTCAGCCCGACCGACACGATGCCGCTGAGCGTCCGGGCGAAGACGCTGATGGGGATCGAATCGGCGATCGCGCTGCTCACCGTCGCGGTCGTCGCGGCGCGGGCGATCAACGTGCTCTGAGATCTCTCTCGACAGCCATGTAATGGGCATGAGACCGTTATGCCCGTGTACAGCACGAAATCGGTGGGGTTGGGGTTCGCGATCTTCTCGGCGGTCACGTTCGGCGGGTCCGGACCGTTCGCCAAGGCGCTGATCGCGGCCGGTTTCAGCCCTCAGCAGGCGGCCTGGGTACGGATCCTCGGTGCCGCCGCCGTGCTCGTCCCGCTCGTCCTGGTGTTCCGTGGCAGCGCCGGTCTGCGGGCCGCGCGGGCGTCCTGGAAAGCACTGGTGCTGTACGGCCTGACCGGGATCGCCGGGTGCCAGACATTGTTCTTCGTCGCGGCCAGCAGACTGCCGGTCGGGGTCGCGCTGATGCTCGAGTTCTCCGGGCCGGTGCTGGTGGTGGCCTGGCTGAAGTTCGGTGCGAAGGTCGCCGTCCCCAGGACGGCCGCGATCGGGGTCAGCATCGCCCTGGTCGGGCTGGCGACGGTGGCCGAGATCTGGACCGGGCTGCAGATCGACCCGATCGGCCTGCTCGCCGGGCTCGGCGCGGCTGCCTGCCAGGCGACGTACTTCCTCCTGATCGACAAGCTGACTGGCGCCGCCGATCCGCTGGTGATGACCGCGGCCGGCAGTGTGGTCGGCGCTGTCCTGCTGACCTTCATCGCGGCTCCGTGGAACACGCCGTGGCATGTACTCGCGGACACGATCGCGATCGGGCATCGGCACGCACCCGGCTGGATGATGGCCGCGTGGCTGATCCTGGTCAGCACAGTCGTCGCGTACCTGGCCGGTGCGGCCGCGGTGCAGCGGCTGTCCGCGCCGATCGCGGGCGCGGTGGCGTACGTCGAGGTGGTCGCCGCCTGCGTGTTCGCGCTGATCCTGCTCGGCGAGACCTTGCGTACGAACCAGATCATCGGCGGCGTGATCGTCCTGGCCGGCGCTTTCGTCGCCCAGTCGTCGGTGGGGAAGGTCGCCCCGCCCGAGGTACCGGGCGCTCCCACCACCGACGCACTGGACCGGGCAGCCATCTAGCGCAGCGAGTCGACGAGCTCGCGGGGCAGGCCGTGGGTGTCGTGCAGGTACTCGTAGTCGGTCTCGTCCAGGGACTTGTGGAACCGTTCGTGGCTGAGGACCTTGCGGCCGCGGTCGAGCAGGTTGCTGAACCGGATCTCCTCGTCGATCAGGATCCGCCGGACCAGCGTCACCGTCTCGCCCTGGTGGAAGTGGTTCAGGGTGTGCTCGAACAGCTCGGTCGGCAGGTCCGACAGCGACCTGGTCTCGTTGTCCTGCCAGAGGATTGTCAACAATCGACGGATCAGCCGGCGCAACACGTACCCACGGCCGGTGTTCGACGGGTGCACGCCGTCGCCGACGATCACGATGCTGGACCGCAGATGGTCGATCACGATCCGCCGAGATCGCTCGTCCAGCTTCCACAGCCGCGGAATCGTCCGCATCCACGGCTCGAACAGCGACGTCTCGTACACGGAGCCCTTGCCCTCGAGCAGCATCGTCAGCCGCTCCAGGCCGAGACCGGTGTCGATGTTCTGCTGCGTCAGCTCCTCCAAAGAACCGTCGTCGTGCCGGCGGTACCGCATCATCACGTGGTTCCAGAGCTCGACCCAGCGGTCGTCGGTGGTCGGCGTACCCTCCGGTTCACCCTCACCCGTCCAGAGGAAGATCTCCGAGTCCGGGCCGCACGGACCGGTCGGGCCGTTCGACCACCAGTTGTCGTCGATGGTCAGCTCGACCGGAAGGCCGAGCTCCTGCCAGGTACGCAGTGACTCCTGATCCAGCGGCACCTGATCGTCACCGCCGAACACCGTCACGTACATCCGCCGCGGGTCCAGGCCGAAGCGCGTGGTGAGCAACTCGTACCCCCAGCGCAGCGTCTGGTCACTGCCGTAGTCCCCCAGCGACCAGGAGCCGAGCATCTCGAACACGGTCAGATGGGTCGGATCACCCACTTCGTCGAGATCGGTGGTGCGCAGACATCGCTGCACCCCGACCAGCCGGCGTCCAAGTGGATGCGGTTCGCCTTCGAGGTAGGGCGTGAGTGGATGCATCCCCGAAGTCGTGAAGAGCACCGGATCACCGAGCCGCGGAATGAGCGTGGACCCGGTGGTCGGAACGTGGTCACGGTCGAGGAAGAAGTCGATGAAAGTCCTGCTGATGGTGGTCATTGCTGGTCCTTGTCAGATCGGACCGGAACCAGACCACCGGGCTACGGGAACAACAACACCGGCGAACCGTTTCCGGTCGCCGGTGGGAAGTTCAGGATGTCAGGCAGCGGCAGCCGGAGAGCGTGAAGCTCGTACGGCTGCGGCAAGTCGGAACATCCGGTGCATGTCGGCCAGAGTACACGACCGCCCGCATCAAATGTCCAGCAGTTCTCTCAGCACCGCGCCGGACCGGGTCCAGGTCCACTCCCGCTCGACCCAGCTCCGCCCGGCCGCACCCAAGGCCTGAGCGTGTACTGGGTCGGTCAGCAACTGGATGATCCGCGCCGCGACGGCGGCCGGGTTGTACGGGTCGACCAGGTACCCGGTCTCGCCGTGCCGAACGGTGTCGGGCGTACCGCCGGAGTCGCCGATGATCACCGGCTTCCCGGTCGCGGACGCCTCCAGCGTGACGATGCCGAGCGCCTCCGGCTCCAGCCCGAACCGCCGCGTCCGGCACGGCATCGCGAACACGTCACCGGCATCGACGTACGGCGGGATGTCCGCCCAGGGAACCGCTCCGGTGAACACCACCGACTCCGCGACACCGGCTGCCAGACCTTCGAGCCGCTCACGATCCGGCCCGCCACCGACCAGCAACAACTTCGCCGCCGGCACTTCCGCGAGCACCCGCGGCCAGGCCCGGATCAGCGTGTCCTGCCCCTTCCGCGGGATCAGCCGGGACACACAGACGACGACCGGAACCCCTTCCAAACCAAGGCCTTTGCGGATCTGCTCTCCCCCACAGCCAGGATGGAACCGGCTCGTGTCGACCCCCGGCGTGAGCCGCCGCATCCGCTCAGCGGCCGTTGGTGAAAGTGCCGGCGCGATCTGCTCCGCGCACCACGACGACACCGTGGTGACCGTGTCGGCCGCGTCACCGATCCGCCGCAACGCCCGCCGCGCACCCGGTACGCCGGCCCACCACGTCTCGTGCCCATGCGTCATCGCGACGATCCGCCGCGCACCGGCCCGCCGCAGCGCCGGACCCATCAGCCCGAGCGGCGCGGCCGCCCCGAACAAGACCCGGTCGGCGTGATGCGTACGCAGCAATTGGGCGGCCCGCTTCGTAGTGCGTGCCGTCGGCAACAACATCGTCGTCCGGTCGCGGATCACCGGGAACGGGAGGGTCGCGTCGTACGCCCGATCGCCCGGCTCGTGGGACGTGTACACGACGACGTCGGGTAGTTCGTCGCAGAGCGAGCGGACGAAGGTCTCGATCCCGCCCTGCCGGGGTGGGAAGTCGTTGGTGACGACGAGGACGGTCACTTCTTCGCCAGCGGCGGGACCGAGCCGCCGTTGTCGCGGGCCCAGGCGCGGCCCATCGCAATCCGCTCCGGCGGGGTCGGGTGGGTCGCAAACATCCAGTACCGCCAGGTGCTCGGGTCCAGGCCGGAGATGTTCCGGACGGCCAGGTCCTTCTGCATCGCGACGAAGTCCCGCGGATCATTGGTCAGCCGGAGCGAGTGATAGTCGGCGCGGGCCTCGATCTTGCGGCTGACCAGGTTCTGCACCGGGGCAGCCAGTGTCGAGCCGACCACGATCATCGCCAAGACCGTACCGGTCCGGCGTGGATCGCCCATCCGGGCCCCGAGCAACAATCGGAGCAAGGTCACACCGAACGCCGCGCCCAGTACGCCGATCAGCGTTCCGTGCAGGACATCGTCCTCCGCCGCGTGACCGAGTTCGTGCGCGACCACGAGGCGTACTTGCGCCGGTGGAACGTCCTTCAGCAGCGTGTCGTACACGACCAGGCGGCGGGTCGAGCCGAAGCCGGAAACGTACGCATTCAAGGCGGTCGTGCGTTTCGACGCGTCCGCGACCAGCACGTCCTTCACCGGTACGCCGTCCCGCTCCGCGAGCTGCAGGAAATCGTTGCGCAAGGCACCGGCCGGAAGTGAGGTGAACTGGTTGAAGCGCGGCTCGACCAGGACCGGGTACGCGAACGAGACACCGAGGACGAGCAGTGCGGTGACAATTGCCCCGGGCAACCACCAGCCTTGGTGCCAGCGTTTCGCCAGCGCCATCAGGATGACGACGACGACCGCGACCCCGAGCACGGTGAACGCCAGCCCCACACCGCGGTCCCAGACCCAGAGCCGCCAGTCGATGACCGACAGGCCGTACTTCCGGCTGACCCGCTCGGCCATCACATCGGTCGGGACGGACAACAGGTTCGCGATCAGGGCGATCCCGGCGACCAGTACGGCCACGCGGAGGAACCACGGGCGGATGCCCAGCCGGTCGTACATCTTCCGGCCGAGCGGACTGAAGCCGATCAGCAGCGGGACCACGGTCCAGATCACCCAGGAGGCGGTCGACCAGGGCAGGATCTCGCGCCGGAACTCGTTCTGCCGGGCGATCTGGGCGGCGGTGAAGTCCAGGGTGGCATCGGGTTTCGGCAGGTCGATCAAGTGCCAGGGCGTGGTGACCGCGATCGTGAAGACCAGTGCGAGCGCAAGCAGACCGCCGGCCAGATGCGGCGCCCACCGGCCGGACGCCTTGGTTCCGCGCTTAGGCACCAGCGAGCCGCTTCAGGTACTTCTGCCACTCCACCACGAACTCCGCCTCGGTCATCCCGAGCACCGACTTGAACGCGTCCGCGAGCCCGGTCGCGCTCTTCGACGTGTGCACGGCCCGGTAGAACTTCACCAGCTTGTCCTGCCCTTCCCGCTCCGCGATCAGCCGGCAGGCCAGCCAGGCCGACTCGTACGCCTGCGGCAGCTCGGTCGCCGACGCCGCGAACGCCTCCGGTGTCGGCAGCGTGGCCGGCAGTTTCCCGGCCCGGACCGCCTTGAACAGTTCCTTCGCCGCCGACTCGTCCTGGACGGGCACGGCGGTGAACGCGACGTAGTCGGCGAATCCCTCGGCCAGCCACAACGGCACCGGCGAGGCGGTCGCGTTCGATGCCACATGAGTGGTCTCGTGGGTGAGCACGATCCGGCGGCCCTGCTTCCCGAGTTCCTCGAACAACTTCGGGTTCGCCACGATCCGTACCGGCGCGCCGACGGCAGGCGTGTCCAGCTCGGCCATCGTCACGGCGGCGATCTGGGTGTACGTGTTCGGCTGCGCGCCGAGGATGCCCTCCATCTGCGCCTGCTTGGCCGGCAGGTACACGATCACCTTCTGCCGCCAGCCCCGGCCCCACACCTTCGACACCGACTCGACCGCCTTGTCGGCGACGCTGACGTAACTCTTCGCGTTCGCCTCCGAGTCGAGACTGATCACCAGGCTGTGATCGCCCTTCGCCACATCGACCGGCCCGAGCGCCCACACCGGCCGCCGCTGCCCGGCGACGAACCGCTCGGAGAACGACGACGCGTACGTGGCCCCGTCACGGGTCACGAAGGTGACCGGGAGGGTCTCACGGGCGGGCTTCACGTCGTACCCGGAGAGCTGCCACGAGACCTCGACCTGCGCCAGCCACGACTGCGTACCGCCGAGCTGGGACTGCCGCTGCGGTGTCAGGGCGGCGGTGTCATCGCTCACGTAGCGCAACTGGAACGTGGCGAGCGGGAGGGTGGTCAGGTTGCTGAAGATCGTCCGCGCGCTGGCCCGGAAGCTCGCGTCCTTCGGGTCGATCGCTTTCATGAACCCGGTGCGGTCGTCTTTCTCGACCGCATCGGTCAGCTTCTGCAGGACAGCTGTGCCCATGGCGGCACGTTGCACACCGGCCTGGGCCTCGTCCGGGGTGGCGGAGGTACTCGGCTGGTGCGCGGTCGGGGCCTGCGGATCGGCCGGGGCGTTGGCGACCTGCTGCAGCCCCGCGTACCCGGCGCCGGCGACCAGGCAGATCGCGACGCCGGCGGCGACCTTCTTCAGGATCGGGGCGAACGGCGGGCGCGGAGCGTTACCTCCCGGACCCGGCGGGTCACCACCCGAGTCACCGCTGGGGCAACCATTACGGTCACCGCTCGAGTGCACCGCGGGCAGTGGAACCGTGTCGCCCTGTTCGTCGATCACCTCGGCCCCTCGCTGCTCGCCTGCCCCAGTCAGGCGTGACACCCGGACTGCGTCGACCCTACGTCACCCGGGTCGCGGAGTACGCCAAGGGTACAGATCAGCCGGGGCGGACGGCGGAGTTGTACGGGTTCTCGTCCAGCGGGCTGATCTCCACGCTCTTGCCCGGGCGCGGCGCGTGCACGATCCGGCCGTTGCCGAGGTAAATACCGACGTGGGTGATCGGGGTGTAGAAGAACACCAGGTCACCGGGCATCAGGTCGGCCCGGCTGACGCGGCGGCCCTCACCGGCCTGCGCCTTCGAAGAGTGCGAGAGCGAGACACCGGCCTTGCCCCAGGCGTACATGGTCAGGCCGGAGCAGTCGTACGAGTTCGGGCCGGTGGCGCCCCACACGTACGGGTCGCCGAGCTGGGAGAGCGCCGCGTTGATCGCGATCTGGGCGCGGGCGCTGGCCGGGACGTTCGGCAGGTTCTTGTCTTCGCTGGTCCGATCGCCACCGCGGGTCGGACGCTGGGCCCGCGACTTCTCCGCTTCCTTGGCGGCCTCCTCGTCGAGCCGCTTGCGCTCGTCGGCGCTGAGCTTGTCGAGCACCTTCTGGGCCGCGTCCAGGTTGTCCTGGATCTGCTTCTTCAGCGCGTCCTGCTGCGCCTGGACCGCCTTCAGCGCGGCCAGCTCGGTCTGCTCGCTGGCCTGCAGGTCGGTGAGCTTGCCCTGCGCGACCTGGAAGCGGCGGAGCGCCGAGTTCTGCTGGCCGGCGAAGGCCTGGGCGGTGGACGCCTGGCTGAGGAACTGGTCCGGGTTCGTCGAGAGCAGCAGCTGGGCGGTCGTCGAGATGCCCGAAGTCTGGTAGCCGGCCACCGCGAGCGAGCCGATCTGCTGCTTCACCGCGTCGACCTGTGTCTGCTGCTTGGCGATCCCGGCCTTGAGCGCGTTCACCCGCGTCTGCGCGGCGGTGATCTGCCCGGTCAGGTCGTTCGCGGTCTCACCGATCGCGCCGGCCTTCTCCTGCAGCGCGGCGACCTGCTTCCTCGCCTGCTCCAGTGTGGGCTTCGGGTCGGCGTCCGCCGCTCCCTGGATGAAGAACACACCCGCGGCGACTGCCGTGCTGGTGATGGCGGCGAGGGCGATTCCCTTGGTGCGGTTGACGCGTCCGATGGACACAGCCCGGTCGGTCCCTTCCTCTGCTCGCGCCGTCCCCGTTGACCAGGCGCTCCGCGGACGATTCCGTCCGCGTGATCCGCCGGATCACTCCCTCGGCTTGCCGTTGCCCGGTCGGCCGGAGCGGCCGACACCCTGAGGCAACGAGAGGTAACAGTAGTGACCGTTTCGTGACCAGTGCAATTCGCCCCTCTGGTTTGATCGAAAATTAACGAAGCGATTCGCGGGCCCAACGCCCGTTTCGCCTTCCCCGTAAACGATCCTGCCGTGCTGGTCCTGACATGACTACCCGCACCATCGGTTGACCGCGGCGTGGATTAGGGTCGGCCCAACTCTGGAAGAGAGGTGACGTGACCACGATCGGCCGCCAGGTCAAAGGGTTCCGGCAACGGTCCGGGCTGACTCAGGAGGAGCTGGCCGAGCAGGCCGCGCTGTCCGTCCGGTCACTCCGCGACCTCGAGTCCGGGCGTGTCACGAAACCGCGAACCCGATCGATCCGGCTGATCGCGGAAGCTCTGGCACTGACCGACGACGAGACCAGGCAACTGCTCGCGCTACTCGCTGACGGTGCGCTCCCGGAGTCACCGCTCGCTGCGCCATCGGCGACCGCGCCGCGCATCTCGCAACTTCCGGCGGACATCTCCAACTTCACCGGCCGGTTCTCCGCGCTGCGCGACCTGGATGACCTGCTGATCGAATCGCAGACCGGGCAGACGGCATTGATCTCCGCGATCGGCGGAACCGGAAAGACGGCCCTGGCTGTCCACTGGGCCCACGGTGCCGCGCCGCGTTTCCCGGACGGCCAGCTCTACATCGATCTCCGGGGCTTCGATCCCGAGCAGGAGCCGCTCGGACCGGTGGAGGCGCTCGGCAGGCTTCTCAGCGGGTTGGGGGTTCCACCGGCCGAGCAGCCGGCGACCCTCGACGAGCGGGCCGCCCGGTTCCGGTCAGAGCTCGCGGGACTCCGGCTGCTGGTGATTCTCGACAACGCGGCCTCAGCTGCTCAGGTACGTCCGTTGCTGCCTGGTTCGGCGACGTGCCGGACGATCGTGACGAGCCGGGATCGGCTTCCGGGGCTCATCGCTCGCGACGGCGCCGTACCGATCCAGCTGGAGGCACTGTCCGAGTCCGAAGCCGGCGAACTCCTGCGCGGGATGATCGGTGACACCCGCGTGGACGCGGATCGGCCGGCGACCGCGGACATCATCGCGCTGTGCGGGCAACTGCCGCTGGCGGTCCGCGTCGTCGGAGCCAACCTCGCGCTGATGCCCGGGCAAACCTTGCGCGCTGCCGCCGACGCTCTCGCCGCGGTGGACCGGCTGGAGGGTCTGTCGCTGCCCGGCGATCCTGCCGCCTCCGTGCTGCCCGCGTTCGAGCTCTCCTACCGCCCACTGCCGGACGAGTTGAAGGTGCTGTTCGGCCGGTTGGGGCTACTGCCCGGTGCGACGTTCGGGATCGGGGTGATCGCGTCGGCGATGTCCACCTCGGCCGACGTCGTCGTACCGCAGCTGCAGCGCCTGGTCAGCCTGAACCTTGTGCAATCGGTGAACGAAGAACGCTTCACCATGCACGATCTGGTGAAGTTGTTCGCCCGCCGGTGCGCCGGCACCGACGACGAGCCCGTACGGCGCGCCATCGACTACTACCTGCAGTCCGCCGACGCGGCCAATCATTGCCTCGTGCCGGCTCGCGTCAGAACGCCGATCGATCCGCCGCTGGCCGGAGTACACGTCGAGCAGTTCAGCACGCCGGAGTCGGCCAGACTGTGGTGCACCCACGAACTCGCCAACATTGCCGACGCCGTGGAGCTGGCCTTCAAAGCGGGTCACCATCGGTACGCCGCGCAGCTGCCGACCGCGATGATCGACTACTTCCAGAGGTACAAGCACTACTCCACTTGGATTGCCACACACGAGTACGGCTTGGAAGCGGCAAGGCTGCTCGGCGACAAGGAACGCGAAGGCATCTTCCTTCGCGACACAGCCCTCATCTACCGGGATCTCCAGCAGTTCGACCGATGCCGCGAACTCCTCGACGCCGCCACCTCGATCGCACGCACCCACGGCCACCGGCTGCCGCTCGCGCGTGCGCTCAGCACCCTGGGCATCCTGGTGATGGATCTCGGTGACAACGAGTCCGCGATGAGATACTTCGAGGAGTGCGCGCGGATCGCCGCGGAGGACGGCGATCGGTACGCGGCGATGATCGCTACCTTGAACTTTGGCTTCGCCGCGATGCGATCCGGCCGTCTTGACGATGCCCGCACGGCGTTCGAGCGCGCCATCACGATGAGCAGCGAACTGTCCGCACCCGCGGTCGAGGCCTCGAGTACCGGCGCGCTGGGCGAGATCTACCGGCTGAGTGGGGACCTGACGTCGGCGCTCACCCACTTCCGCGAGTCCTACGCGGTGGCCACCCGAATCAACGAGGCCAACCATCAGCTCGCGGCCCAGGAAGCGGTGGCCCAGACCCTCGCCGCGCTCGGCCGGCCCTCCGAGGCACGGGAGGCGTACAGGGCCGCGGCCGAACTCGCCGCCCAACTCGGCGACCCGCGCGAGCGTGAGCTTCATGCCGCGCTGGAGGACTTGGACAAGGAAGGCAGCGGTGCCTGACAGCCCTGTCGGCTGTCAGCCCCAGTCCCACGCCCGCGCGGGGCAGTCAAGGTCAGTAGCGTCGGCCATCGTCGCCCTCTCGGAGTGGGGAATCTCTGTGCTCCGAAACTACTGACGGCAGTCGGCGGGTGACAGGCGGCTGACCGGCAGTTCAGCGGCAGTCTCAGCCGGTTTGTTCCTTCGGGTCGGTGGTTGGGTCGAGGCTGTTCACGGCGTGGACGAGCCGGAGCGGTGGGACCAGGCCCGAGTCCGCGAGGGCGTCCAGGGCCGCCTTCTCGTCATCGTCGAGGTGCAGGGTGCCGGCGCGTTCGGCCGAGAAACCCAGCACCACCGAGACGACACAGTCCTGACAGCCCGGGCCCCTCATCACACAAGCGTCGCAGTCGATCAGCACAACATCCTCCAAGTGGGGAAGCACCCGGACTTGCATCCGGCTGAGAAGGACGCTAGAGAACCCCACCGACAGTTTTCGTCCACGAGGCCGTTGGCAACTGCTTTGCCAGACCGCGCTCAGGCGTGGCCCAGGCTCCGGTGCGGGCTCGTTTTCAGGCGCGGGCGATGCGGGCGATCAGGCTGGTGGCCGAGAGGGCGCGGGCGCCCAGTTTGATGATGCTGTCGGCTACTTCGCGGTCCGTCGAAACGACCACAACGGGGCGGCCGGGTGGCTCGGCGCGGACCAGTTGCCGGATCACGTCATCGGCAATCACACCGGCCGGGCTGAAGCGCACCCGTACGCCGCGGGGTGGGTTCAGCTGCACCGGACCGGACAGCTCCGCCCCGTCGAACACCACGGTGACTTCGATCCGGCGCTGAGCCACCAGTGCTCCCAGCGCTGTCACCAGCCGCTGACGCTGCGAGTGCAGCGGTGAGTTCGGCCAGGCGGTCTTCGTCACGTTGTAGCCGTCGATGATCAGGTGTACCTGCGGCAGCGCCAGCAACTCGTCGAACAAAGCTGGATCGTCTTCGGGCGCCGTACGCCCGACCGGAGCCGCGTCCGGCTCGGAACCCGCCACCGTGTCGGCCGGACGGAGCTCTCCCCCAGGCGGCAGCGCCAGCTCGCGGCGCAGTCCGCTGGCGGCTTCCAGCAGCGTGTCGAGCAACAGCCGCGTACGCGTGGAGGCAAGCTCCCGCTCCTGCCCCGCCGTCCGTCTCGCCGCGTGCTCGACTGCTTCGAGCTCGGTGATGCGGGCGCGGAGTTTGCGCAGCTCACGCTCCACTTCGGCGCGCGCCGCGTCGACCCGCTCGTCGGCGGACTCGGCTTCCTTGGTGCGCTGCTCGACCTCGGAGTGCAGGCCGGTGATCCGTTGCCTGGCCTCGTTGAGTTTGCGCCGGAGCGTGACGTTCTCGGACTTCAGCTCGTTGACCTGTTCACGAAGCCGTTCGCGGACCTGACGGGTTTCGGTCCGGGCCTGGTCGAGCTGGTCCGCGAGCCGGTTCATCGCGTCTTCGTCGGTGCGCGGATTCTCCGCCGGGAGCTGCGCCGCCGCGGCGACATGCTGCTCCCAGTCGTCGGGCCGGAGCAGGTAGGCCAGCGCGGCCACCTCGACCGGATCAGCGGCCGGTACGGGTACACCGTCCGCGACGGCATCGCCGAGCTCCGGGTGCTCGCGCCGGACCTCGAACGCCGTCAGCCGGCGGAAATGCTCGTCGGTCTCCAGGATCGGGCCGAGCACCGAGGCGGACAGCTTCGCGCGTTTCGCCGGCGCGAAGCTGGCGAACCGGCGCAGCGGGGCCGGGATGTCGGTGGCCGGGAGCTGGCCGAGCGCATGCGCGGCGAGGGTCAGGACGCGTTGCCGGACCGGTTCAGGCAAAGTCGTAGCGGCGGAGCTCGCGGCGGTGCCGGCCTCAGTCACCGGTCCGCAGTCCGGCTTGAACGACGGGCTGGCAGCTGCTGCTGGGCCAGTGACGCAGACCACAGCGAACGGGCCCGCGGCCCTGATTCACGGTGATCGCCTGTGTACGCATACAGAGAGCCTAGTCGACTCGCAGGCGTGTCACCTGCGGAATTGTCGGTGGCGGCTCCTAGCGTCGTCACCATGACCAGCCCAGTGCGCGCAGCGGCCGGGGATTCGGCGGCGCCCGCGCCGACGCCGATCCGTGGTGTCCAGCACAGCTTCGACGACCTGGGGACCCTGCTGCGCGACGTCACGTTCTGCGTCGTCGACCTGGAGACGACCGGCAATCCGCCCGGCGAGGGCGGGATCACCGAGATCGGCGCGGTGAAGGTCCGGGCCGGCGAGGTGATCGCCGAGTTCCAGACGCTGGTGAATCCGTCCGAGCCGATCCCGTCCTTCATCGCCGTGCTGACCGGGATCTCGGATCGGATGGTTGCTTCGTCGCCGCGGATCGAGTCGGTGCTGCCGGCGTTCCTGGAGTTCGCCCGCGGGTGCGTGATGGTCGCGCACAACGCGCCGTTCGACATGGGCTTCCTGAAGCACGAGAGCCTCGTCCATGGGTACGACTGGCCTGATTTCACCGTCGTCGACACCGCGCTGCTGGCCCGGCGCGTGATCACGCCGGACGAGGCGCCGAACTGCAAACTCGGCACGCTGGCCAAGCTGTTCCGGACCACGACCACCCCCAACCACCGCGCGCTGTCCGACGCGCGCGCCACCGTCGACGTGCTGCACGGATTGTTCGAGCGGGTCGGGTCGTTGGGCGTGCAAACGTTGGAGGACCTGCAGACGTACTCGTCCCGGGTCGCGCCGGCGGTCCGCGCCAAACGGCATCTGGCCGAGTCGTTGCCGCATGCGGCCGGTGTGTACTTGTTCGCGGACGATCGCGGCGAAGTGCTGTACATCGGCAAGTCGAAGGACCTGCGGACGCGCGTGCGGTCGTACTTCACCGCCTCCGAAACCAGGAACCGGATCGGCGAGATGGTCGGCATCGCCACCACGGTCCGCGGCATCGAGTGCGGTACACCGCTGGAGGCCGAGGTCCGCGAGTTGCGGCTGATCGCGGAACACAAACCGCGGTACAACCGGAAGTCGAAGTTCCCCGAGCGGCAGCACTGGCTGAAGGTCACGGTCGAACCGTTTCCGCGGTTGTCGCTGGTCAAACAGGTGCGGGACGACGCGGCCGAGTACCTCGGTCCGTTCAGTTCACGGAAAACCGCCGAACGGGCGATGGCCGCGCTGCACGAGGCGTTCCCGATCCGGCAGTGCACCGCGCGGATGTCGCGTACGCCACAACTGTCGCCGTGCGTGCTTGCCGAGATGGGGCGTTGCGTCGCGCCCTGTGACGGGCGGATCTCGATGGACTCGTACGGCGATTTCGTCACCGGGCTGCGGGCGGCGCTGACCGGCGATCCGACTCCCGTGGTCGAGGCGCTGGATCGGCGGATCGAGCTGCTGTCGGCGGACGAGCGGTTCGAGGACGCCGCCGTGCACCGGGACCGGTTGAGCGCGTTCGTCCGGAGCTCGGCGCGGATGCAGCGGATGGCGGCGGTGACCGCGTGCGCCGAGATCTGCGCGGCGCGGCGGACGGACGACGGCGGCTGGGAGTTGCACGTGATCCGCCGCGGCCGGCTCGCGGCGGCCGGGTTCAGCCCACGCGGTACGGACCCGCGCCCGCACCTGGAGATGCTCCGCGCGTCGGCCGAGACCGTCCTGCCCGGGATCGGCCCGGTCGCGGCTGCGTCGCCCGAGGAGATCGAGCTGATTCTGCGTTGGCTGGAGCTGCCGGGCGTACGGCTGGTCGAGATGGACGGCACCTGGACGTGCCCGGTGGGCGGTGCGGGACGGCACCTGAACCGGCTCGAGAACGCCCACTCCGACGTACACCAGCACCCCGGCGAACGCCGCCGCCACCTCCGGCCGCTCGGACCGGCCCGGGCGGGCTGACCCGCTGCCGGGCCTGTTACCGCATTATGCTTCACCGGTCGAGCGGTATGTGGTTCTGAGTTTCAGTACTGAGGAGAGGACGGCATGGTCACCGCGATCGTGTTCATCAAGGCCGACGTCGCACGGATTCCCGAGGTTGCCGAGCAGGTGGCGGCGATCGACGGCGTCAGCGAGGTGTACTCCGTGACCGGCGGACTCGACCTGATCGCGCTCGTCCGGGTGGCCCGGCACGACGACCTGGCGACCGTCATCCCCGAACACGTGAACCGCGTACCCGGCGTGATCAGCACCGAGACGCACATCGCGTTCCGCGCGTACTCCAGCCACGACCTGGAAGCCGCCTTCAGCCTCGGCCAGGAGGACGGTGTCTGAGGACCGGTCGTTCCCGATCCCGCTGACACCAGCACTGACACGACCTGAAGTTACGGTGAACCCATGATCGACCGGGGCCAGTTCCGTACCGCCACGTCCCGCGCGTGCACGTTGTCTCGCGCGCGCACGCCGGGCGCGCGCGTCCGCGCCTGTGCGGGCGCAAGCGTCCGCGCCTGTGTGGGCGGTTGCGTCTGTGTGGGCGGTTGCGTCTGTGGCCGTGGCTGTCCTTGTGCCCGCGGCCGCGGGCCGGTTGCGGAGCGGAGCCAGGGATGACGAACCCACCCGCCGGCTGGTACCCCGACCCCACCGGCCAGCCGCACACCATCCGCTGGTGGGACGGCGCAAAGTGGACCAACAAGACGGACCACGAATCCGCCCTGGCGGACGCAACCGACCCCACGGAAGCCGCCTCGGACTCGACCAGGTCCGCGGAAGCCGCTTCGGACTCGACGGGGCCTACGGAACCTGACTCCGAGTCGCCGTCATCCTCGGAAGCTTCCGCTGCCACACCTTCGTCCGGCGCCGCTCCGGCTTCTGCAGATTTGCGGCCGGTCTCCCCCCAGAACGAACAAGGGGGCTGGTGGCAACAACCCCCTGCCGCCCAATTCGGGAACACAACAACCGACGCCCCGCGCCTCCGCGCCGTCACCGCCGACGACTCATCGCGGACCTCACCAAGCCCGGCACATCCGAGCCAACCCGCGCCGACTCCCCAACCCACCGAACCCTCCCAGCCCTCCCAGCCCTCCCAGTCGTCCCAGTCCTCCCAGTCCTCCCAGTCCTCCCAGCCCACCGAACCCTCCGAGCTCTCCGAGTCCTCCGGACCCCCCGCCCTCACCGCGGCGGATCGAGCCCAGGCAACCTGGGGCGCTCCGGAACTGGCCCCCGCACCACTGGAACACTGGACCCAACGCGAGCCCACCGAGGACGACTTCGACCTCGAAGAGCCCGAGCTCGCCACACCCGAACCAACCCCCACACGAACCCTGACGCTCGCCCCCGCCCTGACCGAGCCAACCGCTACAACAACCGACGACGCCGCCGCCAGCGCTACCCCAGGCACTACTGCCGGCACTACCACCGACGCGACTGCAGCTCCCGACGCTGCAACAGCTAGCAGTATGACTGATGCTGCTGCAGCTGACGTGGTCGCTGGTGGTGCTGCAACTGGCGTGGCGGCCGGTGGTGCTGCAACTGGCGTGGCGGCCGGTGGTACTGCTGCTGATGGTGCTGCTGGCGTGGCGGCGGGTGCTGCTGCTGGTGTGGTGGCCGGTGGGGGCGCTGGTGGTGCGGCAGGTGATGGTGCGGCGGAGGGAGATGAGGGCGGGTGGTCCAACGTCAGCTGGACTGAGGAGCCGCGGTTTGCTCCCGTACCGCGTGAGGACGCGCAACCGGCGGACGACGAGCTGGAACCCTCCGCCCAACAGCCGGACTGGGGTACCCAGTCGGACGACCAGCAGGACGACGACCTGGCAACCGACGAACCTGCTTGGGGCGTCGAGGCCCGCGAAGACGATCCAGCAGCACCCGAGCAGCAGCAGGGCCCCCTGTGGACCACGCCGTCTCAAGACGACGCCACCCAGGAGCAGCCCGTCTGGAACGCCAACAACCAGCCGGCGGAGCAGTACCAGCTCTGGGGCGAGACGCCACAACAGCCCGACACCCAACAGCCGGGCCAAGACCAGGCCTGGGGTACGAACCAGCAGCCCGCCCAGCAACAGAAGTGGGGCGCCGAACAGCAACCCACCAACCAGCAAGAGTCATGGCCTCAGCAAGAGCAGAGCTGGGGCAGCCCACAGCAGCCAGAGCAGGCGCCGAGCTGGCCCGATCAGCAGGCGCAGGCGAACGGCTGGGGCACGCCGGACGGTTCTGCTGTTGCTGGAGCTGACAACGGCTGGGGGGCAAGCGCTCAGCAGGCTGCACCCGACGCCAACTCCTGGTCTCAGCAGAACGACCAGCAAGCCACTGAGCAGACATGGGCCGGCCAGAGCTGGCCAGTACAGCAATCCGATCCCCAGCAAACCTGGTCGGCCGGGCAGGAGAACGGTCAGCAGGCATGGGCCGGAGTCCAGCAGTACGAAGCGCAACAGGCGCACGCCGGTGGACAGGGCGCCGGCGGACAGGGCGCCGGTGGACAGGCTGCCGGCCAGCAGGGTTGGGCTGGTGGTCAAGGCAGCAGCGGGCAGCAGGCCTGGGGTGAGACGCCGCAGCGCGCCTGGGGGGACGATGGCAACGAGAGCTGGGGTGGCCAGACAGACCTCAGTTCCGGTGTGGGCAAACGGGAGAAGGAGAAGAAGCCCAAGGGATCAGGTGGCGGTGGACCGCTTGGCGGCAAACTGCCGTTGGTGATCGCCGGTGGGCTCGCGTTGGTGATGCTCGTCGTCGCCGCGATCTACCTGATCACGAGTGGTGACGACAAGACCGCCGACCCGAAGCCGACAGGTACGCCAACACAGGCCTCCCCCACTCCGACGAACCAGAGCAGTACCAAACCCGGCCAGTCGAAGAACCCCAAGCTGCACGAGGGCGACGGCCGGATCTCGTCGGACGCGATCTCGTTCCCGCGCCGGAACCCGCCGTGGTCGGATCACAAACTGTTCGTCCGGCAGGTACTCGACTCCAGCGGGCAGCGGATCGTGCTGCAGCGCGACGTGAACGGTACCGACGACTGGACCGCGGACATCTTCGTCGGCGCGCTCGGTACCGGCTCCGGCTTCAACGGCGACCCGAAGGCGACCGCGGCGGCGCTCGCGATCCAGCTGCGAACCAACATGTACGGCGACATCCCCGCGACGTACCAGACGGTCGCGAACGGCGCGGTGAAGAAGTCCGGCAAGTCCGGCTGGTTCTTCAAGCAGTCCGTGACCGCGACCTCGGCCGCCGTGACCGATCGGGTGCTTACGCTGACAGTTGCCGTCTTCGACCTCGGCGACGGCACGGCAGTCGCGTACGTCAGCGGCATCCCCACCAACCGACCTGATCTCCGCACCGCCGAGACCCAGGCCTACCAGGGAATCAACGTTGGCTGAAAACGAGAACCAAACCCCACCCCCCAAACACAGCACCTCCCCCGAAGAACCCCAAGGCACCTCATACACAGCCCCCGACGCCGGAGAACCCACCGACGGCTTGGGTAATGCTGGTGGAGTTGGTGGTGGGGCTTCAGATCCTTTGCTGGGGCAGTCGCCTGCGCCGGCACCTCCTCCCCCGGCACCAGCACGTCCGCAGCACGCGGCACCGCAGCAACAACCGTGGAGTGCTGAGTCACAGATCCCACGCCAGCAGTCGCCGCAGCTCGGTGGTTCACAGCAGGGTTCGCAGGAGTGGGGAGCACAACACTCCCAGCAAGACCAGCAGAGCTCCCCGCAACCACAGCAGCCCCAGTCAGGTACACAGCAACCTGACGATCAGGCCGTGTGGTGGCAACCAGCACCACAGCAGTCCGTACCGCAAGCGGCTCGGCAACAGCAATCCGCACAACACTCCACGCAACAGCCCGTTCAGCAGCAATCCGAACAGCAGTTGGGTGCGCAGCAGTTCGGTGCGCAGCAGCCGGGCAGGCAGCAGTCCGTATCGCAACCTGGTCTGCAGCAGGCCGCGCAGCAGTTGGGTGGAGAGCAGTCCGCACAGCAGCCTCGTGAGCAGCAGTCCGCCCAGGCTGGGCAGCAGCAGGTAGGACAACCGTCTGGTACGTACGGTGGCCCGCAGGTTCCGCAGCAGCCGAGGACTCCGACCGCTGGGCCTCAGCAGACTCCGCCGTCGGCGGGGCAGTCGGCGGGGGCGTACGGCGGAGGTGCTCCGCAGGCGGGGCACGGCACACAGCCGCACGCTGGGCGAGTACCGCAGGCCGAGCCCGGGCAGGTACTGCCGGGTGGGGCTGGTCAGGTGCCGCCCGCTGGGCAGGTACCGCAGGCCGGGCCTGGACGGGTACCGCAGGCTGGGCAGGTGCCGCCGGGTGGGGCTGGGCAGGTACAGCAGGCTGGGCCGGTGTGGGGTGGGCTGGGGAGCCAGGGTGGTCAGGCGGGTGGTCAGCAGCAGCAGGGTGGTCGCCGGATCGGGTGGCAGGTGCAGGCGACCGGGCCTCAGGCTGGTGGACCGCAGGCGGGACAGGCGCCCCGAGGCACCGGGCCGGCGCAGGCTGGTGGGTATCAGCAGGTGGCTGGTGGTGGGCAGCAGCAGGGTGCTAGCGGTGGTCGGCACGCGCAGGGTGTGCAGGCTGGTGGGCCTGGTCACGCCGCACAGGCTGGTCAGCCGGGCGCCCATGCTGGCGGGCTTGGGCAGGCGGCTGTTGGTGGGTCACAGAACGCTGGTGGGTCAGGCAGTGGTGGTGGGTCGGGCAGTGCTGGTGGGACTGGGTTCGCCGCGCAGGGCGGTGGGTCAGGCGCTCGCGCTGGTGGGGTAAGTGCTGGTGGGGTTGGGGTTTTGGGTGGGCGGGCTCGGATGGTGGGGGCTCTGGTGTTGGTGGTGGCTGCGTTGGCGGCTACCGGGGTCAGTGTCGGGTGGATCTGGTCCAAGGCGGATGCGGTTGCGCCGGTTGCGTTGCCTTCGGCGGGGAAGCCGTTGGAGACGGTGAGTCCGTCCGTGCAGCCGTCGGAGACGCCTACTCCGCGGGGGAAGGTGATCGGGACCGATCTGGTTGCCGCCAACAAGGACAAGATGCCGATCATGAGTTCGGCCTGGTCGAACGACTTCGATCGGACCGGGCTGGCCGGTGGGACCGGGATCTGGTTCACGGTGCACAAGAACTACGACGGCAAGAAGAACAACTGGGGCAACTACGTCGGGTTCGGGCAGTTGCCGGCGGACATCCCGTACAAGAACACGGCGGCCGGTCTGAAGGCGGCCGCGGTACAGGTCGGTGGGCGCACGATCATCAACCTGTACGACAAGAACGCGAAACTGCTGCCGGGTACGACGCACAAGGTGATCACCGTCAACGGTCACCCGGGGCACGAGATCGTCGCCAAGGTGGAGGTGAAGCAGCCGAAGCTCGCCGAGACGTTCTCCACGGTGATGATCGCGGTGATCGACCGCGGCGACGGTACGGCGGCCGTGTCGGTTGCCGACATCGCGGGCTCGACCCCGGCCTGGCAGAACGTCTGGCGCTACAAGGTCAGTCAAATCACCATCAACTGACAGCAAAGGGCCCGGCGGACAACCCGCCGGGCCCAAGCCTCACAAGAAACAACAAGCCTCACAAGAAGACGATCAGCCGCGCACCTCGGCGCAGGCGGCGATCCACCGGTCCAGTACGTCCTTCGCCGCCCCGGAGTCGATCGCCTCGGCCGCCCGGTCCATCCCGACCCGGATCCGCGCCGTCACCGACCCCTCCTCAGGCGTGTACGCCGCCAGCGCCGCCCCCGCATTGAGCAGTACGACGTCCCGTACCGCCCCTTGCTCACCATCCACCAACGCGCGAACGACCTTGGCGTTGTACGTGGCGTCCGCGCCCTTCAGCGCATCCGACGAAACCGGCGTGATCCCCAGCTCGCGCGGATCCAGCGTGACCGGCCCCTCGACCTTTCCGCCACCGACGACCCAGACCTGCGACGTCGTACGCGTCGTCAGCTCGTCCAACCCGTCGTCACCGTGGAAAACCAGCGCGTCGATCCCGCGCCGCGCGAGGACTCCGGCCATCAGCCCGGCCACCCGCCCGTCCGCGACGCCGACTGCCTGCGCGGACGGATCGCCCGGGTTCGCCAGCGGGCCGAGCAGGTTGAACGTCGTCGGTACGCCGAGCTCGCGCCGCGGGACCGCCGCGTTCCGCAGCGCCGGGTGGAACGCGGCGGCGAAGCAGAACGTGATGCCGGCCCGCTCCCCCACCTCGGCGACCTGTGCGCCGGTGAGGTCGAGCGGGATGCCGAGCTCCTCGAGGACGTCGGCCGCGCCGCACGCGGAGGACGCGGCCCGGTTGCCGTGCTTGACGACCTTCGCGCCGGCACCGGCCGCGACGATCGCGGACATCGTGCTGATGTTCACGGTGTGGGCCTGGTCACCACCGGTACCGACCACGTCCAGCGTCCGCCCCGGAACACTGATCGGGGTGGCGAAGTCACGCATCGTCCGGACCAGGCCCTCGACCTCGGTGACCGTCTCGCCCTTGGACCGCAGCGCGATCACGAAACCGGCCAGCTGGGCCGGGGTCGCGGCGCCGGACAGGATCTGCTCCATCGCCCACGCGGTGGCGGCGGCCTCCAGGTCCTCGTGCCGCAGCAGCGGACCGAGAACCTGCGGCCAGGTGTAGGCGCCCACCGGGTTATGCGGTGGTGGCGGGGAGCTTGGCGACGCGCTGCCGGAGCAGGTCGGCGGTGACCTCGGCCAGCCGGATCGGGTCGATCGGGTGCGAGACTGCGCCCTCGGCCCGCGACCAGGTGGCCAGCCAGGCGTCCTGCGGACGGCCGGTGATGACCAGGATCGGCGGGCACTGGAAGATCTCGTCCTTCAGCTGCCGCGCGATCCCCAGCCCCCCGGCCGGCACTGCCTCGCCGTCCAGGATGGCGAGGTCGATCCCGCCCTTGTCCATGGTCTTGATCACGGCCGGCTCGGTCGCGCATTCGACGTACTCGAGCTCGGGCAGGTCGGCGGCCGGCCGCTTGCCGAGGGCCAGCCGGACGGACTCCCGCGTCGTGCGGTCGTCGCTGTAGACCAGGACCTTCAGCGGACGCTCTGAACTCATCGATCCATCCCAAGCTGTGTGTCTGTGACGAGTGGACAAGCCGAATGCTACCGGGGTGCCTGTCCGGTCCGGCGAGCCTGTTCCTCCAACCGGTCCAGGCGCCGGTCCTCACGGCGTGCTTCGCGCTGTGACTGACGCACCCACTGGACGAACAGAACGGCGAAGAACGCCACCCCGACGAGGTCACCCGAGCCCCAGAGCAGACCGCCGGCGATGTACTGGTCGCGCAGCGGCGACGGCGGCCAGGCGCGGCCGAAACTCGTGTACCAGTCCTCCGCGATCAGCTTGTTCGCGGACATGATCGTGATCCCCAGGAACGCGTGGAACGGCAGTGTGAGGAACGTCAACATCAGCCGGAACGGGTAGATCACCCGGCCGGGCACCGGGTCCAGCCCGAGCAACGGCCAGAAGAACAGTGATCCGACCAGGATGAAGTGCAGGTGCAGCAGGTCGTGCAGTGCGGTCGAGCGCAGCGTCGCGTCGTACCAGCCGCTGAAATAGAGCGCCCACGGGCTGAGTACGAACAAGGTGAACCCGATCAGCGGGAAGCACATCACCTTCGCGAACCGTGAATGCAATACGGAGAGCAACCACTTTCGCTGCCGTTGCGGGAGCGTACGCAGCGCCAGCGTGATCGGAGCGCCGAGCGCCATCGCGAGCGGTGTCAGCATCGACAGGATCATGTGCTGGACCATGTGCACGCTGATCAGCACCGTGTCGTACGTGCCGAGCACGGACTGGGTGGCGATCACCGCACTGCCCAGCCCGACGCCGACGAACGCGAAGGTGCGCCCGCGGGACCACTTGTCACCACGGGCGCGCAGCCGGTGGACCCCGTACAGATAGAGCCCACCGAGCACGATGATCACGCCGAGTAACACCGGTTCGAAGGTCCAGCCGGTCAGCAGCCGCAGCGGTGTCAGCGGCTCGATCCGGTCGCCCGGCGTGGCGTGAAGGGGAGGCACGCTTCCACAGTAGAAACAACAGTTGAGCGACATGCACGGGGGTGGTCGTGGCATTGAAGTAGTGGACCGACATAATGACCGCGTGGCCACTGCAACCGCGCTCCCAGCGTCTCGTGAACACGGACACCACGACCGTCCCAGCATGGTCAGTGTCGGCACGATCGTCTGGCTCTCGAGCGAACTGATGTTCTTCGCCGCCCTGTTCGCGGCGTACTTCACGATCCGGTCGGTGACGACCGCCACCGCGGCTCCGGGGACGGAGACGCTCTGGCAGGTGATGACTGAGCACCTGAACGTCCCGTTCGCCTCGGTGAACACGTTCATCCTGGTCGCGTCGTCGTTCACCTGTCAGGCGGGCGTGTTCGCCGCCGAGCACGGCAAGGTGGGCCGGTCCGGCTCGCTGGCGAACATCCGCGCCTGGGGTATGCGTGAGTGGTTCATCCTCACGTACCTGATGGGCGCGGTCTTCGTCGCCGGCCAGGTGACCGAGTACGCCGAACTGGTGCACGAGGGCATCACCATCTCGGCGAACGCGTACGGCTCGGTCTTCTACCTGGCCACCGGGTTCCACGGTCTGCACGTCACCGGCGGTCTGATCGCCTTCGTGTTCGTCCTGGCCAGGACGTACATGGCCCGCAAGTTCACCCACGAACAGGCTGTCTCGGCGATCGTCGTGTCGTACTACTGGCACTTCGTCGACGTGGTCTGGATCGCCCTGTTCGCGACCATCTACCTGCTCAAATGAGTGAGAAGAGAACTTCCTTGTCACCGGCGCGTTTTCTCTCCGCGCGACGACGGCACCGGTCCGCCGGCCTCGTCGTGCTCCTGTTCGGCCTGCTGGCAGTCGGCTCGGCGTACGCCGCCTTCGCCCCTGACAACGCGGTCGCGGACAACTCGGCCCAGTCCCAGAAGATCGAGGAGGGCAAGAAGCTCTTCGCGGTCGGCTGTTCCAGCTGCCACGGCCTGAACGCCGAGGGCGGCGGGAACGGCGGCGGCAAGATGGCCGGTCCGTCCCTGATCGGTGTCGGCGCGGCCGCGGTCGACTTCCAGGTCGGTACCGGCCGGATGCCGGCGATGCAGCCGGGCGCGCAGATCCCGCGCAAGACCCCGGCGTACTCGGAGCAGGAGATCGAGGCACTGGCCGCGTACGTCGCCTCGCTCGCTCCGGGCCCGGCGGTGCCGGCGTCGGACGCGTACGACGTGAGCAAGGCCACCGACGAGCAGATCACCCGCGGTGGCGAGCTGTTCCGGACCAACTGCACGGCCTGCCACAACTTCGCCGGCAGCGGTGGCGCACTGCCGAACGGCAAGTACGCGCCGTCGCTGATGGGAGTCAGTGAGCGGCACATCTACGAGGCCATGCTGACCGGCCCGCAGCAGATGCCGGTGTTCTCCGACCAGGTGATGCAGCCGGAGGACAAGCGCGACATCATCGCCTACCTGAAGACGCTGGAGACGCAGAAGAACCCGGGTGGCTTCGGCCTCGGCCGGCTCGGCCCGGTCTCCGAGGGCCTGTGGGGCTGGATCGTCGGGATCGGCCTGCTGGTCGCCGTAGCGGTGTGGATCGGCGCCAAGGGCGTCAAGGCCAAGGGAGCGAAGGCCAAGTGACAAAGGACAACCTTCCGGTGAAGCCGGAGGAAGAGCAGCACGGCGTCGTCGACGTCGCGGAACCGATCCCGGACCCGGGCCTGGAGCCGCACGAGCCGCGGATCACCGACATCGACCCGAAGGCGGCCGACCGGGTCGAGCGCCAGGTGTCGGCGATGTTCGGCCTGGCCACCCTGCTCGTCCTCGGCGCCTGTGTGGCGTACTTCGCCGTACCGCGGGACGCGACCATCGTCTTCGGCCCGCTGAGCGGCAACGCGAACAACATGCTGATCGGCATCGGGATCGGGCTCGCCCTGTTCCTGATCGGTGCCGGCGCGATCCAGTGGGCCAAGAAGCTGATGGTCGACGAGGAGATCGCCGAGGACCGGCACGACGCGCACTCGACGCCGGAGCAGATCGCGGAGATCAGCGAGGCGTTCAAAGAGGGTGTCGCGGAGTCCGGTTTCGGCCGCCGCAAGATGATCCGCAACTCGCTGCTCGGCGCCCTCGGGGTGCTCGGGCTGCCGGCCATCGTGCTGCTCCGCGACCTCGGCCCGCTGCCGGGCCGGGCGCTGTACAACACGATCTGGGCGAAGGGCATCCGGGTCGTCAACGACGTCACCGACCGCCCGATCAAGCCCTCCGACCTGGTCGTCGGCCAGCTGGTGAACGCCGCCCCGGCGAACCTGGCGCCGCTGCAGGACGAGAACCCGATCGAGTACCAGAACGCCAAGGCGAAGGCCGCGGTGATCGTGGTCCGGATCAAGCCGAGCGAGATCCGCACCAAGCCGGGCCGGGAGAACTGGGGTGTCGACGGCATCCTCTGCTACTCCAAGATCTGCACCCACGTCGGTTGCCCGATCTCGCTGTACGAGCAGACCACGCACCACGTGCTCTGCCCGTGCCACCAGTCGACGTTCGACCTGGCCGACAGCGCCAAGGTCGTCTTCGGCCCTGCGGCCCGGCCGCTGCCTCAGCTACCGTTGACGGTGGACAGTGAGGGCTATCTGGTAGCGCAGAGCGGCTTCGACGAGCCGGTCGGCCCGAGCTTCTTCGAACGAGGGTGACAACAGTGTCAGCAAACACAGAGTTCCCTGGACCGGTCAAGTGGGTCGACGATCGCCTCGGCATCGCCAAGATCGGGAAGAAGAACCTGCGCAAGATCTTCCCGGACCACTGGTCCTTCATGCTCGGCGAGATCGCGCTCTACAGCTTCATCATCCTGATCCTCACCGGTACCTTCCTGACCTTCTGGTTCAAGCCGTCGATGGCCGAGGTCGAGTACCAGGGCTCGTACAGCCTGCTCAAGGGCCTGCACATGTCGGAGGCGTACGCCTCCACGCTGGACCTCTCGTTCGACGTCCGTGGCGGTCTGCTGATGCGGCAGATCCACCACTGGGCCGCCATCCTGTTCATCGCCGCGATGATGGTGCACCTGCTCCGGATGTTCTTCACCGGCGCGTTCCGCAAGCCGCGGGAGCTGAACTGGCTGATCGGGTTCGCGATGCTGTTCCTCGGCATCATCGAGGGCTTCCTCGGGTACGGCCTGCCGGACGACCTGCTGTCCGGGACCGGTCTGCGGATCACGAACGGGATGATCCAGGCGTCACCGGTGATCGGTACGTACCTGAACTTCTTCATCTTCGGCGGTGAGTTCCCCGGCGGCGACTTCGTCTCCCGGTTCTTCATCGTGCACGTGCTGCTGATACCGGGCATCATCCTGGCCCTGGTCACGGTGCACCTGTTCCTGGTCGTGTACCACAAGCACACCCAGTACGCGGGTCCGGGCCGGACGCAGACGAACGTGGTCGGCTACCCGCTGTTCCCGGTGTACACGGCCAAGGCCGGTGGCTTCTTCTTCGTGGTCTTCGGTATCACCGCCCTGATGGGGGCGCTGATGCAGATCAACCCGGTCTGGCTGTACGGGCCGTACAACCCGGCCGAAGTGACCGCCGGCGCGCAGCCGGACTGGTACATGGGCTGGCTGGAAGGTTCGGTCCGTATCTTCCCGGGCTTCGAATCGCACTTCTGGGGCATCACGCTCAGCTGGAACCTGATCATCCCGGCGCTGATCATTCCGCCGGCGTTCGTCACGCTGGTGGCGGCGTATCCGTTCATCGAGGGGTGGATCACCGGCGACAAACGTGAGCACCACCTGCTCGACCGGCCCCGGGACGTACCGACCCGGACCGGGATCGGCGTCGCGTTCATCACGTTCTACGCGATGCTGTGGATCGGTGGCGGTAACGACCTGATCGCGACCCACTTCCACCTGTCGCTGAACAACGTCACGTGGTTCCTGCGGTTCGCGGTGATTCTGGGGCCGATCCTGGCGTTCTGGATCACCCGGCGGTGGGCGATCTCGCTGCAGCGGGCCGACCACGAGCGGCTGCTGCACGGTCTGGAGACCGGCGTGATCATGCGGGACGCGGACGGCAAGTACACCGAGAAGCACCAGCCGATCTCGACCTTCGAGGCGTACTCGCTGACGGCCCGCGACCGGGTCGTACCGCACGAAATCGGCCCGGAGACGGACGAGAACGGTGTCCGCGCCCCGCGCCGGGCGCTGAACAAGCTCCGCGCCCGGCTGTCCCGCTTCTACTTCGCGGACGCGGTGCAGAAGCCGACGGCGGCCGAGATCGAGGAGGCGCACGAGCACGCTCACGACGCCGACGAGATCCACGAGCTGACCGAAGAGACCGAAACCTACCGAGAGGTCACGAGCGACCGCTCCTGATCAATCACTTCGAAGGGCCCGCGGCTTCCTGCCGCGGGCCCTTCGTCGTTTAGTCGATCGCTTGGGTGAGGGCGGTCAGGTAGTTGGCGATGATCGCCTGGTCCGACTTGGTGAGGGTGCTGGTGGTCGCGACCATCTGGTCCAGGAGCGGGCCGAAGAACTGCCAGCCGAGGGCGATTGCGCTGTCGGAGACCTGGAGGTGGCTGCTGCGGCCGTCGGTGCGGCTTCTGCGGCGTTCGACGTGGCCGGCGGCCTCGAGGCGGTGGATGACTGCCGTTGTCGCCTGAGAGGTCATTCCGAGCTGTTGGGCGAGCCAGGTGGGCGTGGCTTCCGCTCCGGCGCGTTCGGCGTCCAGGAGGCGTACCAGGGCCCGTACGTCGGTGCCGTGCAGTCCAGTCGTCTTCGCGAACTCCCCGATCGCCAGATCCAGCCGCAGCGCGACGTCCCGCAAGCGGTGCACCAGCTCCAGGGCGGCGGCTCGTTCGGGGTCGTGGGGCGTCACTCCTGCTCGCATACCTGGCAATTTACCTCACTCAGTGAGCTATTGTCGGTTGCATGAGTTTTGAGGACGCGTACGCCGCCCTGCTCCGCCGGTGGGAGGTCCCGGTCGAGCATCTCGACCTTGGCGGCACCCATGTGAACGTGTGCGGTCCGGCCGATGGTCCACCCGTCGTACTCCTGGCCGGACATGGCGCGACGGCACCGGTCTGGTACGCGGTTGCACCTCGCTTGGCTGAGCGCTACCGGGTGTACGCTCCCGACCTCCCCGGCGACGCGGGCCTCAGCACCGCTCCCCCGCCCCGTACCGTCACTGATCTGATGGCGTGGCTGTCGACGGTCCTACGCGGCCTGAAGGACCGGTGGCTGGTGGGCCACTCGTACGGCGCCTGGATAGCCCTCACGTACGCACTCCAGTTCCCCGTCGCGAAGCTGAGTTTGATCGACCCCACGGACTGTTTCACCGGCCTCAAACCCACGTACGTAGCCAGAGCCCTCCCCATGCTCCTCAGACCGTCAGAACCCCGCTACAAGTCCTTCATCCACTGGGAAACCCAGGGCCTCCCCATAGACCCCGAGTGGCTCCACTTGTCGGCCCTAGCCACCCTCCAACCCACCACCCGCCCCGTAAAACCCCACCGCCCCCGCACCTTCGCCAATCTCCCACCCACAACAGTCGTAGTCGCCGACCGCTCAAAAGCCCACAACCCCCAAACCCTCACCCAACAAGCCCACTCCACCGGCGCAACCGTCCTACACCTCCCCCAAGCCACCCACCACTCCCTACCAACCCTCCACACCAACGAGCTGATAGACGCACTACTCAGTCAGTAGCCTTCGGGCGCCCGCTACCGGCGGCCCCGTTGTCCGCCCCCGCCGGCAGGTGTCCCTCCGTGTTTCGTCAAGCGGGTGTTGACTGCCCCCAAACCGGTTTGGGGGCAGTTGCGCACGGGGAGCGGGGAAGGTTGTACCCCTAGAACGGGCCGTGACCCGCCCCAAACCGGTTTGGGGCCGGTCAGTTGGGCCCCCTGATCCACGGGAAGACCTGCGGCAACACATCAAGCAGGTGCTTCGAACGCAGCACCGGGTCGCCGGCGATGGCACTCAGCAACCAGATGGCCAGGTTCACCACCACTTCGTCCTGCTCAGCCTGGACGCGGTGGTGAGTTCAAAGGTCCCGCGGTAGCAACCTGGCTGTGCGTGGGTCAGGACAGGGCTGAGCCGGACTTGTAGGCGGCCCAGGTGGTGTTCCAGTCGGTCCAGCCGTTGCCTGGTTCCATGTGGCGGGAGGTGCCGGTGACGATGACCGGGTCGCCGCGGAGGGTCTGGTTGTAGTACCACTGGGCGTCGGCGAGGCTCATGCCGACGCAGCCGTGGCTGACATTGGCGCTGCCCTGGCTGCCGGTGGACCACGGGGCGCCGTGCAGGAACTCGCCGGAGCTGGTGACCCGCTGGGCCCACCGGACGTCGCTGATGTTGTAGTAGTTCGGGTCGCCGGGCTTGATGCCGACGGTCGCGGCGTCCATCCGCTTGGTCGGGAACTTCTCCATGATCACCTTGACGCCGCTGCGGGTGGTGAACCCGTCCTTGCCGGCCGTGATCGGGATGCTCCGGGCCAGTTTGCCGTTGATCGTCACGGTCATCGTGTGCTTCTTCACGTTCACGTTGCTGACCACGGACTTGCCGATGCTGAACGCGATCGTCCGGCTGGACGTACCCCAGGTGTTGTTCCCGGCGTTCACGCCCTGGGTGTCGATGTTCACTGTCACCTTGGTACCGGCCGGCCAGTAGTTCTTCGGGCGGTAGTTGACCTGCTTGCTGTTCACCCAGTGCCAGCTGCCGTCGACCGGGACCGAGGTCTTCACCGACAGCTGCTTCTCGACCGCGGCGCGGTCCTTGACCGGGTTGTTCCAGTAGATCTGGATCGGCAGCGCGACACCGACGGTCTCACCGTTCAGCGGCACGACGGACGCCTTCAGGCTCTTCGTCGCCTTCAGCGTCTTGAACGTCGAGCTGATCGGCACGCTGGCGCCGTCCGTACCCTCCGCGGACCCACTGACCGTGTACGTCGCGCTCGGCTTGAGCAGCGCGGCCGAGGTCCACTGGGTCTTGTCGGTGTTGAAGGTTCCGGTGACCTTGTCGCCGTCGTCGTCCTTCAGCGTCACGGTGGTGAGCTTGCCGGCCGTCGTGCTCACCGTCACCGGCTTGTCCGGCTGCACCGCGGTCGCGCCCTTGGCGGGCACGATCGAGATCGCCGCCGCGGCTTCCGACGGCGTCGGCGACTCGCCTGGCGTGGTCGAGGCACCGGGGGTGCTGCTCTGCGAGCTCGACGCACCCGGCGTCGACTGGCCGTTGCCGCCGCTGCCGGCCTTCGTGTCGCTGCAGGCCGTCCCGGCCAGCAGCAGCACGCAGATCCCAGCCACGGCCAGGCCGTGCTTCCTCACCGAACCGCTCACCATTCCCCAGCTCTCCCCTGTTTAGTCAAACCGCGGTAAGGGTAACGTGCCGCGGCGACATTTCTCAGCATCGCATCACCAGCTAACCGGTACGGACCATAACGATCCAACCGACCAACGCCTTTAAGACGCACGAAAGCGCCGCCCGGTTCGTTCCCGGACGGCGCTTTTCGTACGACTCTCAACCAGTGAGCTTCGTCATGTCACTCAGTGTGCGTGGTCTCCCCGGTAGTACTCGAAGATGAAGCCACTCAGCGTGATGATGCCGACCGCGCAGCCGGCGATGAACAGCCACCAGCCGAACACGATGCCGAGCACCACGACGGACAGCGACAGCGCGCACCACAGCGGCCACCAGGAGTGCGGCGGGAAGAAGCCGAGCTCACCGGCTCCTTCGACGATCTCCGCTTCCTTGCGGTCCTCCGGACGGGCGTCCATCCGGCGGGCGGTGACGCTCAGGTAGAACGCCACCAGCAGCGCCAGGAAGAAGGTCATCACCAGCGCGGTGGTACCGGTCGGGTCTTCCGACATCAGCCAGTACACCGGCGTCACGACCAGCAGGAACACACTCAGGATCCCGAAGACCCAGGCTTCGACCTTCACGCCTTGTCCTTCCCTTCGGTCCTGGCATCGCCGTCGGCCTGTTCGGTCAGATGCTCGACCCGGCCCGCGTCCTCACCGGCATCCAGCAGGTTGTCCTTGCCGGCCTTGTTGTCCGGGTACTCCGCCAGCGCGATGTCCGCGTGGTGCAGGTCGAACGCCGGGGACTCAGACCGGATCCGCGGCAGCGACACGAAGTTGTGCCGCGGCGGCGGGGAGCTGGTCGCCCATTCCAGCGAACGGCCCCAGCCCCACGGGTCGTCGACACCGACCTTCGGCGACTTCCGGGACTTGTAGACGTTGTAGAAGAACGGCAGCATCGACATACCCAGGATGAAGGCGCCGACGCTGGAGACCTCGTTCAGCGTGGTGAAGCCTTCGTTCGCGCCGTAGTCGGCGTACCGCCGCGGCATGCCCTCGACACCCAGCCAGTGCTGGACGAGGAACGTGGTGTGGAAGCCGATGAACAGCAGCCAGAAGTGCAGCTTGCCGAGCCGCTCGTCGAGCATCCGCCCGGTGAACTTCGGCCACCAGAAGTAGAACCCGGCGAACATCGCGAACACGACCGTGCCGAAGACGACGTAGTGGAAGTGCGCGACCACGAAGTACGAGTCGGAGAGCTGGTAGTCGAGCGCCGGTGAGGCCAGGATGACGCCGGTCAGACCGCCGAAGAGGAAGGTGGTCAGGAAGCCCACCGACCAGAGCATCGGGGTGTCGAACGACACCGATCCGCCCCAGATCGTGCCGATCCAGTTGAAGAACTTCACCCCGGTCGGTACCGCGATCAGGAACGTCATGAACGAGAAGAACGGCAGGTTCACCGCACCGGTGACGAACATGTGGTGCGCCCACACCGCCACCGACAGCACCGCGATACCCAGCGTCGCGCTGACCAGGCCGATGTACCCGAAGACCGGCTTCCGGCTGAACACCGGCAGGATCTCGGTCACGATGCCGAAGAACGGCAGCGCGATGATGTACACCTCTGGATGCCCGAAGAACCAGAACAGGTGTTGCCAAAGTATGGGTCCGCCGTTGGCCGCGTCGAAGACATGAGCCCCGAGCGATCGATCCGCTTCCAGTACGAGCAGCGCTGCCGCCAGAATCGGGAACGCGATCAGGACCAGGATCGACGTGACCAGGATGTTCCAGGTGAAGATCGGCATCCGGAACATCGTCATCCCCGGTGCGCGCATGGTGATGATCGTGGTGATGAAGTTCACCGCGCCGAGGATCGTGCCCAGACCGGCCAGGTACAGGCCCATGATCCACAGGTCGCCACCGACACCCGGTGACCGGACCGCGTTCGACAGCGGGGCGTACGCGAACCAGCCGAAGTCGGCCGCACCGCCCGGCGTGAAGAAGCCGCTGATCGTGATCGAGCCGCCGAACAGGAACAGCCAGTAGCTGAACATGTTCAGTCGCGGGAACGCGACGTCCGGGGCACCGATCTGGATCGGCATGATCTCGTTCGCGAAGCCGACGAACAGTGGCGTCGCGAACAGCAGCAGCATGATCGTGCCGTGCATCGTGAAGAGCTGGTTGTAGACCTCTTCGTTCACGATCTGCAGGCCCGGCTTGGCCAGCTCGGCCCGGATCAGCAGCGCCATCACGCCGCCGATCAGGAAGAACACGAACGACGTGACCAGGTACATGTGCCCGATCAGCTTGTGGTCGGTCGTGGTCAGGTACTTGACCAGCAGCTGGCCCTTGGTCCGCCGCCGGGGCAGCGCGGTGGTGCTACCGATAGCGCCGGTGCGCTCGGCGAAGTCGGTCACTTCTGACCCTCCTGCTCCCCGGTCACGGGAATGGTCGTGGCGTCGGCGCCACCGGTTGCCGCGCCGGTCTGGCCCTTGGCGGCCAGCTCGCGCAGGTGTGCGTCGTACTCGTCGCGGCTGACCACCTTGACGCTGAAGACCATCCGGCTGTGGTACAGGCCGCAGAGCTCAGCGCACTTGCCGGCGAAGGTGCCGGTCTTGGTCGGGGTCAGCTCGAACTTGTTGGTCTTGCCCGGGATCACGTCGAGCTTGAAGTAGAACGACGGCACCCAGAAGGAGTGGATCACGTCCGGCGAGGTCAGGTCGAAGTGCACCGACTCGTTCACCGGCAGCCACAGCGTGGCCGGCTTGTCCAGGGTGCCGGTCTCCCAGACGCCCTGCTTGCCGTCGACGGTGTCCTTGTAGTTGAAGGTCCACTGCCACTGCTGGCCCACCACGTTCACGGTGTGCTGCGGGTTGGCGTCCATCTTGGTCACCTGGTTGCCGTGCTCCACGGTGTAGAAGAACAGCACACCGATGATCGCGAACGGTGCCAGCGTGTAGAGCACCTCCAGCGGCAGGTTGTACCGCACCTGCCGGGGTGCGTCCTCGTTCCGCTTGCGGTACCGCACCACGACGAACAGGATCAGGCCCCAGACCATCACACCGATGATCAGTGCGGCCGTCCAGGCGCCGATCCAGAGGCTTCTGATCGCCTCGGTCCGGTCAGATGCACCCTCGGGCAGACCGAGTCGTTTCCACTGCTCAGTGGTCGCCGACGAACAACCGGTCAGCAGCAGGGTGCCGAGCACCACCGCCGCACCTACCAGCAGGCGTCGCTTCGCCGGACGTGTGGCACCAGCAAAACCTGCCGGTCGCTCATCCACTCCGGGCGTGCCGTTCGAACCCACGGGGCGCCTTTCCCTTCCCAAGTGAGACTGACGACCAAACACTACTGGACACCCTTCCCAGTCCTGCGCATAGGTAGGGCTTAGCGTTTCCCGTGTGAGTGAGCGTGCATATCTGGACGCCGCGTCGGCCGAGCCGATGCACCCCGCGGCGCGGGAGATGTTGCTGTCGGCGGTGGATTCCGGCTGGGCCGATCCGGTCCGTCTGCACCATGAAGGACGGACCGCCAGACTCCTGCTGGACAACGCCCGTGCAGTACTCGCGCAGGGCGTTGGAGTGCGTCCTGACGAGCTGTACCTGACCACCTCCGGCACGGATGCCATCCAGGTCGGTCTGGCTGCTCTGACGGCCGCACGGCGCCGCGTCGGTACGGCGGTCGTACACAGCGCAGTCGAGCACTCCGCCGTACTGCACAGCGCCGGTGAGGCGGGTGTAGAGATCGGCGTGGACATCCGCGGCCAAGTGGATCGGGAGGCGTTCGCAGAGGCCGTACGCCGGCCTGGTGTGGCAGTGGCTGCTGTCCAGTCGGCCAACCATGAAGTGGGTACGAGGCAACCGATCGCCGCGATCGCCCAGGACTGCAACGACGTACCACTGTTTGTTGATGCATCAGCGTCGATAGGGCATGACCCAGTACCCGCCGGCTGGTCCATGCTGGCGGCCAGTGCGCACAAGTGGGGCGGTCCGGCCGGTGTAGGGCTGCTGGCAGTACGAAAAGGCACGCGGATCGCACCGGCCTGGCCAATGGACCAGCGCGAGGACGGCCTCTCCCCCGGCTTCCCGAACGTACCGAACGCACTAGCAGCCGCTGCAGCACTCCAAGCGCGCCTCACTGAAGCTGATGAACTCAACAAACAGCACCGCGCCTGGATAGACGAGCTCCGGCACCGGATCGCCACTGACATACCGGATGTGGAGGTAGTAGGTGATCCGGACGATCGCCTGCCACACATCCTCACGTTCTCGTGCCTGTACGTAGACGGCGAGGCCCTGGTGACTGCATTGGATGCTGAAGGATTCGCGGTCTCCAGCGGCTCAGCGTGTACGTCAAGCACGCTCCGCCCATCGCATGTACTTGCGGCCATGGGCGTACTCACCCACGGCAACGTCCGCGTGTCACTGAGCCGCGAGACCAGCCACGAGGACGTCCAACGGTTCAGTGCCGTGCTACCGGGCCTCGTGCAGCGCATCCGGGCAGAGGTGGGGATGTGAACGTCGACCTGGACTGTCGCGGTCTGCTCTGCCCACTCCCGGTGATCAAGCTGGCCAAGGCCCTTCCGACCGTTGCCGTCGGCGACACGGTCACTGTGCTGGCCGACGACCCGGCCGCAGCCACTGACATCCCGGCGTGGTGCCGGATGCGTTCCCAGGAGCTCGTGTCGGCAGGGGAAAATCGGTACGTCGTGCGGCGGGTCGCCTGACACACTCCGCGCTGTGACCGATTTCGCGTACAAGCCGACCCTCACCGGCGAGCTGGTTGTCCTGCGGCCGATGGAGGAGCAGGACTACGAGGCCCTGTTCGCCGCGATGAACGACCCAGAGGTGATGCGCCTCACTGGCAGCCACGGGCAGATCAGTGAGGAGCGGGCGCGGGAGTGGGCCCGGACCCGGAAGGACCAGACCGACCGGCTGGACCTGGTCATCGTCGACCGCAAGACCGATCTGGTCGTCGGTGAGGTCGTACTGAACATGTGGGACCCCGACAACCAGTCCTGCAACTTCCGCATCCTGATCGGTCCGGCCGGCCAGGGCCGTGGCCTGGGCTCCGAGGCGACCCGGATGACTGTCGGCTACGGCTTCGAGCAGCTCGGGTCGCACCGGATCAGCCTCTCCGTCTTCCCGTTCAACCCCCGCGCCGAGCGGGCGTACGAGAAGGCCGGCTTCAAGCGCGAGGGGGTACTGCGGGACGCACTGCGCTGGGACGGCGAGTGGTACGACGAGGTGGTGATGTCGGTGCTGGCCACCGAATGGATACCGTCTGAGGTGTGATCGACGCCGAACGCATCGCCGTACTGACCGGAGCCGGGATCTCGACTGCCTCCGGGATCCCGGACTTCCGTGGACCGGAGGGTGTCTGGACCAAGAACCCGGGTGCGGAGGCGATGTTCGACATCGACGAGTACGTCGCGCACCGGGAAGTGCGAGTCGCGTCGTGGAAGCACCGGCTCGCCGTACCAGCCTGGCTGGCTGAACCGAACCCAGGACACCTGGCGCTGGTCGACCTGGAACGACAGGGTCGTCTGACCGGTCTGGTCACGCAGAACGTCGACGGGCTCCACCAGAAGGCCGGATCGTCGCCAGAGCTGGTGCATGAGCTGCACGGGACAGTCTGGTACGTCGACTGCCTCCAGTGCAGCCGGCGCATTCCGATGGCCGACGTACTCCCCCGGCTCGAGTCGGGCGACGAGGACCCAGCATGTACGGTCTGCGGCGGCATCTTGAAGTCCGCGACCATCTCGTTCGGCCAGGCGCTCGACCGGTCCGTACTGGATCGTGCCGTTGCCGCTACTGCCACTGCGGACGTGTTCCTGGCCATCGGTACGTCACTGCAGGTCTATCCAGCCGCGGGACTCTGTGACCTCGCACTGAGCGACGGCAAGCCGCTGATCATCCTGAATGCCCAGCCGACCCCGTACGACGACCAGGCAACCACTGTGCTGCGTACGCCGATCGAAACGACGCTCCCCGACCTACTAGGCACTGCCTGAAGCTGGGCCCGCATGAAGCTGGGCCCTGCCTGAAGAACAGACAGGGCCCAGTACCTCAGATCAGCGGTTGAGCTTCAGATCCAGCGCCTGAACCTCGTCCTTCGGGGTCTGGTACGAGATGAGCAGCCGGCCGTCCTTCAGCAGGGCGCTGCGCTGAGCCGCCGTGATCGGGATCGACAGGTGCTTCGTCTTCGACGTGATCTGGCTCGCCGTGTGGTTCACGACGTGCCCGCTCATGTCCGGCGACCAGGCCGGGTAGCCACCGTCGGACACCGCACACGGCGTGAAGCCGTAGTCCGGAGCCGGGTCAGCAGCCGGAGAGCAGCTGGTCGTGTACACCGGAATCGCACCGATCAGACCAGTCCACAGGAACAGCTGTGCACTGCCCGAACCGGTCGACGACAGGTCCACGTCGACCGTGGACTGCCCGACCGACACCTTCTTCACCTTCAGCGAGTTCGAGTCCGGTGCCGGCACCCGGCCCGAGATCGGTACGCCGTTGCGTGCCGACTGCGCGATCGTCTGCGGCGACAGCACGCCGTTCAGGTTCGGGTTGGACACGTTCGGCGCACTCGGCTTGGTCGGACGGTCCGCCGGCGGGGTGTAGCCCGCGACGGTCGCCTGACCCCAGCGGTACGGGTCGGACTGGACACTGCCCAGTGCCGACCACCCGAGCCGGGTGCTCATGTCGATGTGCCGCAGCGTCGTGGTGCCCGCTGCCGAGGTGTCGTCGTTGTCGTACGGCGTGATGTTCAGCCCCAGCTTCGCCGGGTCCACCGCGGCCGGCAGGTCCGCGAGCGGGATCTTCACCTCGAGGTCGTAGCCACCGCCGGTGTACGCGTGCGGCACCGTGGTCTCGTTCGACCCGACCCACTTCGCGGTCGAGGCCACCTCGACGCCCGGAGCGTTCGGCGCGTCACTGACGTTCTTCGCCAGCGGCCCGGTCGAGTAGCCCTGGTGGTTGTCGGCGTCCCGCGACCAGCACGCGCCGTTGACGCCGTTGCCGTTCTTGTTCTGCGGGTCGTTCGTGAACGGGAAGATCCCGAGCTTGAACGTGTTCGCGGTGTCCATCAGGTCCTGCGAAGCGGTGCCCCGCGGGTCGAGCAGGATCTCGACCGAGTCCGCCTGCCAGTGGCCGACGCACTCCTCCGGAGTGACGGCGTACGACTGGTAGTCGTCCTTGATGTGGATGAAGAAGTACAGCGCGTCGTCGGACCAGCTGACCTTCGCCGTGGAACCCTCGCCGGTCGGCGAGACACCGCAGTCGTCGACGCCCGTACAGCTCGAGGCACCCTGCCAGATGCGGCCCAGGTCGAGCGACGGACCGGTGTACTCACCAGGAGAGGCCACACCGTCCACCTTCGGGGTGGTGGTCGCCTTGGCAATGGTCGTGTTCGGTACGAGCGACAGCGTCAGCACCTCGTTGCCAGTACCCGCCGGGGCGCTGTACGTGGTGGTGATCGGAATCGACACGTTCTGGTTCTGCGGCAGCGTGGTGTCGCTGTTCGTCACCTTGAACGTCACTGTGGTCTCGGCACCCGCGGCCAGGTTGCTGTACGGCTTGGAGGCCGCGTCGGCAGTGAAGTTGGCCGGCAGACCAAGGCTGACCGCACCACTCTGCGGCTGGTTCGACCAGTTGTGTACCACTACCGGTACGTCGATGGTCTTGCCGATGCCCATGGACTGGATGGCGGGCGAACGACCGAGCCGGGTGGCCTGCGGAGCAGTCTTGTCCAACCAGTCGTCGTACTCCTTCCAGTTGCCCCAGCGCTGGAACCGGCCCTCGGTCGGCGAAACGATCCGGACCAGGTTGTCGGTGTACCCGGTCTTGTTGCCGGTGCTGTACAGCGCGGACACCTTCGCGTTCTGGTTCACCGCGGCCGTCGGGCTGGGCGTGACCGTGAACGTGACGGTGGTCTCCTTGTTGCCCTTCACCACACCGACTCGCTGCGGCGGGCTGACCTTCCAGCCGTCCGGTACGGTCAGCGCGGCCGTACCCGGCTTCAGCGGACCGGCGCCGGAGCGCAGGTGCAGCGTGGCCTGGAACGGCGTACCGGCAACGTTGAGGAACCGGTCGAAGGTCAGGTACTCCAGCGTGCCGAGCGGAAGACCACCCGGGTCCGGCTTGGTCGCACCGAACAGGATCGCGTCGTCCTGACCAGCGGCAGCGTTACTGTTCGGCTGGAACGGTACGAACGACTCGGTCATGCCGAAGCGCGAACAGGCAGGCGCCGAAGTGCCCTTGTACATCACGCGGCTCTGCGTCGGGTACGCGGCGCGTCCCTCGTCAGCCACCTGCTGCCAGATCTTCGGGGTACCAGCGGGCTGACCCTGCAGGTTGCCGGCCGGCCACTTGTACGGCGAGTTGTACCCGGTCCACACACCGGCGACGGTGTCGAGACCGGTCGGCGTGAAGCCGGTCGTACAGTTCGCGGCAGTGGTCGTACCGCCCGTACCCGCTGTTGCACCGCCGGAGAAGACCTTCTTCACCTGCCAGGTGCTGAGCGCGTCCTTGCCCTTCAGCTGCTCCGGGAACATGTTCGGGTCGGCCGCAGCGAGTACGCCCTCCCAGATCAGCCGCCCGGCCTGCTGGTGGTTGCCGTGACCCGCGGCGAGCGTCGGCGTGAAGCCGATGTACACCTCGGGCTGCGTCTCCCGGATCACCCGGGTGACCCGGCGCAGCGTCTCCTCGTGGTCCCAGAAGTACTGCGTCAGCGGCGCGCTCTGGTTGTAGAAGAAGTCGACCCGGTCCAGGTTGAAGATGTCGATCGTGCCGGACCGGTAGTGCGCGACCCGGTCCTCGTTCTCGCGGCGCAGACCCAGGTCAGGACCCAGTTCGGTACCGGCCGAGTTCCCGCCGCCCTCACCCCGGGTCACCATGATCACGCCGCACTTGGTGCCGTACCGGTCGTGCCAGACGCCACACGGGCCGATGATGCTGGTGTCGTCGTCGGGGTGGGCCCACTCCCCCATGACGTCGATCTTGGTCGCCCGGTCGGCGACGTACTTGGCCGGACCGGGATCGGCCTGGGCCATCCCGGTCGCCGCTACGCCTCCGAGCGGAATCAGGACAGCGGCTGCCAGCAGGGCAACCATGGTGCGGTAACGCTTCATTCTGCTGTCTCCCTATGGCGGATGTGACGGATATCCCCCGAACGGGTGGTGCTACTCCCTGACCGCGCCCTCGAGCATGCCCGCGATGAAATGGCGCTGCAGGAAGAGATAGAGGATGACGACCGGCGTCGCGACGATCACCGCGCCGGCCGCGAGCAGGGTGAACCCCTGGCTGTACTGGCCCTGGAAGAAGGCCAGGCCGAGCGGTGCGGTCCGCAGGTTCTCGTTGGTGACCATCACCAGCGGAATCAGGAACTCGTTCCAGGTCCACATGAACACCAGCACGATCATCGTGACGATGGCCGGCCGGGCCAGTGGAACCTGGATCTGCCAGAGCATCCGCCGGGTGGACGCGCCGTCCAGCCGGGCCGCCTCGACCAGGTCGCGGCCGCCGGCCCGGAAGAAGGTCCGCATCCAGAAGGTGCCGAAGGCAACGGACTGCGCGACCTGCGGAAGCGCGACCGCCCAGTACGTGTCGGTCAGCCCGAGCGTGCGCAGATCGAAGTACAGCGGTACCACGATCGCCTCGCTGGGCATCATGATGCCGAGCAGGAACAGGTAGAACAGGATGCCGGAGCCGCGGAACCGCATGGTGCCGAACGCGAAGCCGGCCAGCACCGACAAAAGCACGCTGATCACCACGACCGACACCGACACCGCGAGACTCATCCGCAGGTAGGTGCCGAAGTGGCCGATCTTCCAGGCCTCGGCGAAGTTGCCGAAGCCGGACGTGTCACCGGCGTCGTTCGGGCCGAGCGCCGCCAGCACGACGGTCACGATCGGTCCGAGGGCGAAGGCGGCGAAGGCCAGCAGGATGACGTAGTTCGCCGCCTTCTCCGTACGCGAGATCATCGACTCCCCTCCCGGTCGCCGATCTTGTTGATGACCAGCGAGATGAGCAGGATCAGGACGGTCAGGCTGACGCCGATCGCCGCGGCCGAGCCGACCCGGCCGAGCTCGAAGGCCCGGTGGTACACCTCGTACGACGGCACCGACGTCGAATTGCCCGGTCCGCCGCTGGTGGTCACGTACACCAGGTCGAAGGTCCGCAGCGCGGCGATCACGGTCAGCGTCAGCGCGACCGCGATCTCACCGCGGACCGACGGCAGCGTCACCGCGAAGAACTCCTGCACCGGTCCGGCGCCGTCCAGCCGGGCCGCCTCGTAGAGGCTCCCGCTGATCCGGCTCATCCCGGCCAGCAACAGCACGGTGACCAGACCGGTCTCGAACCAGGACCCGATGAACCCGACCGCCGGCAGCGCCAGCGCATAGTCACCGAGCCAGCCGCGCGCGACCGAACCCAGGCCGATCGCGTGCAGCAGGTCGTTGATCGTGCCGTCCGGCGCGTACATCCGCCGCCAGGCGACCGCGACGACAACCATCGCGATCACCTGCGGCAGAAAGACGACCGTCCGGAAGAACGGCAGCCCGCGGACCTTGGCCCGGTTCAGGATCGACGCCAGCAGCAGGCCGACGCAGACCGGGATCACCGCGAAGAACAGCATCAGTACGAGCGCGTGCCCGAACGCGGACCGCAGCCCTTCGTCGCTGATGATCTCCTGGTAGTTGGCGAACCCGGCCCACTTGCCGAGCGTCAGTCCGTCCCAGTCGTAGAAGGACAGCTGGACCGAGCGCAGCAGTGGGTACAGCAGGAACGCCGCGTAGACGGCGAACCCCGGCAAGATGTACAGGTAAGCGATCTTCCGGGGCTCGCCGGGGGGACTACCCGTTGGCTTCTGAGAACGCGCCATAGTCCTTCTCTAGCCGCTCGGCGAACTGGTCCGGGGTGGCCTTGCCACCCAGCAGGTCCTGCAGGGCCGCACCGATCGTGTCCGGCATCGTCGGCGTCGCGTAGTCCAGGTACGGAACCAGTCCGTCCGCCTCGACCACCTTGCCGAACGCCGCGAACACGTCCTTCTGCAGCGATCCGCTGACTTCCTGCTTGGAGGTGTCGGCCACCGGCAGGTTGCCGGTCTTGGCCAGGATGTTCATCGCGTCCGCGCTGGTGATGAAGTTCAGGTACGCGGCGGCCGCGTCCGGGTGCTTGCTCTTCGTGGTGATCGAGAACGGCAGCCCGGTACCGCCGGTGGCGATCGGCGCGGCGTCGGCGGACGTACCCGGCGGCAGCATGAAGCCGACGTCGTCGCCCATCGCCTTGCCGAGGTCCTCGGCCAGCCAGGTACCACCGATCAGGTACGTGCCCTTGCCCTTGCTGAAGGCCTGCCACGCCGGGTCGTAGTCCTGCCCGTTGAAGCCGGCGTTGAAGTAGCCCTTGCCGACCCAGTCGGTCAGCGTCTGCGCGGCCTTCTTGTTCTCGTCGGTCGTCCAGGACGCGCCCTTACGGCCGAACCCGAGCTGCTTGATCGTGTCGGCGGGCGTGGTGCGGCCCTGGACCGTACCGAAGACGTGGATGGCCGGCCACTTCTCCAGGTTGCCGAGCACCAGCGGCGCGTCACCCTTCGACTTCAGCGTGGCCAGCGAGGACTGGAACTCGTCCCAGGTCTTCGGCTGCTGCACCCCGGCCTCGGCGAGCTTCTTCTTGCTGTAGAAGATGCCGACGACCTCACCGACCTGCGGCATGCCGTAAAGGTTGCCCTGGCCAAACGTCTTCCCGTCCGGCGTGTACTGCGAGTACTGCCGGACCGACTGCGGGTAGCGCTGGTCCCAGTTGTACGCCTTCGCGTAGGGATCCAGCGGTACGAGCTGATTCGCCTTGACGAACTCGCCCATGTCCGAGCGGCCGTTGTTCGCCTGGACGACGTCCGGCGGCTCGTTGCCGCTCAGCGCCAGCCGCAGCGTGGTCTTCAGGTCGTCGAACGACCGCGACACCCGCTTCAGCTTGATGTTCGGGTACTTCGCCTGGAACGCGTCGTTCAGCTGCTTCATCTGCGCTGCCTGGCCGCCCCGGACCTCTTGGTCCCAGACCACCAGGTTGACGTCGCCGAGCTTGGCAGCGTCGGTCTGTACCGACGACGGGTTCGCCTGTGACGGCGGGGCCGAGTTGTTCGACCCGGGCGTACAGGCAACCGTGCCGACCAGGCCGAGCAGGCCGACAGCCGCGACGATCCCGAGCCGGGGATTGCGTGACATGGGGGTACTCCCTCCGACCTGAACGGTCAGTTGTTGGTGACGTCGGCGTTCCGGGCGATGGTCGCCACGGCCCGGCGTACGGCGCCGACCGGCACACTGGGGACGATTTCGTCCAGAAACTCGTACCTGCGGCGCAGCGAGCGGGTGTAGCTGCTCTGATCACCGCTGGTCCGCAGATCCTGCCACCAGTCGGCGATGTCGCCCCAGCCGGGGGCGGCGAGTGAGCCACCGAACTGCTGGACCGCGAGGGCCGAGCAGAGCGTGGCGAAGGCCAGCCGGTCGGCCAGTGCCCAGCCCGCCAATGTTCCGAGGACCAGTCCGGCGCCGAACACGTCGCCGGCCCCGGTCGGGTCCAGCGCCGGCACCCGCAGGGCCGGTACGCGGGCTTCTTCACCGGTCTTCGCATCGATGCCCATGGCACCGGCCGCGCCGTCGGTGACGATTGCCAGTGGCACCCGGTCAGCCAGCGCGTACAGAGCGTCCTGCGGCGACCCGGTCCGGGTGTACGCCATCGCCTCGCCCGCGTTCGGCAGGAAGGCGTCGCAGTGCTCCAGCTGGGCGAGTACTTGGGGTGACCAGGCACCGGTCTGGTCCCAGCCGACGTCGGCGAAGACCAGGCCGCCCTCCTTGCGGGCCAGGTCGACCCAGGTCGAGCGGGTCGGGTCGCCGAGCGGCTCGATGTCGCCGAGGTCGACGATCACCGCCCGGGTCCGCGGCGGCTGCCCGATCAGCTCGGTGGCCGGCAGCGGCGACGGGTGCCCGTGCGTGACCATGCTGCGGTCACCGTCGTAGGCGACCGACATGGTCACCGGCGAGTGCCAGTTGTCGAACCGGCGGGACCGGCTGAGGTCGACGTGCTCCTGCTCGGACAGGGTGCGCCAGCAGAAGTCCGCGTAGTCGTCGTCACCGAAGGCCGCCGCGAGCGACGTCCGCAGGCCGAGCCGGGAGGCCGCGATCGCCAGGTTCGCGGTGCCGCCGGGTGACGAGCCCATCCCGTCCGCCCACACCTCGGTGCCGCCGGTGGGACGGTCGGCGAGACCGGTGAAGATGATGTCGAGAAAGACCGTGCCCCACAGGAAGACGTCGAAATCGGGTGTCCCGGGGCCGCGCAGACCAGCGAGCGGGTCGTAGGTCGTATCAGGCATGCCGGTCATCTTGCTCCTGACAAAGTCCTGTGGCAAGCATTTATGATCAAAAATATTCAGGACTTGCTCACTTCTGATCACATTTGCCTGCTATTGTTCGGGCCGTGCGACACCAGCGGCAACTCGAGATCGTGCAGCGGCTGCGGACCGGCGGCGCCACTTCGGTGGAGGAGCTGGCCCAGCTGCTCGGGGTCAGTTCGGCGACCATCCGCCGCGACCTGCAGCAGCTGGACGAGTCCGGCCAGATCACTCGCGTGCACGGCGGCGCGATCGTTCCGGCCGGCGACTCCGAGGACGCCGACCGGGACTACCCGTTCGCCTCGGTGGCCGCGGACGCGACCCCCGAGAAGCGGCAGGTGGCCCGGCTGGCGGCGACGCTGGTCCAGGACGGCGACGTGGTACTGATCGACGTCGGCACCACTACCCAGCTGCTGGCCAAGGAGTTGCGCGGCCGGCCGGTGACCGTGATGACGACGAGTCTCGCGGTGCTGGACGTGCTGCGTGACGATCCGGTGGTGGAGCTGATCCTGCTCGGTGGCTGGGTCCGCCGGGCGTACCACTCGCTGGTCGGCGTGGTGACCGAGGACGCGCTCCGCCAGGTGCACGCGGACATCGCGTTCCTCGGTGCGAGCGGCGTCCAGCGGGACGGGTACGTCCTGGACACCACCACCGTCGAGGTACCGGTGAAACGGGCAGTGATCAAGGCGTCCGACAAGACCGTGCTGCTGGCCGACCGGAACAAGTTCCCCGGCAACGGCAAGCTCAAGGTCTGCAGCGCCGACGACATCGACGTACTAGTGACAAACGCCGGGGCCGACCCGGTGACACTCCAGAACTGCAGCGACCATGGCGTGGAGGTACTGATCACATGAAGCTGGCGATCCTCGGTGGCGGAGGCTTCCGGGTTCCGCTCGTGTACGGCGCGGTGATGCGTGACCGGGGTGGCCAACGAGTCGATCAGGTCTGCCTGTACGACGTCGTGCCGGACCGGCTCGAGGCGATCGGCGAGGTGCTGCGGCAACTGGCCGCGGAGCAGCCGGACGCGCCGAAGGTCGAGGTGACCACCGACCTGGACGTCGCGCTGGACGGCGCCGACTTCATCTTCTCCGCGATCCGGGTCGGCGGACTGCCCGGCCGGACCGCGGACGAACGGGTCGCGCTCGACCTCGGGCTGCTCGGCCAGGAAACCACCGGCCCCGGCGGGCTCGCGTACGGGCTGCGCACCGTACCGGCCGCGATGCACGTCGCGGAACGGGTCGCGGCGATCTGCCCGCAAGCCTGGGTGATCAACTTCACCAACCCGGCCGGCATGATCACCGAGGCCATGCAGCGCGTGCTCGGCAACCGGGTGATCGGGATCTGCGACTCCCCGATCGGCCTCGGCCGGCGCGCCGCGCGCGCACTCGGCCACGACCCGGACCGGGCCTCACTCGGGTACGTCGGCCTGAACCACCTCGGCTGGCTGAACGAACTCGGGTACGACGGCCGCGACGTCCTCCCGGAGCTGATCGCGAACGACTCCCTGCTCGGCACCATCGAGGAGGGGCGGCTGTTCGGCGCCGAGTGGATTCAGACGCTGGGCAGTATCCCGAACGAGTACTTGTACTACTACTACTTCACCCGGGACGCGGTCGCGTCGATCCGGGGCAGCGCCGAGACCCGTGGTGAGTTCCTGCTGAATCAGCAGCGTGCGTTCTACGACGCGGTCGCGGCCGATCCGGCGTCGGCGCTCGGTCGCTGGCGTGCGGTTCGCGAAGAGCGTGATTCCACGTACATGAAGGAAACCCGCGAGGCCTCCGAGGCCCGTGACGCCGCGGATGTGGCCGGCGGCGGGTACGAAGGGGTCGCGGTCGCGATCATGGCGGCGATCGCGCGGAACGAGCGCAGCACGATGATCCTGAACGTGCGGAACGGAAGTACGGTTCCTGGGCTGCCTGCGGACGCGGTGGTCGAGGTGCCGTGCACGGTGGACGCGGATGGGCCGCATCCGCTTGCTACTTCGCCGCTGGCTGGTCATCAGCTTGGGCTGGTGCAGCAGGTGAAGGCTGTCGAGCAGCTGACGATTACGGCTGCGCTGGAGCACTCGCCGCGGTTGGCACTGGAGGCGTTGGCGCTGCATCCGCTGGTCGACTCGGTGAGTACCGCACGGACACTGCTGACCAACTACCGGAGCCGGCACGCTGATCTGGATGAGCTGCTTCGCTAGCTGTCTCCGGTTGCTCGCTCCGGTTGCTCGCTCCCTAGCCCGCTCCCGTAGCCCGCTCTGGTTGCTCGTGACGCTTCTGTGACGTTCGAGGGCTCCTCAGCGTAAGGAGCGGACGCTAACCTCCCGGCAACGTCCGTCGGCGGGAGGGGACCGGGATGCGCGGGTACAGGCGTTGGACTGCGGGGATCGCTGCTGGTGCGGTGGTGGTGCTGGGGTTGGGGGCGGCACCACCTGCACCGGCCGCACCCGCACCGGCCGCATCTGCACCGGCCGCATCTGGGCCGCCTGCTGTGGCCGGTTCTGTGGCTCAGCCGGTGGATCTGCCTGGTCCGGCGGTGACCGCGGCGGACAAGGCGCTTGCGGCGCCCAGTCTGCGGGCCGACCTGACCAAGGAGCGGTTCTACTTCCTGATGGCGGACCGGTTCGCCAACGGCGACAAGTCCAACGACGCCGGCGGACTCACCGGCGACCGGTTGAAGACCGGGCTGGACCCGACGGACAAGGGCTTCTACCACGGCGGTGACCTGGCCGGAGTGATCCAGAAGCTCGACTACATCAAGTCGCTGGGTACTACGTCCATCTGGCTCACCCCGTCCTTCAAGAACCGTCCGGTCCAGGGCAGTGGTACGGACGTGAGCGCCGGCTACCACGGGTACTGGATCACCGACTTCACCCAGATCGACCCGCACCTCGGGACGAACGCGGACATGAAGCGGCTGATCGACCTCGCGCACCGCAAGGGGATGAAGGTCTTCTTCGACATCATCACCAACCACACCGCGGACGTGATCTCGTACCAGTCCGGCAACTACGGGTACATCCCGAAGTCCACCACCCCGTACAAAGATGCGGCCGGCAACGTCTTCGACGACAAGCAGTACGCCGCCGGGGACACGTTTCCGCCGCTGGACAAGAACACCTCGTTCCCGAACGTACCCGTCTTCCGGACGCCCGCCGACGCTTCGGTGAAGGTGCCGGCGTGGCTGAACGATCCGACGCTGTACCACAACCGCGGCGACTCGACCTTCGCCGGTGAGAGCGCTGAATACGGCGACTTCGTCGGGCTGGACGACCTGTTCACCGAGCAGCCGAAGGTCCGCGACGGGATGATCGACGTCTACAAGACCTGGGCCGAGTTCGGGATCGACGGGTTCCGGATCGACACCGTCAAGCACGTGAACCTCGAGTTCTGGCAGAAGTTCTCCCCGGCTGTACTGGCGGCGGCGCGGGCGGCGGGTACGAAGAAGTTCTTCATGTTCGGCGAAGTGTACGACGCGAATCCACAGTTCATGTCCACGTACACGACCAAGGGGAACCTGCAGGCGACGCTGGACTTCGGGTTCCAGCAGAACGCGGTCGCGTACGCGAAGGGCGATCCGAGTACGAAACTGCGTGATCTGTACGCGAACGACGACTACTACACGGACACCGACTCGAACGCGTACCAGCTGCCGACCTTCCTCGGCAACCACGACATGGGCCGGGTCGGCACGTTCCTGAAGCAGGGCGGGGCGTCCGGCAAGGAGCTGCTCGCGCGGGACAAGCTGGCGCACTCACTGATGTACCTGACGCGTGGCCAGCCGGTGATCTACTACGGGGACGAGCAGGGTTTCACCGGGGCGGGTGGTGACAAGGACGCGCGGCAGGACATGTTCGCGACCAAGACCGCCGACTACGCGGACGATGAGGTTGTCGACGGTACTGGCACTACGACGATCGGCAGCAAGGACCGGTACGACGTCAATGCGCCGCTGTACAAGCACATCGCGGGGTTGGCTCGGTTGCGGTCCAAGTACCCGGCCCTGTCGGATGGGCGGCAGGTGCACCGGTACTCGTCTACCAGCAACGGCCTGTACGCGTTCAGTCGGCTCGGTAGCGACAACGTCGAGTACCTGGTAGTGGCGAACAACTCGAAGACGGCTGCTGCTGCGACGGTTGCTACCTACGGACCGCACACCTGGCTGCGGCCGGTGTATGGCTCTTCCCAGTCGGTTTTGACCGACCGGGAGGGGCGGGTGCGGGTCAGTCAGGCACCTCTGTCCGTGACTGTGTACCAGGCGCAGAAGAAGGTGCCGGCGCGTGCCAAGGCACCTGCTGTCTACATGAGCTCGCCGGAGCTCGGTGCGACGGTCAGCGGCCGTGCTGAGATCGCTGCAGCTGTTCCGGAGAACACTCCGGCCACTGTGACCTTTGGCTACCGGCTGGCGGGTACTACCGAGTGGAAGCGGCTCGGGTCGGATGACAACGCGCCGTACCGGGTGTTCCAGGATGTGTCCGGGCTGCCTCAAGGCACGCGGATTGAGTACCGCGCTGTCCTACGGGATGCCTCGGGCAACTACTCCGCCTCTAGCTCCTACGGCGTGGTGGGTGATGCTCCGCCACCCGGTGGGGGTGGAGATGGCGGTGGGCCGGTCGTGCAGCCGGCCAACGTGTCGGTGCCGGGCGATCACAACAGTGAGATGGGCTGTGCGGCGGACTGGTCACCGGACTGCGCGCAGGCACAGCTGACGCTGGACTCGAAGGACAAGGTGTGGAAGGGGACGTACACGCTGCCGACGGGTGAGCACGCTTACAAGGCAGCGATCAACAAGAGCTGGGACGAGAACTACGGAGCTGGTGGTGCGTTGAACGGCGCCAACATCTCGTACACCACACCTAGCGGACCTGTCACCTTCTACTACGAGCACGGGCGGCACTTCGCGACCTCCAGTGCGCAGGGGCCGGTCATCACCGTGCCTGGGTCGTTCCAGTCCGAGCTGGGCTGCCCTGCGGACTGGGACCCGTCCTGCATGCGCCCCTGGCTGACCGATCAGGATGGCGACGGGACGTACACGTGGTCGACGACTGAGTTGGGTGCTGGCAGCTACGAGGCGAAGGTCGCGCACAACTTGTCGTGGGACGAGAGTTATCCGGCTGCGAACGTGCCGGTTACGGTGCCGCGTGATGGGTTGGTTGTGACGTTCTCGTACGTGCTGGCGACTCATCAGCTGACAGTGACAACCGCCAAGCCGGCCGCGCAGCCGGACCTTAGCCAGGCGAAGGCACAGTGGATTGCCCGCGACACTCTCGTCGTACCCGCCGTCGACCACCCGGAGCGCTTCCGCTGGCGCTTGCACTGGTCGGCCACTGGTGCGCTGAAGGTAGACGCCGATGACATCGGCGGTTCATCAGTAGCGCTGCGCTACGACCCCCACGAACTACGCCCCGGCTACACAACACTCCGCCTCCCCCACACCGACACGACAAAGCTCCGCACCGGCCAACTAGCCCTAGCCCAGTACACCGACACCGGCCACCTAGTCGACGCAACCGGAGTACAGCCCACATAACCGCTCGCCAACCCGCACAACACCACACCACCCACTGACCACAACCCGCATACCGCACGCCCACGCCACTGAACACAACCCGCGCACAACACCCACACGCACTGGACGCGGCCCGGGTTCAGGACCGCACAGCCCGCCAGACCCCAACCCGCGTACAACACCGCACAGCCCACTCGACACAACCCGCGCACAACACCCCACACAGCACCACACAGCCCGCTGGACACAACTGCGCACAGCACGACGCAACCCGCGCACAGCACCGCACGGGCCGCTGGACGCGACCTGGGTTCAGGAACCGCACAGCCCGCTGGACCCAACCCGCGTACAGAGCACCGCACAGCCCGCTGGACGCAAGCCCGCCACAACACACCACTCGACGCAACCCGCGCACAGCACCACACAGCCCGCTGGACACAACCGCGCACAGCACCCGCACGCCACTCGACGTAACCCGCGCACAGCACCGCACGGGTCGCTGGACGCGACCCGGGATCAACCACCGATGGACGCCACCCGGGTTCAGCGCCGGTGGATGCCGCCCGCGTTCGACGCCGATGGATGCCCACCGCGTTCGACGCCGATGGTCTCGCCCCGGGACCAGTGCCCGCCGGGCGCGCTAGTGATCGGCCCCGCTCCTGCAGCCGCCGTCGCAGCCGTCGTCGAGACCGGAATCCAGACCTTCTTCCTCGGTCTGTCTTCGTTGCCGCAGCCGCCGGAGCCGTCGGAGTTGATGACTCTCTGCGGTCGATCGGGTGCTTTTCGTTGCCAGGCTGCTTGGTTCGATATTAACGTGTGCTCTGACGCGTTGGGAAACTTTCTTTCCAACCAACCCTAGGCCCCACCTACCTGCTAGGCCCCTCCCACCAGCTAGGCCCCACCCAACCAGCCCCAGCCCACACCCGAGACAACCCGCACCCGAGCAAGCCGCGCTCGAGGAACCCACACCCGAGCAACCCCGCACCCGATCAGCCCAGACCCGATCAGATCCGGCTTGTCCAGCCCAGGCCGGATCAGCCCAGCCTCCAGGAGGCCGCCCCCGATGAGCGCCCGCATCGCCCGATGGTTGACCGTGGCCGCCCTCGCCACCGCACTCTGCGGCGCGACCGCCACCGCCCGAACCACCACCCCACCCGCCGCCGCAGCAGAATCCCCGACCTCCCCCGCCGGTTCTTCCTCTGCCGCAGGTCCTTCATCCGCAGCAGACCCGGCCGCCAGTACGGTCACCACACCCAGCGCGGTAGCGGCGCGTGCCGCCGTGCGCAGCGTGCACGCGCAGACCAGCCTCCTCGCGAACGGCCCAGCGACCCCGATCCCCGGCTTCCTGATCCAGTCGTCCAAACAGGTCCCCGACGACGCCGCGGTCACCAAACCCGGCTTCCCCACCAACGGCTGGCTTCCAGTCGCCGCCCGGACAACAGTGCTCGCCGGCCTCCTCGCCCACGGGAAGTACCCCGACCCGTACTTCTCCACGAACATGAAGAGCATCGACAAAGAGCAGTTCACCGTCCCGTGGTGGTACCGCTCGAACCTCGACCTAACCGACACCTCGAAGCGCACCTACCTCGACTTCAGCGGCATCCTCTCCCGCGCCGACGTCTGGGTGAACGGCAACCTGGTCGCCGACAAGAACCAGATCGCCGGCACGTACACCCACCACGACCTCGACATCACCGACCTCGTACACAAAGGCAGCAACGCGATCGCCTTCAAGATCTACCCGAACAACCCGAACCGCGACCTGACCATCGGCTGGCTCGACTGGGTACAAACTCCACCGGACCGGAACATGGGCATGGTCCGCGACATCCTCGTACGCCGCAGCGGCCCGGTCGCCCTGCGCGGCGCGCACGTGGTCACGAAGCTGACCGTACCGTCCCTCGACCGCGCCGCCCTCACCGCCAAAGTCGACGTACGCAACGACTCCGCCGCCCCGGTGCGCACCACAGTGCACGGCCAAGTGGCCGGCGTGCCGATCAGCAAAACGGTCGACCTGGCGGCCAAGGAGAAGAAGACGGTCACCTTCGACACCGTCGAACTCCGGCGCCCGAAGGTCTGGTGGCCGGCGCAACTGGGCAAGCAGCCGATGTACTCGCTCACCCTGACCGCCTCCGTTACCGGCCAATCATCCGTCGCCGCTCGATCATCCGACGTCGCGCAATCGAGCTTCGGCGTACGGGAGGTGACGTCCACGCTGACCAGCGCCGGCGGCCGTCTCTACAGCATCAACGGGAAACCGCTGCTGATCCGCGGCGCGGGGTACAACGCGGAGATCTTCCTGCGCTGGGATCAGCAGTACGTGCAGGACAAGCTCAACTATGTAAAGGATCTCGGCCTGAACGCGATCCGGCTCGAGGGCCATCTGGAGCCCGACGAGTTCTTCGAGATGACCGACCGGATGGGCCTGCTGGTGATGCCCGGCTGGGAATGCTGCGACAAGTGGGAAGGGCAGGTCCACAGCGGCGGCGAGAGCGGCGAACGCTGGGTCGAAGCCGACTACCCGATCGCCAAGGCGTCGATGACCGGTGAGGCCGAGCGACTGCGCGACCACCCGAGCGTGTTCACCTTCCTGATCGGCAGCGACTGGGCACCGAACGAGCGGATCGAGAAGAACTACCTGGACGCGCTCGCCGCAGCCGACTGGCAGACACCGGTGATCGCATCCGCGTCCGGACGCAAGTCACCGCAGCTCGGCTCCGGTGGGATGAAGATGAACGGTCCGTACGACTGGATTCCGCCGAACTACTGGTACGACAAGGCGCACTCCGACAGCGGCGGCGCGTGGGGGTTCAACTCCGAGACCAGCGGCGGGCCGGGCATCCCGACGATGGACACGCTGAACCGGTTCCTCACACCGGCCGAGTTGGAGATCCTCTGGAAGGACCCGACGGCCGCGCAGTACCACCGCTCGTCGTCGAGCACCTTCAACAACTTCAAGCTCTTCGGCAACGCGCTGGCCGGCCGGTACGGTGCGCCGAAGAACCTGGATGACTACGTCCGCAAGTCGCATCTGGCGCAGTACGAGAACGTGCGGGCCGAGTTCGAGTCGCATGCCCGGAACTTCACGGACGCGACGAATCCGTCCACCGGGCTGATCTACTGGCAACTCAACAGCGGCTGGACGTCCTTGAACTGGCAGCTCTTCGACGTCTACCTGGATCAGAACGGCGCGTACTACGGCGCGAAGAAGGCGAACGAGCCACTGCACATCCAGTACTCGTACGACGACCAATCCGTTGCCGTGATCAACCAAACCCCGAAGGCCGCGAACGGGCTGAAGGCAACGGTCAAGGTCTACAACCTCGATGGGACCGAGAAGTTCAGCCAGACCACGAAGGTTTCGGTACCGGGTGGTGGCGGCAAGGCGACCGCGCTGACGATCCCGGCGATCGAAGGATTGTCGACAACCTACTTGGCCAAGCTGGTACTCACCGACCCGGCCGGCCGGGAGCTCAGCCGCAACGTGTACTGGTTGTCGACAAAACCCGACACCCTCGACTGGTCGAAGACCGACTGGTGGTACACCCCGACCACCAGCTACGCCGACCTCTCCGGCCTGTCCGACCTGGCGCCGGCCACCGTCCGTGCCGACAATCTACAAACCGTCCGCACCGGCTACTCGGTGACGACCACGGTCACCCTCAAGAACACCTCCACCGGAAAGACGCCCGCGTTCTTTGTAGACACCGACATTGTTGACAATGCCGGCAAGCCGGTCCTGCCCGTCCGGTGGACCGACAACGCCGCCACCCTCTGGCCCGGCGAATCCATCACCCTCAAAGCAACCTACCGAGCCTCCGACCTGGGAACCTCCACCCCCTCCATCCGTATCACCGCCTGGAACACCCCCACCCAAACAATCCCCGCCAATTAGTACGGTCCCAGCAGATAGAGCTGTCAGAGGGCGGCGAAGCGGGCCGCGGCGACGAAGGCAGCCAACGCGAGCAGCACAGCGTTGGCTGCCACCGGCCGCGGCTCGCGGAGCGACGCATGCGAGGTCGCCGCGCCGACCATCACCACCGAAAGACCAACCGCCGCCAGCGGAGTCAGCACCCGCGCCGTCCCGCTCAGCCAGGGCGCAAACAACCCAGCCACCGCCAACAACTCACACCCGGCAACAAACCGAACCAACGGCATCGGGAACGGCGCGATCCCCGTCTGCCCACTGGCCAGCAACCGCGGCCGCGACATCACCGCCTTCGCCACCCCGGAAACCGTGAAAACAACCGCCAACACCCCACTGAAGACCCAACTGATCACGTTCATACCAATTGCAGACGATCAACAATCCCACCCCGTGACACCTCATCCGTTGACCCCCGTGGTGCAGTGGTTCCTGTCACAGGTGGAAAGGTTGGATCGTCTGTGAGGGAGTGATGGAGGAACTCAGGCCGCTGTTGCTGTCGATCGCGTACCGGATGCTGGGCACTTTCGGTGACGCGGAGGACGTCGTGCAGGAGGCGTACCTGCGGCTGCACCGCGAGCCCGACGTGACCTCCCCGAAAGCGTTCCTGACGACCGTGACGACGCGGTTGGCGATCGACCAGTTGCGGTCGGCGCGGCGGCAGCGCGAGCAGTACTTCGGGCCGTGGCTCCCGGAGCCGGCGGTCGACGAGTACGTCGACCTGGCCGACCGCGCCGCACTCTCGGACTCGTTGTCCACCGCCTTCCTCGTGGTGCTGGAACGCCTCACGCCGGACCAGCGCGCCGTCTTCCTGCTCGGTGACGTCTTCGGCTACACGTACGACGAGCTGGCCGGCTTCCTCGGCAAGTCGCCGGCCAACTGCCGCCAGCTCGCGGTCCGGGCTCGTCGTAGGATTGCCGACAATCGACCACGCTACGATCCATCGCCGCAAGAACGCGACGAACTCGTCCGCCGGTTCGTCGCCGCCGCCGAGGACGGCGAACTCGCCGCACTGGTCGCACTGCTGACCCCCGACGTCACCTTCACCGGCGATGGCGGCGGCAAGGGCGGTTTCCCCCGTCCCGTACACGGCGCGGACAACGTCGCCCGCCTGATCATCGGCGCCTTCGGCAAGTTCCACGACCTCACCACCGAGCCCGTCCACGTCGGCGGCCAGCCCGCCTTACGCGTCCACACTCAGGACGGCCGCACGGTGGCAATCTGGTCCTTCACCATCGCCGACGCTCAGATCACCGCCATCCACGGCGTGGTGAATCCAAGCAAACTGACCCACCTGCAATCCCGATCCACCCAGCCAACCTCCCCTGACACACCACCACCGCGGTCAGGGCGCGCGGACGATCAGGGCTGACTCGTCTACCTCGGCCAGCAGCGTGGTGCCTTCAGGGATGGCGTCGCCGTCCAGCTGGCGGCGTACGGTCCGGTCCGCGCGTACCTGGATGCGCCGACCGGTGAAACGCTCGACGTGACGTTCGCGCCAGGATCTGATCACGAGTCCGAGCACGAGCCTCGGCCAGTGACTGATCCGCCGCGGCGCCAGGACGACCACGTCGATCGTGCCGTCGTCCGGTTCGGCGTCCGGGAGCAGCGGGATGTTCGCCTGCAACGTACCGACGTTGCCGATCACGACGGTCCGCGCGCGCCGCCGGACCGGCGGTCGATTGTCAACAATAATCTCCACCCGGATCGTCGGATGGTTGACATTCTTCAGTGTCGACACCACGTACGCCGCCCAGCCGACGCGCTTCTTCAACTCCTCCGGCGCGTCCTCGATGATCGCCGCGTCCAACCCGAGCCCGGCCATCACCACGAACCGATCGGCCGGCAACCCGTCGCCGTCGATCCGCACACTGTCGATCGCCCGCTCCGAAGCGTCGAGCAGTTCGGTCAGCGCGACCTCCAGCTCAAGCGAGATCCCGAGATTGCGCGCCAGCAAGTTGCCCGTACCACCAGGCAGCACGCCGACCGGAATCCCGGTTCCCGCCAGTTCCGCGCACACCACGCGCACGGTCCCGTCCCCACCCGCGACGAGTACCAGGTCGACCTTCGCGTCAATCGCGCGCCGGGCCATCGACACCCCGGCATCGGCGGCCGTCGTCTCCAGCCACAGCGGCTCATCGAATCCCCGCTCGGCCAGCGCGGTCTCGACGCTGCGGCGGAATGTGTCGCCCTCGACCTTCACCGGGTTGACGATCACGGCTGCTCGACTGGCAGGACTCACCTTATTTTGTCCGTTCGGGGAGATAGCGTGCTGGGATGAGCAGACTTCCACGGAGTGCGCCAGATGCCCAGGGTTTGTCCGTCGCGGCGCTCGACAGTTTTGTCGGGGCGCTCGATGCCGGAGCGCCCGAGATCCAGACCCTGATGCTGCTGCGCCACGGGCACGTCGTGCTGGAGGAGGCCTGGGCGCCGTACCGGCTGGAGGATCCGCACCTGCTGTTCTCGGTGTCGAAGAGCTTCACCTCTACCGCGATCGGGCTGGCGATCGACGCCGGGCTGCTCAAGCTGGACGACCCGGTGGTCTCGTTCTTCGACGCGGAAGTGCTGCCGGAGACGATCAGCCCCAACCTGGCCGCGATGCAGGTCCGGCACCTGCTGACGATGACGACCGGCCATTCGCAGGACACGGTCGAGGCGCTCAGCCGGGATCGCCGGATGGTGAAGGTCTTCCTCGGGCTCGAAGTGCAGCGTGAGCCGGGCACCGTGTTCGTCTACAACAGCGGCGCCACGTACATGCTGTCCGCGATCCTGCAGCGGCTGACCGGTGAGCGGCTGGTCGACTACCTCCGCCGGCGCTTGTTCGAGCCACTCGGCGCAACCGAGGCGAGCTGGCAGGCGTCGACGGAAGGCATCACCACCGGCGGGTGGGGGCTGAGCATCAACACCGAGTCGCTGGCCTGCTTCGGGCAACTGCTCCTGCAGAACGGTGAGTGGAACGGCACCCAGCTCGTGCCGGCCGAGTGGTACACGGCGGCCACCTCCAAGCAAGTGCCGAACGACAACCAGGAGAACCCCGACTGGAAGCAGGGGTACGGCTACCAGTTCTGGCGCGGGCGCCACAACACGTACCGCGGCGACGGCGCCTTCGGGCAGTACGTGCTGGTCTTCCCGGACTACGACGCCGCGTTGGTCGTCACAAGCGCAACCGGTGACATGCAGGCCATCCTCAACACGGTCTGGGAGTTCTTGCTCCCGGCCCTGGAGGGTAAAGAGGTACCGGCGGTCCCGCGCCCGGAGCACCTCCAACTGCCGGCGCCGGCCGGAGCGGCACCGACCGCTGGCGACGGCACGACGTACCGTTTCGCCGACAACCTGGCCGGTCTGACCGCGGTCCGACTGGACTCCGACGGTTCCGGAACGTTCACCTTTGCCGGGCTGGAGCCGGGTGCGACCAGCCCAGTCGACATCGTCGTCCGCCCAGGCGATTGGGCCGAGCTCAACTCGGTCGGGGTGCTCAAGGAGGCCGATCCGCAGAGCACGCAGCGGGTCGTTTCCAGTGCATCGGCCGACGGTACGGCGTTCGTGGCGACGATCCGGTTCGTCGAGACGCCGTTCGTGCTCACCCTGACCTGCCGTACCGAGGACGGCGTGATGACAGTCGACGCGGAGCAGAACGTGTCGTTCGGGCCGACGCACCTCACGATCATCTCCGAGGTGTGACCTACCTCATGTCACACGAGAGCGGGTGGTGCGTGTCCTCCGAGTCGTAATCGCAGACGACGGAGGACGAGATGAAGGTCTTGGTGGCAGGTGCGACCGGCGGTGTCGGACGGTCGCTGGTACCGCAACTGGTGGCGGCCGGGCATGAGGTGACCGGGATGATCCGGTCCGAGTCGAGCGCGGCCGGCGTCCGCGCGTTCGGTGCGGAGGTCGTACTCGCGGACGGTCTCGACGCGGCCTCCGTACGTGCCGCGGTGGAGTCCGTACGCCCAGAGGTCGTCGTGCATCAGATGACGGCGCTGAAGAGCGGGATCGACTTCAAGCACTTCGACGAGAGCTTCGCGATGACCAACCGGTTGCGGACCGAGGGCACCGACAACCTGCTCGCCGCATCCCGCGCTGCCGGCGTACGACGGTTCGTCGTCCAGTCGTACGCCGGCTGGAATCTGCAGCACGGTGGATCGGCCACCAAGACCGAGGCGGACCCGTTCGAAGCGCAGCCCGCGCCGTCGCAGCGCGAGACGATGGCCGGGCTCAAGCACTTGGAGTCGGTGGTCGCGGACGCCGAGGGCATCGAGGGCGTCGTGCTCCGGTACGCGAGCTTCTACGGCCCGACCGGCGACATCGGCAAGGGCGGTTCGATGGTCGAGCTCGTACGCAAGCGGCGGCTGCCCATCATCGGCGACGGCACTGGTGTCTGGTCGTTCATCCACTACGACGACGCGGCCGCGGTGACGGTGAAGGCGATCGAGAGCTCCGCGACCGGTGTGTACCAGGTCGCGGACGACGACCCGGCGCAGGTCGCGGTCTGGCTGCCCGAGCTGGCGCGCATCCTCGGCGCGAAACCGCCGCGGCGCGTCCCCACCTGGATCGGGCGCCTCGCCGCCGGGGACGCCGGGGTCGCGGCGTTCACCGAGATCCGCGGCGCCGACAACACGCTGGCGAAAACCACGTTCGACTGGCAGCCCGGGTACGCGTCCTGGCGCGAGGGGTTCCGGAACGGGCTGTGACACCTAAGGTTGGTGGGCATGAGCCTGACGCCCGCCGAACAGAAAGTACTGGACCGGATCGACCCGGATCTGCTGGTCCGGATTACCCAGGACCTGGTCCGCGCCCCCGGCCAGAACCCACCCGGCGAGGAGGCCGCGACGGTCACCGCGCTGACCGCCGCGGCGCGCGACCTCGGCCTGGAGGTTCGTACGTCGCCGGTCGAGCCTGGTCGCGACAACGTCTCGATCACCCTTGCCGGCGGCAACAATCCCGGCCTGTTGCTGCTCGGGCACACTGACGTCGTACCGGTCGGCGACGGCTGGACAGTCGACCCGTACGGCGGTCTGCTCCGCGATGGGCGCGTGTACGGCCGCGGCGCGACCGATATGAAGGGCGGTCTGGCGGCTGCGCTGGTCGCGATGGCCGCGCTCCGCGAAACCACGCTGACCGGGCCTGTCGAGCTGGCCGCCGTCGTCGACGAGGAGGAGACGGGCAAGGGCATCCGCGCGTACATCGAGGAGCATCGCTCCGCTGCCGGCCAGTTCTCCGACAAAGGGCATGGTCACGGTGCGGGGCATGGTCTGGGTACGCGGCCTGGTGCCGCGCGGCAGTACCTCGGCTGTATCACCGCCGAACCGACCGACCTGCAAACCATCGTCGCGGCCCGCGGCGACTCGTACCTCCAGGTCTCCGTCCACGGCCGCGCATCCCACGCCGGCAACCCGGACGGCGGCGCGAACGCCATCTACGGCGCCGCCGCAATCGTCTCCGAAATCGAGAAGCTACACGCCGAACTGGCCGCGGCGCCGCACGAACTCCTCGGCCCAGCCACCTGGAGCGTCGGCCAAATCAACGGCGGCACCGGCGGCTCCATCGTCCCCGCCGACTGCGTACTGGTCGCCGACCGCCGCCTCCTCCCCGGCGAGATCCCCGCCGAGGTACTGGCCGACCTGACCCGCCGCGTCGAGGCCCTCCACTTGGAAGACCGAGGCCTGACCGTAGACCTCGCCATGCCAATGGAAATGCCCGCCTTCGAAACCCCCGAAGACACCCCCTTGGTCCGCATCACCGAAACCGCCCGCACCGACGCCGGCGGCGAACCCCTCCCCCTAGCCGGCTGGACCGCCGCCTGCGACGGCGGCTACATAGCCCGCGACCTAGGCATCCCCGTCCTGGTCCTGGGCCCCGGCTCCGTAACCACCCAAGCCCACCGAGCCGACGAGTCAGTCCCCCTAACCGACCTCCTAACCGCAGCCCGCACCTACACCCTCACCGCCCTCCGCCTCCTCAGCTGAATGCTCTTCGGACCGCGGGCGTGAGCGCTTGAGGCTTGCGAGAATGCGGGGATGAGCCCTCGCGTTCTGCTGCATTCCGGTTCCGTGCTTGATGTGGTGGCCGGTGAAGTGCGGCCGGCGGACGTTGTTCTGGAAGGCGATCGGATCGTCGACGTCGGGATCGGGCTGGACGGCGACGAGGCGATCGACTGCCAGAACAACCTGCTGGTGCCGGGATTCATCGACTGCCACACCCACGTGTGCCTGTCGCAGACCCGGCTCAGTCCGCTGGAGGTACCGCGCTCGGTCCGCCCGCTGTCGGCCGTACCAGTGCTGTGGACGCTGTTGCGGCTCGGCGTCACCACCGTGCGGGATGCGTGGGGCGCCGACGCCGGCGTACGGCTGGCGATCGCCAAGGGCTGGATCGACGGCCCGGACCTGCTCATCAGCCTTCGCCAGGTGGGTACGACGGGGGCGATCGGCGACAGCTGGTCGCCACGAACCGGATCGCTCGACTTCTTCGACGACCCCGCGCTGCCCGATCCGATCTTCGACGGGTCCGACGCGGCGCGGGCAGTGGTGCGGCGGATGGTCCGGGCCGGCGCGGACTGGATCAAGGTCACGGCGACCGGATCGATGGCGCTCGGCACCGGCGTACACGATGTGCAGCTAACGCTCGACGAGTTGACCGCGGTAGTGGACGAGGCACGTCGTCGTGGCGGCCGGGGTGTGATGGTGCACGCACATGGGGCTCGCGCGGCGGAGCTGGCAGCGCGCGCCGGTGCCGCGAGCATCGAGCACGGGACGTACCTCGACGAGGCCGCCATCAGTGCAATGGCCGACGCCGGTACTTGGTACGTGCCGACCTTGTCGGTCACCCAGACCGATCCGGAGCACGCCCCCGAAGGAGCCGCCGAAGCGCATCGGGAGTCGATGCGGTTGGCGATCGACGCGGGCGTACGGATCGCGATGGGGTCCGACAACCCGGTCCGGCCGCACACGGAAGTGCTGTGGGAGCTCCGGCACCTCGCGGCGACCGGCCTGGGCGACGCCGGTGCTCTGCGCGCCGCGACCATCGACGCCGCCCGGCTGCTCGGTCTCGCGGACGACCGGGGTGAGCTCGTGGCCGGCAAACGCGCTGACCTGGTGCTGCTGGCCGGTACCGACCTGGATTGCACGGCGTTGGAACAGCGCATCCAGCAGATTGTCCACAATGGGACAATCGTCGGCCGCTGACCTTACAGCCGGGTGAAGGTGAGGGTTTCGCCGCGGGCGCCGCCCATCCAGAGGTCTTGGCAGGCGGCGGCGAATTCTTCGAGGTTTTCGGTGACTGCGCCGAAGACGTTGCCTGGTACCCAGCCCTGGTCGCCGTTGATCAGGAGGTTGTTGCGGCCGTAGAACATCGCGAGGTCGACAATCGCACCAGTTGTGCCAGTGCCCGTTGTGTTCTCGTAGCCGTAGGCGGGGTTGCCCAGGTCGTCGGAGTCGAACGAGAACCAGCACAGGTCGCCGGGGATGGGCGTGATCGTGGTGTTCTCCTTGCCCGGATCGGCTGGCGCGAACGCCGGCAGCAGCGCATAGATCTCGTTGCGCGCGTACTTGCCGTGGAACACCGGCGCCGACAAGGGCAGCGCGTCCCAGACCGCCGTACACGTCCGAGGCGCCACGTCTTCGAGCAGCTTCGCCACGCAGCTCACGCCGCGCTTGTCCAGGCTGACGGTGATGTACTTGCTCACTGGGCCTCCAGGGTGGGGGTGCGGTGATGCCAGTCGGTTGCGGCCTGGTACGTGTGCCCGACGCGCAAGGTCAGCGCATCGGCGTGACGCGCCGCGACCACCTGCAAACCGGCGGGCAGTCCGGACTTCGTGAAGCCGCACGGCACGCTGAGCGCCGGCTGCTGCGTGAGGTTGAACGCATAGGTGTATGGCGTCCAGTCGGTCCAATCCGGTGACGCGGACCCGTCCGGTACGTCCTGGCCGACGGGGAATGCGGTGATCGGCAACGTCGGCGTGATGAGTACGTCGTACTGCTCGTGGAACTTCCCCATCAACGTGCCGAGTTCCATCCGGATGTTGGTGGCGTCGAGGAAGTCGGAGGCCGAGTACGCCGCGCCGAGTTCCGCGACCCGGCGCAGTCCTGGATCGACTCGATCGTCGACGTCGTACGCCGACAGCACCTTGGCGGCGCCCGACCACCACAGCACGTTGAACGCGTCGATCGGGTCGGTGAAGCCTGGGTCGACCTCGGTCACCACGGCGCCGGCGTCCGCGAGTACGCCGACCGCGGTCCGGACCAGCGCCTCGACCTCCGGATCATTGTTGACAAAACCGAGGTCGGCCGAGAACGCGATCCGCAGTCCGGCGACGCCGTCGTCGATCCCGTGCAGGAACGAGGTCGCCGGCGTCGGCATCGCGGACCAGTCCCGCGGGTCGAAGCCGCTGACCACGTCGAGCAGGGCGGCCGCGTCGCGTACGGTCCGGGTCATCGGTCCGGCGTGCGACAACGTACCGAACGCGCTGGGCGGGAAGAGCGGGATCAGCCCGTACGTCGGTTTCAGGGCGACCGTACCGGTGAACGCGGCCGGGATCCGGACCGATCCGCCGCCGTCGGTACCGAGCGACCACGCGCCCATGCCGAGGCCGACCGCAGTCGCCGAGCCGCCGCTCGAACCGCCGGATGTCTTGGTCGCATCCCACGGGTTGCCGGTCGCACCGTAGGTGTACGAGTCGGTGACGCCCTTCCAGGAGTACTCCGGGGTGGTCGTCTTACCGAGGATGACCGCGCCGGTCTCCCGCAGCCGTGCGACCGAGGGCGCGTCCTGGTCCCATGGCCCGGCCGGGTCGATCATCGTGCTGCCGCGCATTGTCGGCCATCCGATTGTCCACAATGCGTCCTTGATCGAGGTCGGCACGCCGTCCCCGGGGCCGAGCGGCGTACCCGCGCGCCAGCGGGCCTCCGACTCCTTGGCCGCGGCGAGTGCTCCTTCGGCATCCACCAGGACGAACGCGTTGACCTGTTCGTCGTACTTCTCGATCGCGTTCAGCGCATCCTGGGTCGCTTCGACCGGGGACAGCGCGCCGGTCCGGTAGCCCTCGACCAACTCGGTCGCCTGTGTCATCGATGTTTGTGTCATCGATCTCCCGTCGGGATGTAGCCCAGCTTTTTGTCAACAACATTCAGCAGCGGCTCGCCGGCCAGCCAGCGTTGTGCATTGTCTGCAAACTGGGCCGCGAGGGTGGCCCGCCAGCCGATCACGTCGCCGGACATATGCGCGGTGACTGTCACGTTCGGCGCGGTCCAGAGCGGGTGGTCGGGCGGCAGCGGTTCGCGATCGAAGACGTCGAGGGTGGCGGCGACGTGGCCGGTGCCGACGGCCGCGAGCAGTGCGGTTTCGTCGACAATCGGACCACGGGCGACATTGACCAGGTGGGTACCCGGCCGCATCGCGGTGAATACAGGATTGTCGACAAGGTTGCGGGTCGCATCGGTCAGCGGTGCGGCGAGAATGACGTGGTCGGCCCAGCCGATCTCGTCCCGCAGGTTGCTACTGGCAACGATCTCTCCGAAGTCCGGATCGTCCGAGCGTGCGGTCCGGCCGGCGCCGCGGACCTCCAAGCCGGCGGCGCGGAGCAGGCGAGCGACGGTCCGGCCGATCCCGCCGGTGCCGACGACGAGCGCCTTCGCGCCGAGGATGCTCTGGGTCTCGCGATGCTGCCACTGCCGCGCGCGCTGCAGGTCGAAGCTGCGCCTGCTGTCCTTGGCGTGCGCGATCACCGCGCCGAGCACGTACTCCGCGATCGGCCGGTCGAAGACGCCGCGCGCATTGGTCACCACGACGGCTGAATCGCGCAACTCGTCGAAGAGCAAGGTGTCGACGCCGGCCGCGGTGACGTGAATCCACTCGAGCGCGTCGGCGTCTGCCCAGACGTCCCGCACCGCGGTGGAGAAGAAGTCCCAGAGCAGCAGCGCCCGCGCCCCACGCACCGCATCCCGCAGCCCACCGGCGTCGCAATACCGAAAGTCGACCGGCAACCCCACCAGCCCCGGCGGCCGATCAATCGCCCGCTCACACAACACCGCCACAACAGGCCGCCCACCCCGCGCCGACGATTCAACTTCCCCGGCAATGACAGATGTGCCTGCCCCGGAGGAGGTCGCCGCTCCGGCGGCCTCAGGGGTGGCTGCTCCGGTGGCCGAGGGGGTGGCTGCTCCGGCGGCCGCGGGGGTGGCAGGCGGAGCTGATGGGGTGTCAGGCGGGCTGGTTGGCGGGGTGGCTGGCACCACTTGAGGCTAGGAACTCGCTGGTAGGATTGTCAACAATATCCTCGGGACCGCACACTGACTCGCATGAGCACGCGTCCTTCCACTCACCCGTTGCCGGCAGCGGTGCCGACACTGCTGCAGACGGGCATCGGCGTCGTCGCGCCGTACGACTTCGCGCTCGACCGCGAACTGTGGCGCTGGGTACCCGACGATGTCACCCTGCACCTGACCCGGATGCCGTACGCCCCGATGGCCGCGACCGTCGAAATGGCAGTACACATTTCGGACCCGGAACTCGTCGCGCGGACGACCTACAACGTGCTCCCGGTCGCCCCGCTGGCGGTCGCGTACGCGTGCACGTTCGGCAGCTTCGTCAGCGGGCTGACCGGTGAGGCCGCGCTCGTCGACGCGATGGTCGCGGCCGGCGCCCCGGCCGCGGTGACCACCAGCGGGGCGCTTCTGCTCGCGTTACACCGGCTCGGCATCAACCGGATCGCGACCGTCACGCCGTACACGAACGACCTGACCGCCGGGCTGAGCAGATTCCTCGGCGAGGCCGGGATCGAGGTGGTCGCGACCGCCGGGCTCGGGCTGATCGCGCAGATCTGGGCGGTCCCGTACGAGACGACCGTCGAGCTGGTCCGCGGCGTCGACAGTGATTCCGCGGAGGCGATCTTCATCAGCTGCACGAACCTGCCGACGTACGACGTGATCGCCGGTCTGGAAGCCACCCTCGGCAAGCCCGTACTGACCGCCAACCAGGTCACGATGTGGTCTGCGCTGGAACTCGCCGGCCACACCGCGATCGGACCGGGCCAGCGCCTGCTCGGCTGACCACCCACCACGGCAGCACCCATCACAACGACAGCACCATCCCAGCGACAGCACCATCCAACGACATCCCGCGCGAACCGGAAAGAGGTGACGAAGGTGTCCGACCTGCTGGAGCAGGCGGTCGAGCCGGACGAGTACTCCGGCCGGCTGACCAGGGTCCGCGCCGTCCTGGCCGAGCGCAGCCTCGGCGCACTCATCGTGAGCGATCCCGCGAACCTCTTCTACCTGACCGGGTACGACGCGTGGTCCTTCTACACGCCACAGTGCCTGCTGGTCCCGGCCGACGGCGAAGTGCAGTTGTTCGCGCGGGCGATGGACGCGGCCGGCGCGTCGTACACGTGCAACTTGCGCGCCGATCAAATCCACGGGTACCCGGAACATCTGGTGCACCGGCCGGACGTTCATCCGTACGACTGGATTGCCGAAAGGTGCCGCGATCTCGTACCGGTTGGCGCGGAGGTCGCCGTCGAAGCGGACGCGCACTACTTCACGCCCCGCGGTTATCTTGCCCTTGGCAACGGACTGCCCGGGCGCCGGCTGGTCGACTCGGCCGAGCTGGTGAACTGGGTCAGGCTGGTGAAGTCGGAGCACGAACTGCGCCAGCTGCGGATCGCGGGCGGGATCGCCGAGCAGGCGATGCGGATCGCGCTCGATCAGCTGCAGCCGGGACTGCGGCAGTGCGACCTGGTCGCCGAGATCCTCGCCGCGCAGGCGACCGGTACGCCGGAGCACGGCGGCGACTATCCGGCGATCGTGCCGATGCTGCCGACCGGCAACGCCGCCGGTACGCCGCACCTGACCTGGACCGACCGCCCGTTCGTCGCGGGCGAGGCGACGACGATCGAACTGGCCGGCGTGTTCGGCCGGTATCACGCGCCGCTGGCCCGGACGATGATGCTCGGCGAGCCGCCGCGGCGGCTCCGGGAAACCGCCAAGATCGTTGCCGACGGCATGAGCGCCGCATTGTCGACAATCCGGCCAGGCGTCACCGGCCACGCCGTCCACGCCGCGTTCAACGACGTGATCGCGGCGCACGGACTGGTGAAGGAATCCCGGATCGGGTACTCGATCGGCATCGGGTACCCGCCGGACTGGGGCGAACGCACCGTCAGCCTGCGCCCCGAGGAGACCACCGTGCTGACCGCGGGGATGGCGTTCCACGTCATTCTCGGGATGTGGATGGACGGCTGGGGTTATGAGCTGTCCGAGCCCGTGGTGGTCACCGCCGACGGAGTGGAACGTCTGACCGGACTGTCCCACGAACTGACAATCAGGAGGTAGCCGCTGTGCCAGCACTCCCCTACGCCGCACGCACCACCGGACTGGTGGGCTCGGTGATCGACTCGAGCACATCCCTGCTGCACAAGCAGACGCACGACATCGTTCGCTTCGCGATGGGATCGCCCGCTGCCGAGGCGGTGCCGGCGCAGATATTGTCGGCAATCGCCGCCCAGGAGCTGAGCCGCCCGGACGCGTACGACTATGCGGCGACCGAGGGCGATCCGCCTTTGCACGCGGCGTTGCTGGACATGTTGCGCGGCACCAGTGACGAGACGACCGCCGATCGCCTCACCGTCACCGCGGGCGGCATGCAGGGGCTCGACCTGTTCTGCAAGATCTTCGTCGACCCGGGCGATCTCGTCGTCGTGGAGTCGCCGACGTACACCAACGGCAGCGCGACCGCGCTCTCGTACGGGGCCGAACTGCTCGAGGTATCGGTCGATGTCGACGGTATGATTGTCGACGATCTACCACGGCTGCTCAACGGACGGACGCCGAAGGCGATCTACACGATCCCGACCTTCCAGAACCCGTCCGGCGCGACGCTCTCACTCGAACGCCGGCATCGCCTGCTCGAGCTCGCCCGCTCCTGGGGATCGATGGTGATCGACGACGATCCGTACGGTCTGCTGCGGTTCGCGGGCGATCCGCTGCCGACGCTGCGGGAGCTCGGCGCGGGTGATCCGCTGGTGTTCGCGGTCCGGACGTTCTCGAAGATCGTCGCGCCCGGTCTGCGCGTCGGCTGGGTCGACGCGGACCCGGAGCTGCAGCGGTTGCTGATCAATGCGAAGCAGGCCATGGACACGTGTACGAACCTGCCGGCGCAGCGACTGCTCACTGGGTTCCTCGCCGGTGGGCATCTCGAGGAGCATCTGGTCACGCAGCGGGCGGAGTACAAGCGCCGCAAGGAGGCGATGCACGCGGCGCTGACCGAGCACTTCGGCGACATCGCGCACTGGACCGATCCCGAGGGCGGATTCTTCCTCTGGGTCACGCTGGAGAACGGCGTCGACACCGAAAAGCTCTTCGAGGTCGCCCTGGCCGAGGGCGTCGCGTTCATCCCCGGCCCCGCCTTCTCCCCCACCGGCCGCTTCAACGACGCCTTCCGCCTCTGCTTCGCCTCCACACCCCCCGACCGAATCCACGAAGGCATCACCCGCCTCCGCCGCGCCACCGACAAACTCTCCGCCGCCTGACCCGCACGTGGTGACCATGCGGGTCGTGCGCGATCACGCGGAGGCGCTGCCGGGCTACTCGGTGACGGGGTGGTCGTGCGGGGTCTCGTCCGCTTGACGGTTCGGGTCGGGTAGTGCGGCGGCTAGGAGCTCGGCCAGGTGCTGTGGTCGGCGGGGCGTGCCTTGGGTGATTTGGGTACGGCAGCTGAAGCCGTCGGCCAGCACGGTCGTTGCGTCGGGCAACGAGCGTACGGCCGGCAGGAGCGTACGTTCGCCGACTGCCTTCGACACCTCGTAATGATCGCGTTCGAAACCGAAGTTGCCGGCCAGGCCGCAGCAGCCGGGGTCGGCGACGCGAGCGTCGATTCCGGCGGCTGACATCAGTTCACGATCGGCATCGAAGCCGAGTACGGCGTGCTGATGACAGTGCGGCTGCACGTACGCCTCGCCGCCGACCTGCGGCGGTTTCCAGCCCGCCTCGATGAGCAACTCCGAGAAGGTCCGCGTGTTCGCCGCCAACGTGTCAACAAGAGGATTGTCGACCAGAAGGCGTCGCGCATCATCGCGCAGCGCGGCAGTACAACTCGGTTCGAGACCGACAATCGGTGTACCTGCGGCCAGGTGCGGCGCAAGTGCCTGCACCGAGCGGTCGAGTACGCGCCGGGCAGTTGTCAGCTGTCCGGTCGAGATCCAGGTCAACCCACAACAAACCGGCTTGTCCGGCAGCACGACCTCGAACCCCGCCGCCTCCAGGACCTCCACAGCCGCCCGCCCGACCTCAGGCGCCAGATAGTTGGTAAACGTGTCCGGCCAAAGCACCACCTTCCGCCCACCACCAGCACCACCTCCCCAACCAACTCCGCCCTCCAGACCAGCTCCGCCATCCCGAGCGACGGCGCGACTCTCCCCAGCAGGACGACTCTGTGGCGACGATCCCCCTCGGCGGTTGAACCACTGGGTGAAGCTTTCAGGTGCGAAGGGCGGCACCTCTCGTTCGGCCGCGATCCCGCCCAGGCGTTTGGTCAGCTGCAGCCCGGCGAAGCGGTTGGCGAGCTTCGGCGCCCGGGACGCGAGCCGGGACCACAACGGCAACCACCCCATCGACCAATGCGACAACGGCCGGGCCCACGGGCGCCGTGCATAGTGATGGTGCGTGAACTCCGCCTTGTACGTCGCCACGTCAACGTTCACCGGACAATCCGACAAACAGCCCTTGCAGGACAAGCACAGATCGAGCCCGTCGCGTACCTCCGTCGACCGCCACCCATCCGTGATCAGGTCGCCCTGCAGCATCTCCCAGAGCAGATGCGCCCGGCCGCGGGTGGAATGCAGTTCCTCGCGCGTGACCTGATAGCTCGGGCACATCACGCTGCCCGACGTCTGCCGGCACTTGCCGATCCCCACGCACCGCCGCTGCGCCCGAGCGAAATCGTGCCCGTCGTCCGGGTAGTCGAACAGCGTCGCCACATGCCGGTTCTTCGCCGCGCCGTCGTGCCGGATCGCCAGGTCGAGCCGCGGCGGGTCGACAATCATGCCAGGGTTCAGCACGCCGTCCGAATCCCAGATGCGCTTCAGTTCACCGAAAAGCGCAACGCCGTCAGCGCCGTACATCTTGCTCAGCAACTCGCCGCGCGCCCGCCCGTCGCCATGTTCGCCGGACACCGAACCGCCAAGCTCAACCACAAGGTCCGCGGCCTGGTCGACAAACTCCCGGTACGTTGCGACGCCGCGCGTACTCAGCAAGTCGAAGTCGATCCGCATATGCATACAGCCCTCGCCGAAATGCCCGTACGACGCACCGGACAGACCGTGCCGCCCGAGCAGCTCGTCCAGTCCGCGCAGGTACGCGCCGAGCCGCTCCGGTGGTACCGCGGCGTCCTCCCATCCGCCCCACGCCTCGGCACCATCCGCACGCCGGGTCGCGAGGCCGGCGGCATCGGTCCGGCACCGCCACAGGACGGCCTGCGCCTTCGGGTCAGTGACAAGCGAGGCGGTGGCGGGCGAGCCCGAGTCACGCAGTTCTTCCAGCATCGTGCGTGCTGCGCCGGCGGCGGCCGGCTCGTCGTCGCCGCCGATCTCGACCAGCAGCCAGGCGTTTCCGGCCGGAAGCCCAGCGCTGACGGCCGCGTCGCGGACCTCCGCGGGCAGCCGGTCGACGAGCTCGTTGTTGATGGATTCCATCGTGAGCGGGCGGTGCCGGAGGACGACGGGTACGCAGTCGGCGGAGGTGATCGAATCGCCGAAGCCGAGTACGCAGAGAACCTTTGCCTTGGGCAACTCTGTCAGGCGCACGGTGGCGCGGAGCGTCGCGGCAAGCCCGCCTTCGCTGCCGGCCAGCAGACCGGCCACGTTGTAGCCGTGCTCGGGCAGCAGCCGGTGCAGCGCATAGCCCGAGATCTGGCGAGTGAACTGACCGAACCGGCGCCGGATCAACAGTTCGTTCTGGTCCACGAACGCTTGCAGGGCTCGATGCAGCTCGCCTTCCCGCCCTGGGCGAGCGGCCAGCACGTCGCGTCCGGCCGAGACGGCGTCGAAGGTGAGCCGGGTGCCGTCGGCGAGGACGGTGTCCAGAGATTGCAGATTGTCGGCAGTCGTACCCCAGGCGACCGAGTGCGCGCCGCACGCATTGTTGGCAATCATGCCGCCGAGCGTGGCGCGGCTCGCGGACGACGGATCGGCGCCGAACGCCAGCCCGTGCGGACGCGCGGCGGCCAACAGATCAGTCAGTACTACCCCAGGCTCGACGACGGCAGTCCGTGCAGCAGGGTCGAGCTCGAGGATGCGGTTCACATGCCGCGAGGTGTCGATGACGACTCCCCCGATCGCATTGCCGGCCATCGAGGTACCGCCGCCGCGTACCACCACCGGCGCCCCGGCCGCGGCGGTCAGCGTGACGGCGGCCGCCAATTCGTCGGCATCCGCCGGTACGACAACCAGGTCCGGCACAGCCCGGTAGTTCGATCCGTCCGCGGCGTACAGCGCCCGCGTACGCCGGTCGTCAGCCACTTCGCCGCGCAGTTCCCGGCGAAGGGCGGCAACAAGGCGGGAGATGTCGTACCCGGTGGAGCCGATTGTTGGATCGTCTGGGGTTAACATTGTCGACAATCTACTCATTTCGGTTGACGTCAGCCAGGAGGTCGGATGGTCACGGTAGGGCTGCTCTATCCCGGACACAGCGCGGAGGACGACTACCCGACGCTCGAGGCGCGGCTGGACGGGACCGTGAAGCTGCCGGTGGTGATCACCTCCGTCGGTGAGGACGCGCACCGGGTGGACGCGCTGCTCGACCTCGGCCGGGCCGAACGGCTGGCCGAAGGCGCCGCCGAGCTCGCGCCGTCCCGGCCGGACGCGGTGATGTGGGCGTGCACGTCGGGCAGCTTCGTGTTCGGCCGTGAGGGCGCGAACATCCAGGCGGCCGGCGTGGCGCAGGCGCTCGGCGTACCGGCGTCGTCCACCTCGATCGCCTTCGTCGACGCCTGCCGCGAGCTCGGCCTGCGGCGGGTCGCCGTGGCCGCCTCGTACCCGGAGGAGGTCGCCCAGCACTTCGTCCGCTTCCTCACCGGCGGCGGCGTCGAGGTGGTGTCGATGGGCAGCAACGGAATCATCACCGCCGCTGAGGTCGGCACCCTGGCGCCCGAGCAGGTGGTCGCGATGGTGAAGGCAGCCGACCACCCGGACGCGGAGGCGATCCTGGTTCCCGACACCGCGATGCACACGCTGTCGATTGTCGACGAACTCGAGACGGCGGTCGGCAAGCCGGTCCTGACCGCGAACCAGGTGACGGTCTGGAAAGGCCTCCAGTTGACCGGCGATGTACCGTCATTGCCACATCTGGGGACGCTGTTCACCACAAGGGGGAAGCGAGAGTGACCGATTACATCGAGCCGCTGGTGCAGGAGTCGACGCCGAGCATCATCGCCGACAAGCTGCGCAAAGCCATCGGCTACGGCGAGATCAAGCCTGGCTCGCAGCTCGGCGAGGCCGAGCTGGCCCGCAAGCTGGGCGTCAGTCGGGGACCGCTGCGTGAGGGCATGCAGCGGCTCACCCAGGAAGGGTTGCTGATCTCGATCCGCAACCGCGGCCTGTTCGTCGTCGACCTGACGCCGCACGACATCCGCGACATGTACGTCGCCCGGCAGGCGATCGAGCTGGCCGCGGCCCGCCAGATCCTGGTCGGCGACTTCGAGGCGGCCGGCAAGGAGCTGTCCAGGTTCGGCCACGCGATGCTGGATGCCGACGGCGATCCGGGCGCGATCGGCGAGCTGGACATCGAGTTCCACGAGACGCTGGTGCGGCTGTCCGGCAGCCCGCGGCTGATCCGGATGCATCAGACGTCCATCATCGAGACCCGGATGTGCATCCACGCGCTGGAGGAGACGTACCTCGCCACCGACGTCCGCGCGCTGGAGCACTCCGATCTCGCCGACGCGATCGAGGCCGGCAACGTGGCGCGTACCGAGATGCTCCTGCTGGCGCACATGGACGACGCGATCGAGCGGCTGGTCAACCGCCGCTGACGGCGATCCCGATGTACTTCGTCTCCAGGAATTCGTCGATCCCGACGGCACCGCCCTCCCGGCCGAGTCCGGACTGCTTCACCCCGCCGAACGGTGCCGCCGGGTTCGACACCACCCCCTGATTGAGCCCGACCATGCCGGTCTCGATCGACTCCGCCACCCGCAGCGCCCGGCGCAGGTCGTTGGTGAACACATACGCGACCAGGCCGTACTCGGTGTCGTTCGCGGCCGCGATCACCTCGTCCTCGGTGCTGAACGGCGTCAGCGGCGCGACCGGCCCGAAGATCTCCTGATCCGCCATCGCGGCGTCCCGCGGTACGCCGGTGAGCACCGTCGGCGGGTAGAAGTACCCGTCGCCCGGGGCGATGTCGCCGCCGGTGAGCACGGTCGCGCCCCGGCCGACCGCGTCCGCGACCAGCGACCGCACCTTCTCCCGCCCGGCCTCGTCGATCAGCGGGCCGACCTTGATGTCCGGTTCGGTGCCCCGCCCGACGGTCAGCGCGCCCATCCGGTCCGCGAGCCGGCGGCCGAACTCGTCGATCACCGCATTGTGAACAAAAATACGATTGGCGGCCGTACACGCCTCGCCCATGTTCCGCATCTTGGCCGCGATCGCGCCGTCGACGGCTTCGTCGAGATCGGCGTCCTCGAAGACGATGAACGGTGCGTTGCCGCCTAGCTCGAGGGATGTACGGAGTACCTTCTCCGCGCACTGTTCGAGCAGGACGCGACCGACCCGGGTCGACCCGGTGAAGGACAACTTGCGGGCCAGGCCGGACCGGATCAGCGGCTCCATCACACCGCCCGCGTCCATCGCGGTGACACAGTTGACGACGCCCGCCGGTACGCCGGCCTCGGCGAGGATGCCCATCAACGCGAGCATCGACAGCGGCGTCTGGTGCGCCGGCTTGATCACGCTCGTGCAGCCGGCCGCGATCGCCGGGCCGAGTTTGCGGGTGCCCATCGCCATCGGGAAGTTCCACGGGGTGATCAGCAGGCACGGGCCGACCGGTTGCTTCGTGATCAGGAAGCGCGCGTTGCCGGCCGGCGCGGTCTGGTACCCGCCGTCGATCCGCAGCGCTTCACCCGCGAAGTGCCGGAAGAACTCGGCCGCGTACGCGATCTCACCGCGGGCCTCGGGCAACGGTTTGCCCATCTCCAAGGTCATCAGCAGGGCCAGGTCGTCGGTGCGCTCGATCAGCAGTTCGTACGCCGCGGTGAGCATGTCGGCGCGTTCGCGCGGCGAGGTCTTGGCGAAGTCGCGCTGCGCCGCGACCGCCGCGTCGAGCGCGGCCCGGCCGTCCGCGGGAGTCGCGTCGGCGACGGCGCAGAGGACCTTGCCGGTGGACGGATCAACGACGTCGAAGGTCGCGCCGCTGCCGGCCTCGACCCATTTCCCGTCGATGAACAACCGCTTCTCGACCGCGTCCACCACGCGCGCTTCGTCCATGAGCACCCCTTCACCGGCCTCGGCAGCTGAGATACGCTGATTGTCAACAATCTACCATTTGACGTTCAGAGGGGAAGTCCGTGGCCGAGCTCTCGCAAATCCTGAAACAGGCGACCGGTGTGGTCGCTGCCCGCGGTGTGGGCGTCCAGCTGTTCGACGAGGACGACCGCCGATATCTGGACTTCACCGCGGGGATCGGAGTCACCTCGACCGGGCACTGCCACCCGCGCGTGGTCGCGGCCGCACAGGAGCAGGTCGGCCGGATCATTCACGCGCAGTACACGACCGTCATGCACCGGCCGCTGCTCAATCTGGTGGAGCGGCTCGGTGACGTACTCCCCCAGGGCCTGGACCGGATGTTCTTCGCGAACTCCGGCAGCGAAGCGATCGAGGCGGCCCTGCGGCTGACCCGGCAGGCGACGGGCCGGCCGAACGTGATCGTGTTCCACGGCGGATTCCACGGCCGGACCGTGGCCGCGGCCTCGATGACGACCTCCGGCACCAAGTTCCGGTCCGGTTTCAGCCCGTTGATGGCCGGCGTCCACGTGTCGCCGTTCCCCGACCCTGGCCACTTCGGCTGGCCGGTCGAGCAGGCCACCGACTTCGCGCTCAGCCAGCTGGACTACGTACTGCAAACGTTGAGCACCCCGGCTGACACCGCCGCGTTCTTCGTCGAACCGGTGCTCGGCGAGGGCGGGTACGTACCCGCGAACGAGCGGTTCTTCGCCGGTCTGCGGGAGCGCGCCGACGCGCACGGGATTCTGCTGGTTGTCGACGAAGTACAGACCGGGTTCGGGCGTACCGGGAAGTTCTGGGGCGGCGACCACTTCGGCTCGCGGCCGGATGTTGTCGTCACCGCGAAGGGGCTGGCGTCCGGATTCCCATTGTCTGCAATCGCCGCGTCGTCGGAGTTGATGGAGAAGGCCTGGCCCGGTTCGCAGGGCGGGACGTATGGGGCGAACGCGGTCGCGTGCGCGGCCGCGCTGGCGACGCTCGATGTGATCGAGGACGAAGGCCTGGTCCGGAACTCGGCCGAGCGTGGCGCGCAGCTCAAGCAGGCGTTGCAGCTGGTCGCGGACAAGCACGAGCAGATCACCGACGTACGCGGGCTCGGGCTGATGATCGGCAACGAGTTCCGCGATGCCGACGGGAAGCCCGATCCGGTCACGGCGGCGGCGGTTCAGCAGGAGGCAGCGCGGCGCGGGCTGTTACTGCTGACGTGCGGCGCCTGGGGCCAGGTCGTCCGGTTTATTCCGGCGCTGGTGGTCTCCCCCGACGAGGTCGATGAAGCCGCCGGCCTCTGGGCCGACGCAGTTTCCGCGGTCGTCGGCTGATCGGGTCCATCACCTGATCGGCAGTCCTTGGCCAAGACGCCGCGTCCTGTCGGGCGCGGCGTCTTCGGTTCACTGAGCAGATTGACGTAGCAGGAGGCCGGTCCGCGGTTTCCGGAACAATTGGTGCGCCAAGTGGCGAATTGTTTCCGGAGATCGGCGGGCCGGCCTCCTGCGTGGTTCAGATCTGGTTCAGGCCTTGGTGGGAGCCGGTTCCAGGTCCACCGGTGGCAGTGCTTCATCGGTGCCGGGGATTTCAGTGCCGTTCAACGGGCACCGGGAAGTCTCCGGGACCTTGATCAGCGCGATCGCGCCGACCACACAAGCCGCCATCATGTAGTACGCCGGCACCAGCGAATCCCCGAGTTTCGCCGTCAGCCAGTCGTTCACCGCGGGCGCGGTTCCACCGAACAGCGAGGTGGACACGTTGTACGCGATGGCGAACCCGGCGTACCGCACATGCGTCGGGAACATCGCCGGGAAGGTCGCCGAGATGGTCGCCAGCTGCGGTACGTAGAGCAGGCCGAGTACCGCGAACCCGATGATCGCGCCGAGCATGTTCGTACTCATCAGCATGAACATCGGTACGCCGAACACGAACAGCCCGCCGAGCGAGACCCACCACAACGGTTTTCGCCCGACCCGGTCGGACGCCCGGCCGGCGAACGGAACGAAGACCATCATTGTCAACATTCCTATGATCGGCACCACCAGCGACTTGTCGGAGCTGAGCCCGATCTCCTTCTCCAGGTACGTCGGCATGTACGTGAGCAGCGTGTAGTTGACGACGTTCAGCGCGATGACCATGCCACCGAGGCGCAGGATCGGCGCCCAGTACCCGGCCAGCAGGTCCTTGAACTGATGCGAGGTCTGCTCTTCCTTCTGGCCCTTCGCCTCGAGCTCGCGGAAGACCGGCGTGTCCTCGAGCTTGGACCGGAGGTAGACCCCGACCAGGCCGAGCGGCGCGGCGACCAGGAACGGCAGCCGCCAGCCCCACGAATGCATCCGCTCGTCGCCGAGCAGCAGCGAGAAGCCCAGCATCAGCAGCGCACCGAGCGAGAAGCCGGCCAGCGTGCCGAACTCCAGGAAGCTGCCGAGGAACCCGCGCTTGCGGCTCGGCGCGTACTCGGCCATGAAGGTCGCGGCACCGCCGTACTCACCACCGGTCGAGAAGCCCTGCACCATCCGGAGCAGCACCAGCAGGACCGGCGCCCAGTAGCCGATGGTGTGGAACGAAGGCACGAGTCCGGCGCACAGGGTCGCGCCGGACATCAGGATGATGGTGATCGCGAGCACGTGCTTGCGGCCGAGCCGGTCGCCGAGCGGGCCCCAAACCAGGCCGCCGAGCGGGCGGACCAGGAACGAGACGGCGAACGTCATCAGCGCGAGCAGCGTCTGACTCTCGGTGTCACCCGGGAAGATCGCGGCCGAGATGTACGTCACGCCGTACGCGTAGATGCCGTAGTCGAACCACTCGGTGGCATTCCCGATCGCCGACGCGGCGATCGCCTTCTTGAGCACCCCGGGCGGTGGCTCCGCCTCAACCGTGGGACTCACCCCGGGCGACGGGGTGTCCACGGGTCGTCGATTCTCGGGCTCCACAGTGTTCCTCCTGTCGTTTACGGCCTCACCCGAGTGCCCACCTCTCACGAATCAACACGCCCCACGGGAAGGTCGTAGTTTTGTTGACAATCCGAAGGTTAACCATGTGCATTCGTGAACCACAAGAAGTAACTCCCAGTTGATCCACTATCAGCACCCAGTACCCCCGAATACGCCCGAACAGCACCCACGCACCCGATCCGGTACACAGCAGATCGCGGTGGGCACAGATCCGGCGCACGGTAAATCGCGATCGGCGCAGATCCCGTACGCGGTGGATCACGGTGGGCGCAGACCCAGTACGCACTGGATCGCGGTCGGCGCAGAGCCGGTACGCGTGGATCGGGAGAGCGATGGCAACCGCAACAGAAGCCGCCGACTACACCCTTAGTCCGGCCCCGCTTGATCGGGCGCACGGCAGATCCAGCGAGGCGGTGGGGACCCAGAGCGCGATGGACTGGGAGCTCGGTGGATCGGGAGCACGCGCAGGTGCAGTGGGCGGTCGGGGGCGCTGGCCGCCGGTTACGGGATTCCGGCTGTACGCCGTGCGCTGGGCCGACGTACGACCACCTCTGGCGCGAACCCGGCGTGGCGGATCGCGCGGATGTGGTGGATCACAGGCGTGGTGGATCGTGCGGGTGTCGCGGATCGATCGCGCGGGGGTGGTGGATCGGGGGCGGGGCTAGGGGTTGGGGTTAGGGGTCGGGGTTAGGGGGGTTGGGGCTAGGGCGGCTAGGCCGGCGGTGATGACGGTGAGGCCGAATTCGAAGCGGGCGTCGCCGTCGGCTCCGGAGGTCAGCTGGTTGGCCAGGGCGACGGTTAGGGGGAAACGGTCGGCTGGGAGGCCTTCGAAGTAGGTTCGCAGATTGTTGACAAAGCGCTCCACGTCTTCGGGGGTCCAGTCCGACGCGCTTTGGACCGTCTCCTCGAACGCGACCGCCGTCACATACAGCGGGATCAGGTCGACCGCCCAAGCCGCCGCCTGGTCCGGAACGTTGCCGGCTTTGAGCAGAGTCAGGATGCGTTCGGTGGTACGCAAGGCGCGCTCCCCCACCGGCACCGCGCCGATCGCCGCCCGTGCCACGCCGGGATTCGCCCGCATCGCCCGGAGCATCTCGCGCATCGTCGCCTTCAGCTGCTCCTGCCAGCGGTCCGGGTCGATCGGGTCGTCGAAGACCATCTGCTCGGCGGTGCGCTCCACGAGTAGCTGATCGAGTTCGCGCTTGTTCGCGACATGGGCGTACAAGGACGCCGGTCCCGTACCCAGCTCGCTCGCGATCTTGCGCATCGAGACCGCCTCGTACCCGCTCTGGGTCAGCACCCGCATGGCGGCGTCGACAATCCGGTCCCGGGTCAGCGGTTCCTTCGCCGGCCGAGCAGGTTTCGCGGGGGCGATCGGCTGCCACGGAGGTTGGCTCATACGAACACTGTACTTGACGCGAACATCGTTCGCGAGTAGAACAGTGTTCGTAGACGAACACCGTTCGAACCACTCGAACCATCTCAAGAGGGGGCACATATGAGCACCAGAACAGCAGCAGAAGACCCGCCCACCACCCCGAACACCAACAGCACCCACACCACAAGCAGCACGACCGCTGTGGAGACGACGGATGCCGCCGGCGGCGCGAGAGACGGACAGGCTCCGCGTGGGGCGGGTGGCGAACACACCGCACATGAAGCGGGCAGTGCACCCGGCGCGGTAGGCAGCTTGACCGGCGGCGGCGCGAGCGTCGAACTCGCCCCGCGTCAGGCGGCCGGCGAAAGCACCGCAGGTGAGGCGGGTGGCGCACCCCGCGCGGTAGGCAGTTCAATCGGCGGCGGCGCGGGTGGCGAACTCGCCCAGCATGAGGCGGGTGGTGAAGCTGGCGCGGGTAGCAGCGTGATCGGTGGCGCCAGCGCGAGCGCCGTAGACGCACTGCGTGACGCGGGTGGTGTCGCCGGCGCGGGTGGCAGCGTGGTCTGTGGCGGCGGCGCGGGTGGTGGAGCCGGCGCGGGCAGCAGCGTGATTGGTGGCGCCAGCGCGAGCGCCGTAGACGCACTGCGTGACGCGGGTGGTGTCGCCG